>JBQTHC010000030.1:0-7966 GCA_052390255.1 Microthrixaceae bacterium
GTCGCGGGCCGGCTACGTCGAGCTCGCAGCCGTGATCGGTTGGGAGAACCAGCGCGCTCGTCTCAACCAGGCGCTGGGCATCCGACCGAGCGGGTTCTCCGATGGTGCGTACTGCGTTCGACCGGAGGTCGCCGCGGGCCGAGTCTGAGGGCTGATCGGCTGCGGCCCCAGGTGGCGGGCGTGGAGCCGTGCCAGATAGACCGGGTGGCGATGTCGAGGACGATCGAGCGGGCGGCTCTGCTCCTACGGAGGGATCAAACCCTCGGAACGCTCATGGACCGCCTCGAGCGCGTCCACGGCGACCGGCACCTCGTCAACGAGGCCGACGGCGGCCTGTCGCTCACCTACCTCCAGGCGGCGAAGCGGGTGCGGCGCTGGGCTGGCGGGATTGCGGAGCGGACCTCACCCGGCGACGTCGTGGTCGTCGCCACCCCGAACGGCTACGAGCAGCTCCTCCTGTGCTTCGCGGCTGCCCGCGCCGGCGCGATCCCCGCGCCCGTCAACGGCCAGATGCGCCGCGAGGAGATCGACCACGTGGTGGCCGACTCCGGCGCCACCCTCGTGCTGCGCAGCGCCGCTGAGGTCGACCAGGGCACTCCGATGATGGAGGCGCACCCGGCTGAAGCGGCGGACGTCGCGGCGCTGTTCTACACGTCCGGCACGACGGGCTCGCCGAAGGGCGCGGCGCTCACGCATCGGGCACTCGTCGGCCAGGCATCCGCAGCAGCGATGTGGCCGACGCGCTTCCACCGAGACGAGGCGGTCATCGCACTCCCGGTCTCGCACATCATGGGGTTCGCGGTGCTCATCGGACTCGCGTTCGCGGGGATCCCGACCTACCTGCTCCCGCGCTTTCACCCTGTCCGGGTGCTCGACGCGATCGAGCAGCGTCGCGCCACGATCTTCGTCGGCGTGCCCGCGATGTACCGGATGCTCGACGAGGCCCACGCCGCGACGCGCGACCTGACGAGCGTTCGCGTGTGGGGTTCTGGCGCCGACTCGATGCCGCCTGAGCTGGCCGAGCGGTTCAAGCGGATGGGGGCGACGATCACGGTGCCCGTGTTGGGGGCGCTCGGCCAGGCGACCTTCGCGGAGGGCTACGGGATGGTCGAGGTGGGCGGCGGCGTCGCCGCCAAGGTCTCGCCGCCGTTCCTCGGCGCGGGTACCGGGCCGCTCGGCGAGGCGCTCGGCTTCGCGCTGCCCGGCTACGAGATGCGGATCGTCGACGAGCACGGTGCCGAGGTGCGTGGTGGAGCGGTCGGCGAGCTCCAGGTGAAGGGTCCGGGAGTCCTCAAGGCGTACTGGGGCGACGACGAGGCGACCGCGGCCGTGCTGACCGACGACGGCTGGCTGCGCACCGGCGACCTCGCCCGCAAGGGTCCGCTCGGGCTCCTCGTGTTCGAGGGACGCAGCAAGCACGTCATCAAGCACGGCGGCTACTCCGTCTACGCGCTCGAGGTGGAGCACGCCCTCGAGCAGCATCCCGATGTGCTCGAGGCCGTCGTGGTCGGTCTCCCCGACGAGCGGATGGGCGAGATCCCCGTGGCCGCGGTGCGCCTGCGCGACGGGGTGAGCGTTGCCAAGGCGAAGCTGCCCTCCTGGTCGAAGCAGCACCTGGCTGACTACAAGGTGCCGAAGCGCTTCGTCGCGGTCGACGAGCTGCCGCGCACCGGTACGAGCAAGGTCCAGAAGGCGGCCGTGCTCGCGCTGTTCGACTGACACCAACCAACGTCTGTGAACCCTGACGTCCGCATTGCGGTCACTGCCGTTCACAGACTCGAGCTCGCGGGACCTTCGGCCCTGGAAGCCCGAAGCCTGGGGGCGCACGATGAAGGCGTCCCCAAGCATGGAGGCGCCCGTGACCGTCGATCGTCTGCTCGCCGAGCCGCCCACCTGCATGGCGTCGTTGAGCGGCTACGTCGATCGCCCGATCGCGGATCTCGCCGCGCGCTTCGCAGACCCGCGGATCGACGGAGTCCTCTCCGCGGCGATCCGTGCCGCGCTGTGCGACCGCGGGATCGCGCTCACCGCGGTCCGTGCAGAGAACGCCGTGTGGCTGTCATCGGGAACCGTGCGGATGACGGTGCGCTGGCATGCGATCGATCCGGACGGTCACTCGGTCCAGGGGGTCGCGACGATCTCCCTGCTGGTCGTGCAGTCCGGCGACGACGCGATCACCGAGCTGCTCGTGTCGGTTCCGGTCACCGACGACTCCGCGGCCATCACCACGGCGGTCACCCGCCGCATCATCGACGAGCTCTCGCGACGTCTGTGAACGGGTACGTCCGCAATGCGGACGTCAGGGTTCACAGACGTTGGTTGGTCAGCCCTCCGTGGTGGTGGTGGACCGCTCGTTGATGTCGACCCAGAGCCGGTTGCCCTCCACGGCGGTCGGGTAGTAGCGCAGGCCGGTGCCGTCGAGGGGATACGTCACCTTCGAGTCGCACGCGTTCACCAGGACCTTCTCGCGCCGGTCGATCGTCACGGCGCACTCGGGGCGGTCTGGGTCGAACGCGCTGAACGCCACCCACCCTTCGCGCGGGTTCGTTTCCAGGTGCTGCACGTAGAGGTTGCGGCTGCGGCCTGCGAGGTCCTGGAAGAGCAGGGGGAGCCCGTCCTCCTCCGCGATGGCCTCGCTGATGTTCTCGATCTGACCTGCGTTGAACCGGTCGTCACCGAGGCGGATGTCGACCTTGCCCTTGCTGGCGGCGTTCGCCACCAGGAACGCCAGCCCGAGGGCCACGGCGACGCCGACACCGGCCACCAGCAGCGCCTTGCCCGCGTGTCCTCGGCTCTGCGCGACAGGCACTACAGGGTCCGTCTCGACTGGCAGTGGGTGAGCGGCACGCCCCTAGTATCGGCCGACCTGACCCGACGTCGGAAACCGAGTGGCCACCGCATGGATCTCTACGAGTACCAGGGCAAGCAGTTCTTCGCGAGCTACGGGATCCCCGTGTCACCCGGCGAGGCGGTCACCACGGTGGACGACGCGGTCGCGGCTGCGGAGCGGATCGGCTACCCGGTCGTGGTGAAGGCGCAGGTCCAGGTCGGCGGGCGCGGCAAGGCCGGCGGCATCAAGCTCGCGAACGACGCCACCGAGACGCGCACGCATGCGTCGAACATCCTCGGCATGGACATCAAGGGCCACGTCGTCGAGGTGCTCTGGATCGAGCTCGCCTCGGACATCGCCCAGGAGTACTACGCCAGCTTCACGCTCGACCGCTCGGCGAAGAAGCACCTCGGGATGCTCTCCGCGCAAGGTGGGGTCGAGATCGAGGCCGTCGCCGAGACCGACCCGGATGCGATCGCGAAGATCTGGATCGATCCCGTCGACGGGCTCAGCGAGGCGGCTGCCCGGGCCTGGGTTGCCGAGGCCAAGCTCGATCCGGCGGCCACCGAGGGCGCGGTCGACATCCTCCGCCAGCTCTACACGGCATACACCGACGGCGACGCCGACCTCACCGAGATCAACCCGCTCATCCTCAAGCCCACGGGCGAGGTGCACGCGCTCGACGCGAAGGTCACCCTCGACGACAGCTCCACGTTCCGCCACCCGGACTACGCCGTCTACGAGGCCACGCAGGTGCGCGACGAGCGCGAGCAGGCTGCGCACGACAAGGGCCTCCAGTACGTTGGCCTCGACGGCAGCGTCGGCATCATCGCCAACGGCGCCGGGCTCGCGATGAGCACCGTCGACATCGTCAGCCAGGTCGGTGGAGCGCCCGCGAACTTCCTCGACATCGGTGGTGGCGCCAACGCCGACGTGATGGCCGGCGCGTTGGAGGTCATCAACAACGACCCGAAGGTGAAGGCGATCTTCATCAACATCTTCGGTGGCATCACCAAGGGCGACGAGGTCGAACGGGATCGTCACTGCGATGGGGCGCGTCCACATCGACGTGCCGATCGTGATCAGGCTCGACGGCACCACCGCCGACGAGGGCCGAGCGATCCTCGAACCCCACCTGTCCGATGCACTGCAGATGGCCCCCACCATGGTCGAGGCAGCGCAGTCCGCCGTCGCCCTCGCCGCGAAGTAGGAGAGCAGACCAATGGCAATCTTCGTGGACGAGACGACGAAGGTCGTCTACCAGGGCCTCACCGGCTCGCAGGGTCGGTTCTACGGCCTGCTCAACCGCGACTACGGCACGCAGGTCGTCGCCGGCACCAACCCGAAGAAGGCGGGCACCGACGTCGACGGCGTACCCGTCTACGCCACCGTCGCCGACGCGGTCGAGGCCACCGGCGCCACCGCGTCGTGCATCTTCATCCCCGCACCCGGCGTGAAGGATGCCGTGATCGAGGCCGCGGAGGGCGGTGTGCACTTCATCGTCGCGATCACCGAGGGCGTGCCCGCGCACGACGAGGCGTGGTTCTACAACGAGCTCAAGCGGAGCCATCCCGACGTGCAGCTCCTGGGTCCGAACTGCCCGGGCATCATCAGCCCGGGCAAGTGCAACATCGGGATCACCGCGGGCCACATCGCCAAGGCGCCCGTCGTGGGGCGACCGAACGTGGGCATCGTGAGTCGCTCCGGGACCCTGACGTACCAGGCCCTCTACGAGCTCAAGCTCAACGACATCGGTGTCACCACCTGCGTGGGGATCGGTGGCGACCCCGTGCCCGGCACCAGCTTCATCGACTGCCTCCAGGCCTTCGAGGCCGACCCGGAGACTCGTGCGGTGATGATGATCGGTGAGATCGGCGGCTCAGCCGAGGAGGAGGCCGCCGCGTTCATCGCCGACAAGATGACCAAGCCGGTCGTCTCCTACGTGGCGGGCGTCAACGCGCCCCCAGGCAAGAAGATGGGCCACGCAGGCGCCATCGTGTCGGGAGGCAAGGGCACCGCGGCGGCGAAGCAGGAGGCGCTGCGCGCCGCGGGCGTGCGGGTCGGCCAGAACCCAACCGAGGCCGGCACGCTCATGGTCGAGGTCGTGAACAGCCTGTAGTCAGCCTCGTTGCGAGACCGGGATCGGGAAGTGATCCGATCCGGGCCAGACGGTGATGAGGCGGATGCGACCGTCGGGCCCTTGCTCGCAGAACGACGTGCCGCCCGACTGCGAGCCGTCTGGGAAGTGCCAGATGTAGGAGTAGCGGTAGAAGCGGTGGAACGACTCGATCGGCGTGACCACCTCCACCGACACCCCCGACCCTGACATGCCGCGGGCGTGCTCTTCGCGCGCCTCGTCGTCGTGGCCCTCCATGGCCGGGTTCATGTAGCCGCCGATCATGTCGGCGACCTCCTCGAGGCCGTTGAGGCGCCCGAGGTTCGGGTCCATGAAGACGATGTCCTCGGCGCAAGCGAGGCGGAGTGTCTCGATGCGTTGGTCTCGATCGCGCTCGAACCACGCGCGGCCGTACTTCACGAGCACTTCCTCGGGGGTCATGCGGCGAACCCTACGTGAGACCCACTCGCCGAGTCCCGGGCGTTGCGGGGCCATGCCAACCTGTGCGGCATGGCTCAATGGACGCGCCGGGGGCTCGCCGCGGTGGTCGCAGCGCTGATCCTCGCCGGGATCGTCGCGATCGTCGTTCGCTCCGACGAGCCCGCCCGCGTTGCCGCGTCGACGACGACGTCGACCGCAGCGTCCGCGACGACGACCACGACGGTCGCCACCTCGACGACTGCGACGGTCACCACCTCGACGACTGCGCCTCGGGTTCCCTGGCCTGCGATCAGGGCCGACGGCACGGCTCGGGCGGTGACGACACCCAACGGCGTCGTGCTGGCGGTCCTGTCGAGCTCGGGCGCTGGCCGCTACCTCGCCCGTTCGCCCTGCGGGCGCGAGGTGTCGGTCACCGGAACGGCACTCGCCGGCGCGACCGTGGTGCTCGACCCAGGTCACGGCGGCGACGAACCCGGTGCAGTGGGTCCGGGTGGCGCGACCGAGAAGGACGTGAACCTGGCGATCGCCAAGGAGGCCAAGCGGCAGCTCGAGGCGCAGGGCGCCACGGTCGTGCTCACCCGGACGGGCGACTACCGCATCACGCTCGCCAGTCGCACCGCCATCGCCAAGGCGCTGCACCCGGTGCTGTTCCTGTCGATCCACCACAACGCCGCGCCGGACGAGCACCGGGCCACGCCGGGCGCCGAGACGTATCGCCAGATCGCCTCCGCCGACTCGAAGCGTGCGTCGGGCCTGATCTACGAGGAGCTCGTGGCCGCCTTCTCGCGCTACGACGTCGATTGGGTCGCGGATCGTGATGCGGGGGCCAAGTACCGACTCCGCGGCGACGGCACCGACTACTACGGCATCCTCCACGGCAGCGCGGGCGTCACCGCCGTCCTCTCGGAGGCTGCGTTCATCAGCAACCCGCCAGAGGAGGCGCTCCTCGTCGATCCTGCCTTCCAGGCGGTCGAGGCGGGAGCGTTCACTCGCGCGATCGTCCGCTACGTCACCACAACCGACCCCGGCTCCGGCTTCCTCGAGCCGTACCCCCGCACCGAGCCCGCCGGGTCGGGTGGCGGTGCGGCTGGCTGCGTCGACCCGCCCCTGACCTGATCGGCACTCCCACGCCCGGGTCGTGTCACGAGATCGGTGACGTCGCCGCCGTCTTCGTGACACGGAGCCAACGTGCGCTCGGTCGTGTCACGAGATCGGGGACGTTGCCGCGGTTTCCGTGACACGACCCCGGGCTCAGGAGGGCGGGGGCGGCGGCGTGGGTGGGGGTGGTGGGTCCGACGGTGGTGGGGCCCACTGGGAGGTGTGGTCGACGGGAGGAGGCGCAGAGGGGGGCGCGGGGACGGTGGTGACGGCGACCGCGCCAGGCCCCACGGTGACGGTCATCTCGTCGGCCTCACCGAGCGCCGTCGCCACGGCGTGGCCCGCAGCCACGAGACCGATGCCAGCAGCGATGAACAGCATGCCGCCGACGGTGGCGTCGTCGGTCATGTCGCCGAGGAACACGGCCGCGCCGATCGCGCCAGCGGCCCCTCCGGTCCACGTCGTGATCCGTCGACCCAACGATGCACCGTGCCAGGCGAGCGCGCCGCCGAGCACCATCACGAGAAGCCCCGTGCCGGCCTGCTCGAGGTCGTCGACCAGGAAGGTCGCGCCGGTGTAGAGCGTCGGCAGCGTGGCGAACGCGAACGGCGTGGCGGCACCGTGGTGGCCGCGCGTGTCGAGCCAGCGGCACATGACGAGGAACGCGATGCCCAGTGCGATCGAGAGCAGGCCGAGCGTCGTGGGGTCGGGCATGTCGAACATCGGGCCGTCCATCCCCGTACCGCCAAACAACTCCATGCCCGAACCGTCCATGCCCGAACCGTCCATGCCGGGTCCGCTGTAGTCGTACGTCGTGCTCTCGAACCCGCCGCCGAACATGCCCATCATGCCGAACGGCGTCTCGAAGACCTGCTCGGTGAGCTGGAGCAGCGTGAACCAGAGCCCGATGAGGCCGGCGCCGAGGAAGAAGGGACGGCCGCGCCCAGGTCCGATCGCGTAGGCGGCGAGCCACGTCACCGTCGACACGATGAGGATGGCATCGGTCGAGTAGGGCGGGAAGTCGTTCTGGCTGTAGGTCAGGAAGAAGACCAGCGGCGGCACGCCGAGGGCGGCCGCCGCGGCGCCGGCGGTCGCGAGCGGTCCCTCGCGCACAGCGGTGAGCACGAAGAACCCTGCGGCGACCACGAGGGCGGACAGCAGGATGCCCGGTGCTCGGTTGAAGTCGCCGTCGGATGCGCCGGTGTCGCCGGCCACGATCATCACGCCGAGCACGCCGAGCGCACAGCCGGCGCCGGCGATCGCGATCGACGCCCGGGGCTCAGCGCGCCGCCGACCTCGCGGCCCGAGCGAGTCGAGGAAGGACGTTGCCGGCGGGTCCACCACGGGTTCGGTCATGGGCGAAAAGGTACGGGCCGCTCGCTTCCGGACCGCGGACCCAGACGCGGCGAGGGCCCCGCCGCCGGCCGGGGCGGGTGACGGGGGCGGGGGGGGCGAAGGGGGCGGTGGCCCAACCCCCCCCC
>JBQTHC010000031.1:0-37357 GCA_052390255.1 Microthrixaceae bacterium
GCCACCAGCCGAGCCGACCCGAGCAGGACCTCGACTCCCGCCCGCACGACGCGACGCCCGCGGTTCGGCCACGAGTCACGCAGGTCCCGCAGACAGAGGCTCAACGTGTTGCCACGCCGGTACGCGCGCCGGACCAGCCAGCCCGCGGACACACGGGAGGCTGGCACGAGCTCGTCCACGACCGCCTCGTCGGCCCACACGATCCGCGCACCTGCCAGGCGCGCGCGCATGAAGAAGTGCGTGTCCTCTCCCCCGCTGCGCCCGAACCGCTCGTCGAAGGGCGGCCACGGCTCGCGCAGCAGGGTCGAGGACACCAGCACGTTGCTCGTGCGTGCGTAGGTGAGCGATGTGCCGGTCGCGAAGCGAGGACGTTCGAAGAACGAACCCGCGACGGCCCAGCGCGGCGGTGGTTGGTCGAAGACGGGGCGCACGGGACCGGTCACGACGTCAGCGCCGCTCACCGCTTGGACGCGTAGCAGCTCGACCAGCCAGGACGGTGACGGCACTTCGTCGTCGTCGATGAACGCGACGACGTCGGCGCCGCCATCGAGCGCGACCGTGACGGCGCGGTTGCGTCCCTCGGCAATGCCCCGGCGCGGCTCGACGACGTAGCGCAGCGGAAACGGCATCGCGAGCGCGGCGGTCGTCACGATGGGCTCGGCGGATCGGTTGGCGTCGTTGTCGACGATGATGACCTCCAGCTCGGCCGCGGCCGGCTGGTCCAGAGCGGCCAGTGCATCGAGCAGCGCCCGGAGGCCGGCGGGCCGATGGAGCGTCAGCGCGCAGATGGCAACGTGCATGACCCGTCCTCGTAGCATGCCGCGATGTGGTGTCGAGCGTGAGCCCTGCGATCAGCGTGATCATCTGCACGCTCGACCGGCTCGACCACGTTCGCATGGCGGTCTCGAGCCTCGAGCACCAGACGATCGCGCAGTCTGAGTTCGAGGTCATCGTGGTCGACAACGGCACCGGGTCGGTCGCCGAGGCGCTCGCTGGCGTCGCTGCGACCATGTCGAACCTCCGCGTGGTGCACGAACCGGTGATGGGCCTCTCGCATGCTCGCAACCGTGGCACGCGCGAAGCGCTCGCGGACGTCTTGCTGTTCATGGACGACGACGCGGTGGCAGAGCCGGGTCTCCTCGAGGCCCACCTTCGGCAGCTCGCGTCGCCTCCCCGCCCCGTCGCCACGGGTGGACGGATCTACCTGCGCTGGCCAGAGGCGCGGCCCACCTGGGTGCCGGCTTCGTTGGAGACCTACTACTCGGGCCTCAACCTGGGCGACACCGCGCGGCCCTTGCGGTTCCCGGAGTACCCGTACGGCGCGAACATGGCAATCCGGCGCGAGACCCTCATGCAGCTCGGCGGGTTCTCCGTGGCGCTCGGCCGACGCGGCCGCGACCTGATCTCCGGTGAGGAGAAGGACCTCTTCCTGCGGGTGTGCAGGTGCGGTGGCCGGGTCGACTACGTCCCGGATGCCGTCGTCCACCACTACGTGCTGCCCGAGCGGACGCGACGGATGTGGTTCCTCCGTCGGTCGTGGGCGCAGGGACGATCCGACATCGCCATGGGCCTCATCGCGAACGGGCCGATGCCGACGCGCCGGCTGCTCGCCCGTGCGGGTCTGCACGCGTGGCGTGGAGCGGTGAACGCCGTCGGCATGCTGGTACCCGCGCTTCCGTCGCGTCGGGCGCCTGGGCGACGGATGCGGCGGGCCAGCCAGATGCTCCGATGGCTGGGGGCGGCGCGCGAAGGCGTCGCGCTCGCCCGATCGAGTGGCGACGCTGTCGCGCGCTGAACCGCCGTCACGCGAAGCGTTCGAGGGTCACGGCCTGCACCTCCGGTGAGACCTGCCAAGCCGTCGACAGGTGCAGTCGATACTGCGCGTAGCGAGCACGGCCCGTCGGCGACCCACCGGTCAGATCCGCGAGGTGCCACCCCGACCAGGTGGCGTCCGACACTGGTGTGGCCCCGGTCCGCAGCGAGACGCGTGCGGCGGTCATCGACTGCGCGATCGCGACGACCGACGCGCGGCCCCAACGCACCGCACGGCCGGCGTCGACCACTCGGGACGTGTACGTGGCGGTCGACGGGTATGGGGAGATCCTGATCCGGTGGACGGCCAGGTCCACATCGGCGCCCGTGACCTCGAGCGTCGGACGGAGCGGGCTTCCGAGCGCCAGGCGGTGCCGAACGACGGGAACGCCGTCAACGAGGAAGCTGACGAGGCCCTCCGCCCAGTAGATCGTGAAGCGATGTGGGCCGCTCGTCCACGGGCCGGGGACCGACGCGGTGCGCAACGAGGGCTCGCTGCCCGCGAGGACGACGAGCTCGCCCGCAGGACCGGCGGTGAACGCGGCCACCATGCCGTCGGCGACAAGGCCGAACCTCTGTCCCGCGTTTGGCGAGAGCGTGGCGACGATCTCGATCGCGCGTCCCGGCGTGAGGAGGTCCTCGGCCTCGACGACGCCGCGCCGCAGCCTCAGCGCGCGGTCGATGATCTCCGCTGCGCCGCCGGCCTCGGTGCGCACGCGCCAGCCGTCGAGTGCTTCCACCGGGTCATCGACCGCGAGGTCGAAGCCCTGATGCGGGCGCAGCACGATGCACCCTCCGTGCGCGCCGCTCACGCGGGTGCCGTCCAGCTCTCCGCCGGCGAAGTCCTCGCAGGTCGAGTGGCGCACCGGCTCGATGCGATCGGGCGCGTCCGGCCGGTCGCCGATGGGCGGGCGCGGATCGCCCTCGAGCGGATCGCTCGTCGGTTCGGAGGAGCACGAGATCGCGTAGGTGCCGGACTCGGCGGGGAACGCCACGTGCGTGACTCCCGCGTGGACCTGGTGGGTGAAGGACACGGCCCGGTCGCCGCACGTGACGGAGACGGCGGCGCGCTGGTCCGCGCCGAGCGGGACGAGGGCAACGAGGCCGTGCGCGTCAGGATGAACCCGGACCGTCGCCGTGATCGAACGGGCGGTGCGCCGCGCCTGGCCGATCGTCGAACCCGCGCGCGCGTCGATCCACCGGAGCAGCTGCGCGGCCGAGATCACCGGCACGCCGCGCGCCCTTGCGGCGACCACGATCGCGTCGGCCCCGTTCGACGCGGCGAGGTCGGTGTGCATGTTGGCTGTGAGCACGGCGACGTGCCCGTCCGGATCGATCGCACGATCGAGGAGCGTCTCGATGGTGGTGGGGTAGGTCTGCGCGGACTCGTCCGTGAGCTGCGTGACCGCCTGGTAGCAGTCGATCACGTCGCCCTCGACGGTGGCGAAGCGCATCGGGAGCCCAGAACCCGTGAACAGCCCGGGTCGATCCTCCACCCAGGTGGCGGGGAAGTAGTAGTAGTTCGTGTCCAGCCGGATCCCGTGCACGCGCTCCACCTCGGGCAGCGTGGACCAGTCGCTCCACGGCACGCAGTGCGCTCGGTGAGACACCGGCGCCGGGAGGCTCGGGAAGCGCCGACGGAAGGCCTTCAGCTCGCGTCGAAGATCGCGGTGCAACGACCCGGGCGTGAACCGGTCGTCCTCGGTCGTCACGTGCACCGAGATCTCGAACCCCTGGCGGACCAGCTCAGCCGCGGCGGCGTCGGTGAGCGGCGTCTCGGGAACCACATAGGACGTCGCCCTGACGCATCCCCAGTGCTCGGCCGATCCGTCGACCGGATCGATCTGGCGGTACTCGTCGAAGCGATCCGACGTGCCGTTGCCACCGTGATCGTCGCCGGTCATCACCACGGCCGCCCGCAGGCCGCGCGGCAGGTACCAGAACCTGGCGAGCGGCCGGTCACGACTCAGCTCGTGCAGGATGTTCACGAGGAGGCGCTGCTGCTCGTCGGCCTGCGGCAGGTCGCGCAGGTCACGGTCGACCCAGTCGGGTTGTGCGTCGTGGTGCGCTCCACCGAAGAAGAGGTCGTTCGAGCGCACGACGAGGTCGCCGTCGCGGTTCTGACCCGCCCATGACGGGTTGCCCTGGCGCGTGTAGACGACCGAGCGCGCGAGGTCGTAGGCGAACGCGAACGCGACGCCGCCGCGCTCGGTTGCCTGGAAGCGCGTCACCGCGGGGGCGCGCCGCGAGCTGCCGTCGTGCTCGACGAGCGCTGCGACCGCCACGGCCCCGTCCAGGTCGTAGCGATCGGCCGGTCCGTGGAACTGCATCACGCGATCACTGATCCCGGCGCCGGGGGGGCAAGAGGTGTCGACTCGGAGGTGCCCGTCGGCGACACCTGGGCCGCTGGCGTGCAGGCCGACCAGCGACGCGACGCGCGGGTCCGGCCGCATCGCGACGAGACCACCTCCCCCGGCGATCCACCGATCGAGCAGCTCGAGGGCGGCGTCGTCCACGCGACACTCCGCGAGCAGCACGATGTCGTGCGCCGCGAGCATCGGTTCGGACAGCCGGCTCAGCGGGATGACGTCGAAGGAGCCGATGCCCTCGGCGCGCAGGATCTCGACGAGGTACCGACCGAACGACCTCCCGTCGGGCACGACGACGAGCAGCGGCCCCGAGTCGCCATCGTCACGGACGAGGATCTGACGCCGAGCCGTGCGGAGGCGGATCGACGAGATGGAGGCGTCCGCGGCGCGGACCCAGCGGGCGACCCCACGGCGAGCGGACCGGAGCGCGCGACGTCCGCGCGACCCCGCGGTCGACACGAGCCGAGCCGACAGGCGAGGCGACGATGTGCGCAGTGCCGCCGTTCCAGCGGCCCCCCGTCCAGCCCCGCCCCTATCAGCGGGTCTTCTCAGTGCAGCACCTGCCACTCGGCGGGCACGTGCACGGGCGAGAGCCGCACCACCGCACGCGGTGCGACCTCGAGGAACGGTCCTTGCACGTTGAAGGTGGCGCCCGGATGCCAGGGCACGAGGTCGCTGCCGTCATGGGCGATGCTCACCCACACGTAGAAGCGGCCTCTCGGCAACGGGAGCCGAGGGATCGTGCACTGGATCGTGGACTCGCCGAGCGGCAGCGCAGTGGTGTGGCGCAGCAGGAAGATCGGGGTCGCAGGTCCCTCGCTGATCCCGAGGAAGATGTCCGACGCCGAGAACGGCTGGGTGGTCTCGACCCGGAGGGTGACGGTGGCGGGCTGGTCGGTCAGCGCGGCGATCGTCTCGGGCCCGACGATCTCCATCTTCGCGACGCGCACCGGCCCGCTCCGGTCCCAGTCGCCCTCAGCCGCCGCCTCGATGGCACTGCGATAGGCGGACAGCACCGGTCGGATCGGACCGATCATCTGCTCGACGCCTTCGTGGAGCCAGACGCCCCGCGAGCACGCCGCCTCCATCGCGGCGAGGTCGTGCGAGACGAACACGAGCGTCGTGCCCTGATCGAGCACGACCCGCATCCGCTCGAGGCACTTCTGCTGGAACGCGGCGTCGCCCACAGCGAGCACCTCGTCGACGAGGAGCACGTCGGGCTCGAGGAACGCGGCGACGGAGAAGCCGAGACGCATCTTCATGCCGCTCGAGTAGAACTTGACCTGGCGGTCGATGGCGTCACCGAGCTCGGCGAACTCGACAATCTGGTCGAACCGTGAGGCGATCGCGGGGCGGTCGAGACCCAGGAGCGTGCCGTAGAGGAACGCGTTCTCGCGACCGGACAGATCCGGATGGATGCCTGCGACCACTTCGATGAGCGCGCCGACGCGGCCGGTCACCTCCACCGAGCCCGAGTGCGGTCGCATGACGCGACACAGCAGCTTGAGCAGCGTCGACTTCCCCGAGCCGTTCGAGCCGAGGAGGCCGACGGACTCGCCTGGCTCGACGCGCAGGTCGACGTCGCGCAGCGCCCAGCGCCAGTTGTCCTCGCCGCTGCCTCTGAGGCGAGCGCTCAGCTGCTTCATCTCGTAGCGAAGCTTCGAGTACCGGCGATCGGCGCGGAACCGCTTCCAGAGGTGCGTGGCCCGAATGGTGCCGTCAGGCAACGTCGGCAATGCCACCCTCCAAGCGCTTGAAGAGCCAGAAGCCGAACACGAGCACGATCAGCGCGGTCGTGGCGCTCAACGAGAGCAGGTACCAGTTGGGTGGCTTCCCGAGCAGGACCGTGCGTCGCAACCCGTCGATGACCGACACGATCGGGTTCGTCGCCGCGTACAGACCACGGAGGTGCTCAGGGATGGCCGCGACTCCGTAGGCGACCGGCGTCGCGAACAGGCCGAGCTGCAGCATCAACGGGAGCGTCGTGCGCAGGTCGCGCAGGTAGACCACCACCGATGAGGTGATCAGCACCGCGCCGACCGTGAACGCGAGCAGCACGACGAGGAGCAGGGGCACGTAGACGCTGGTGGCCTTCGGCGTGTAGCCCTCGACCACGAAGAGGACCAGCAGGGCGGTGAAGGCGATCGCGGTGTCGACGATCGCGAGGCACACGCTCGCCAGTGGGAAGACCTCCCTCGGGCAGTACACCTTGTTGAGGAGGGGGACGTGGGTGACGAGGCTCACGCCGCCTTGCGACATCGAGGTGGAGAAGAAGCTCCAGGGGAGCAGACCGAGGTACGCGAACAGGCTGTATGGCGCACCACCGGTGTCGACGTCGGCGACCCGCTTGAAGAACACCGTGAACACGACCATCAGCAGGAACGGGGTCACGACGGCCCAGGCGATCCCGAGGTAGGTCTGCTTGTAGCGCGCCCGCATCTCCCGCTCCGCCAGGCTCCTGATCATGGAGCGGGCGCCCCACAGCTCCCGAACCGCCACGGCCAGGCTCTGACCACGCTTGTAGCGATCCCGTGGGTCCGGGCGCTCCGGCGGCGGCGACTCGCGGGTCCAGATGTCGTCTTCGGGAGGCGTCGTCATCGCGACCGCAGGTTACAAGTTGCCACTCGGGGTGGTTGACCAGTGCACACAACGCCCAAACGGTGGCGAGCCGGCGCTCTTCGGAGTAGCCTGACCAGCCATGAAGGGAGGCGTGGCGGCCGGGTTTCTCGCGCGCGGGGCGCGGCGTTCGCCGCGCTCGGTGCTGGCGATCGCGGTGAGCGGCGCCGTGCTCGCCGTCCTCGCACCTGCGGTTCCGGCCAGCGCCGCGGGTCCCTGTGATCCACCCGTGCTGAGCGTGATCGCCTGCGAGAACTCGCTTCCGGGGAGTCCGTCGAGCCAGTGGGACGTCGTCGGCTCAGGGTCGAGCACGATCCAGGGCTTCACGACCGACATCAGCTACGCGCCCGGCGCGTCGGCGGTGTTCAAGGTCAAGACGCCGTCGAGCAACTACCGGCTCGACATCTATCGGATGGGGTACTACGGCGGCGACGGTGCGCGAAAGGTCGCCACCGTGCAGCCGTCGGTGGCGCTGCCGCAGACGCAACCGGGCTGCAAGTACGTCTCCAGCACCGGCCTCAGAGACTGCGGCAACTGGAAGGTCTCCGCGATCTGGTCGATCCCGAGCAACGCCGTGTCGGGCATCTACTTCGCGAAGCTCGTGCGCGAGGACGGCACCTCTGGCGCGAGTCACGTCGTCTTCGTGGTGCGCAACGACACAAGCGGCTCGGCGCTGCTCTTCCAGACCTCCGACACGACCTGGCAGGCGTACAACCGCTACGGCGGCAACAGCCTGTACGTGGGCAAGCCGGCAGGTCGGGCCTACAAGGTGAGCTACAACCGACCGCTCACCACGCGCGGCACCACGCCGCAGGACTCCGTGTTCAACGCCGAGTACCCGATGGTGCGGTTCCTCGAGGCCAACGGGTACGACGTGAGCTACACGTCCGGCATCGACACGGACCGTCGAGGTGCCGAGCTGCTCGAGCACCAGGTCTTCATGTCGGTCGGGCACGACGAGTACTGGTCCGCCGGGCAGCGGGCGAACGTGGAGGCCGCTCGTGATGCCGGCGTGCACCTCGCGTTCTTCAGCGGGAACGAGATGTTCTGGAAGACCCGCTGGGAGAGCAGCGTCACCACGCCCACCACCTCCTACCGCACGCTCGTGTCGTACAAGGAGTCGAAGGCGAACGCCAAGATCGATCCGAACCCTGCATGGACAGGAACGTGGCGCGACGCCCGCTTCAGCCCCCCATCGGACGGAGGCCGGCCGGAGAACGCGCTCACCGGCACGCTGTTCATGGTGAACGGACCGCGCTCCGACGCGATCGCCGTACCTGCCGACGACGGCCGGATGCGCCTCTGGCGCGACACCTCGGTCGCGACGCTCGCTCCGGGCGAGGTCGCGACCTTCGCGGCCGGGACGCTGGGCTACGAGTGGGACGAGGACGTCGACAACGGCGCGCGCCCCCCCGGGATCGTGCGGATGTCGACCGCGAGCTACAGCGTGCCCGGCAAGCTGCTCGACACCTGCTGCACCTTCGGGTCCGGCGTGGCCACCCACCACCTCACGCTCTACCGGCACCCGAGCGGCGCGCTCGTGTTCGGCGCGGGCACTGTCCAGTGGTCATGGGGCCTCGACAGCTCGCACGACCTCGGAAGCGCCCCCGCCGACGTCCGGATGCAGCAGGCCACCGTGAACCTCTTCGCCGACATGGGCGTGCAACCAGCCACGCTTCTCCCAACGCTCACGCCCGCGACCGCGTCCACCGACGTGGTGGCCCCCTCCGCGACCGTCACCGCTCCGGCTGAGGGCGCGACGGTGCCGCTCGGCGAGCCGGTCACGATCAGCGGGACCGCGACCGACACGGGTGGCGTGGTCGGTGGCGTCGACGTGTCGGTGGACGGGGGCGCCACCTGGCACCCCGCGACCGGCCGGGAGGCATGGAGCTACACCTGGACCCCAACGACGACCGGTCCGGCCACGATCATGGCTCGACCCGTCGACGACTCGGCGAACCTCGGAGCGGCCAGCACCGGCGTCAACGTGGAGGTCGTCTCGACCCCGTCCTCCTGCCCGTGCTCGATCTGGGCCGACACCGCGACGCCGGGGACCGCCAGCTCGATCGACACGAGCGCCGTGGAGATCGGGGTGAAGTTCCGCTCGGACGTGGCGGGCTCGATCACCGGCGTCCGCTTCTACAAGGGATCCGCCAACACGGGCACGCACGTCGGAAGCCTCTGGTCCGCCACTGGCACGCTGCTCGCGCAGGCCACGTTCACCGACGAGACCGCATCCGGCTGGCAGCAAGTGAGCTTCTCCGCGCCGGTCGCGATCGCAGCGGACACCACCTACATCGCGTCGTACCACACGAACGTCGGCGGGTACGCCGAGGACAAGGACTTCTTCGTCTCCACCGGCGTCGACACTCCCCCGCTGCACGCACTCCAGACGGGTGTCGACGGCTACAACGGCGTGTACGCGTATGGCGCCGATCCCACCTTCCCCGCGAACGGTTCGCTGCGGTCGCGCAACTACTGGGTCGACGTCGTCTTCCAGGACTGAGCGGCGCGCTCAGGCGAACGCAGCCCGCACGACGCTGACCACGTGCGCGTGCTCTTCGTCGGTCATGCCGGCGAAGAGGGGCAACGTGAGGCTCTGCCGGTCCGCAGCCCACGCACGGGGGAAGTCGTCGGGAGACAGGCCGTAGCGGTCGCGGTAGTAGCGGAGCGCGTGGACCGCATGCGTTCCCTGCCGGCTCGCGACGCCCTTCTCCTCGAGCGTCGACGCCAGACGATCGCGCGCATCGCCGCCGTCTTCCACGAAGGTCACGTAGGACTGGTACACGTGGGTGTACCCGCCGGGCTCCACCGGCAGTCGGAGGCCGGGCAGACCGCTGAGCTCCTCGTCGTAGCGTGCTGCGAGCGCCCGGCGCGCCTCGAGGATGCCGGCGAGCCGACCCATCTGCACGACGCCGATCGCCGCCTGCAGATCGGTCATGCGGTAGTTGAAGCCGAGCCGAGCGAACTCGGGGAGCGCGAAGCCGGACTTCCCGGCGTGCCGTGCGAGGTCAGACTCCTCGGCCCCGTGGGAGCGCAGCACATCGAAGAGCGTGGCCGTCGTCTCGTCGCCGGTGGTCAGCATCCCTCCCTCGCCGGTGGTGATGGCCTTGCGCGGGTGGAAGCTGAAGCAGCCGACGTCGCCGAACGTCCCCACGTGCTGCCCGTCGAGGCGACTGCCCGCAGCACACGCCGCGTCCTCCACCACTCGGAGCCCACGGGCCGCGGCGATCGTCATGACCGCATGCATGTCGGCGCTGAGGCCGAACTCGTGCACCGGCACGATCGCCTTCGTGCGCTCGCCGACCCTGTGCTCGATGTCGCTCGGGTCGATGTTGAAGGTGTGATCGTCGACGTCGACGAACACCGGCGTGGCGCCGCAGTACTCCACGGCGTTCGCGGTGGCGATCCACGTGAACGCGGGGACGAGGACCTCGTCGCCCGGGCCGACGCCGATCGCGAGGAGCGCGAGGTGCAGCGCGGTGGTGCACGAGGTGGTGGCGCGAGCGAACGCCGCGCCCGTGAACTCGGCCCACAGCTGCTCGAAGGCGGCGACCTTCGGGCCCTGCACCACCCAGCCGCTGGCGAGGACTTCGGCGACCGCGGCGACCTCCTCGTCGCCGAACACCGGTCGGGTGACGGGGACCTTCACGACTGCTGCCGGATGTGCTCGGCCCGCCATGCCACGAGCTCCTCGAGCCCTGCGCGCAGCGGGGTCGACGGCACGAAGCCGAGCAGGTCGCGAGCGGCGACCGGCGATCCGACCCGGTCGGTGACGAACACCTGGCTGGTCGGCTGGTGCTCCGGAGCGAGGTCGGTGCCGACGATCTCCTGCAGCATCTGCACGACCTCGCGGATGCTCGTCTTCACGCCGGTCGCGACGTTGAACACCTCGTCGCTGATGTCGCTCTTCATCGCGACGATGTTGGCGCGGGCGATGTCCTTCACGTAGATGAAGTCGTAGGCCTGGCTGCCGTCACCGAAGATGAGCGGCGGCTCGCCCTGGTCGAGCCGATCCAGCACCCGCATGATCACGCTGACGTAGGCGTTGCGGTAGTCCTGCCGAGGGCCGTAGATGTTGAAGTACCGCAGGGCGACGTACGGGAGGCCGTACATCTCGTTGTACGAGCGGAGCATCTGTTCGAGCGCGACCTTCGTAGCGCCGTAGAAGGTGCGGTTGTTGAGCGGATGGTCTTCGGGCATCGGCTCGACGAGCGCATCGCCGTACACCGACGCGGACGAGGAGAACACGAGCCGACGCACGCCGGCGGCACGACAGGCGTCGACCACGTTGAAGTTGCCCTCGACGTTGACCTGGAGCCCCGAGCGAGGATCCTCTGCGCACTGCAAGAGCCACAGCGCGGCGAGCAGGAACACGCCGTCGATCCCCTCCATGGCGCTGGCAACCGCCGCCCGATCGAGCATGTCGCCGTCGATCACGCGCACCCGCGGGTCATCGAGGTGGTGCTCGATGTTGGCGCGGGTGCCCCGCACGAAGTTGTCGAACACCACGATCTCGCGCACGTCCTCCGCGACGAGCAGGTCGAGGATGTGCGAACCGATGAGGCCTGCCCCACCGACCAAGAGGATCCGACTGTCTTGTAGCTCCACCGATGTCTCCTAGGCGTCCGGTCCGCGGGTTCCAGCGTTCACGAGGTCGATCGCGAGGCGAACCGCCTCGACGCCGTCCCGGCCGTCGACCACCGGGCGTTCACCGGTGCGCGCCGCGTGCAGGAAGCCTTCGAGCTCCACGAGCAGCGGCTCACGCCGGGCGATGTGGTGACGCACCATGGGCCCTTCGGCAACGCTGAACGCGTCGGTCGGCGGCCACTCGTTGCTCGGCAACGATTCGCCCGACGCCGCGTTCGCGTAGAAGCACAGCTCCTGGCGCAGGTAGTCGACCGTGAACATGCCGCGCTCTCCGGTGACGTGGATCTCGCGGATCTTCGTCGGCGTCACCCAGTTGACCTCCAGCACCCCGAGCACCCCGGAGTCGAACTCGAGGAGCCCGACGACGACGTCCTCGTGGGTCGGGTGCAGCACACGGGACACGGTGGACGTGAGGTGCCCGACCTCGGCACCGGTGAGGTACCGCATCATGTCGACCTCGTGCGTGGCGAGGTCGGCCGCCACCCCGACGTCCATGATCCGCGCGGGAAAGGGCGACAGCCGCCGGGAGTGCAACATGAAGGTGCGCCCGAGCGCGCCCTCGTCGAGGAGCCGCTTGAGCTCGACGACGGCCGGGTTGCATCGCTCGATGTGCCCGACCGCCAGCGTGACGCCGTTCGCCGAGGCGGCGTCGACGAGGATCTCGGCTTCCTCCACCGAGGCGGCGAGCGGCTTCTCGACCAGCACGTGCACGCCGCGCTCGATCGCCGCGAGGGCGACCTCGACGTGGCCAGAGGTGGGCACGGCGATCACGGCCGCGTCCGGGCGCTCGGCCTCGAGGTGCGCAACCGGGTCGTCGCCGAAGGGGACGCCGTAGCGGGTGCCGATCGCCGTGGCCCGTTGCAGATCTCGGTCGATCACGCCGGTGATCTCCACGCCCTCGAGGTCGCGGAGCACGCGCGCATGGTTCGCCCCCATCGCGCCGGCACCGATCAGCGCGACCCTCATAGCGCGTTGACCGCCGCGACGATGATGTCTCGCTCGGCCGCGGTGAGCTCAGGGTGGACGGGGATCGACAGCACGGTCGCGCAGAGGTGCTCGGCGACCGGCATCGAGATGTCCCCCACCACGGCGCACACCGGGGGCTGTCGGTGCAGCGGAACCGGGTAGAAGATCCCAGTACCGACCCCCGCCGCGGCGAGGCGCGCGACCGCTTCGTCGCGGTCGAGACCGTCGTCGACGCGGACGGTGTACTGGTGCCACGCGTGTCCTCGACCCTCGAGCTCCACCGGCGTGCGCACACGATCGATGTGGTCGGTGAACCATCGGGCGTTGTGACCCCGACGCTCGTTGAGCTCGTCGAGGCGCTGGATCTGCACGAGCGCGATCGCGGCGTGCAGGTCGGTCATCCGAGCGTTGAAGCCGAGCGCCTCGTGGTGATAGCGCACGCGCATGCCGTGGTTGCGCAGCAATCGGCAGCGATCGGCGATCTCCGCGTCGTCGGTCGTGATCATGCCGCCTTCGCCGGCCGCGGCGTTCTTCGTGGCGTACAAGCTGAACGCGGCGGTGCCGAAGCTGCCCGCGGGGCAGCCCTTGAAGGTGCTGCCGACCGCCTGGCACGCGTCCTCCAGGAGGACGAGGTCGTGCCGCCGTGCGATCTCCTCCAACGCCTCCATGTCGCTCATCTGGCCGTACAGGTGCACCGGAAGGATCGCACGGGTGCGCGGCGTGATTGCTTCCTCGACGAGCTTCTCGTCGAGGTTGCCCGTGTCCTCCTCGACGTCGACGAAGACCGGCGTCGCACCGGTGAGCAGGACGCTCGTGGTGGACGCGATGAACGAGAAGGGCGTGGTGATCACCTCGTCGCCGACGCCGATGCCGTGGGCGAGGAGCGCGAGGTGCAGGGCCGTGGTCCCCGAGGAGGTGGCCACGGCGTGCGCGGCCCCGCACCGCTGCGCGAACTGGTCCTCCAGCTCAGCCGTGCGGGGGCCCTGGACGAGCATGCCCGAGTCGAGCACCTCCAAGACCGCCCGACGCTCCGCGTCGCCGATCGACGGCTTCGAGACGGGGATCACGTGGCCGGCGACACGCCGTCGCGGATGCAGGTCGGGCACTGCATCGACTCGGACGGCGCTTGGCTGGTGTCGAGTCTGCGCCCGCACGCACAGACGTAGCCATGGAGACGAGCCGGGTTGCCGTACACGAGTCCGTGGTCGGGGACGTCGTGGGTCACGACCGCCCCCGCACCGACGGCCGCCCAGCGTCCGATCGTCACGCCGCACACGATCGTGGCGTTCGCCCCGACGGACGCGCCGCGCCGCACCAACGTGGGCGACACGTCCCACGCGTCGACGTCCTTGAGCGAGCCGTCGGTGTTGACGGCGCGCGGATGGAGATCGTTGGTGAACATCGCATGGGGCCCGCAGAACACGCCGTCCTCGAGCGTCACCCCGTGGAAGATCGAGACCCCGTTCTGCACCTTCACCCGATCGCCGATCGTGACACCCGCGTCCACGTAGACGCCCTTGCCGAGCGTGCAATCGCGGCCTACAGATGCACCCTCACGGATCTGGCACTCATGCCAGATCCGGGTCCCCTCGCCGATCCGGACGTCCTCAGCCACGTCGGCCGTCGGGTGCACCGTCACCCGATCGTTCATGGCTCTCGATCCTCCCGGCAGCCGAATGCAAGACTTGTGGATCCCACCGTGTCGCAGTTCACCCTGGAGGGTGCGTGCCCAACAGCCTAGTGGTCGTGGGAGCCGGCGGACTCGGTCGCGAAGTGGTCGAAACGGTGCGCGCGGTGAACGCCGTCTCGACCACCTGGAACCTCCACGGGTTCATCGACGACGACACGTCGCTCCCATCGGAGATCGACGGCGTCCCCGTCCTCGGAACCACCTCGGCGCTGTCGGAGATGCCTCCCGATGTCTCCGTCGCGGTGTGCGTGGGCCGACCCGGCCGCAACTGGTCCCGCAAGCAGGTCGTGGCGACGCTCGACCTTCCCGCCGATCGCCACGCCACGATCGTCCACCCGTCCGCGATCATCCCGCCGACCTCGCGCCTCGGAGTCGGTTCGATCGTGCTCGCCGGCGTGATCGCGACCACCGCGGTCACGGTCGGCGCACACGTCGTCGTGATGCCCGGAACGATCCTCACCCACGACGACCTCGTCGGCGACTTCGTGACCTTCGGTGCGGGCGTGCGCCTCGCAGGGGGTGTCACCGTGGAGGAGGGCGCATACCTCGGCGCGGGCGCCCTCGTGCGCGAGGACCGCACGATCGGGCGCTGGTCGCTGGTCGGCATGGGAGCCGCGGTGACCACCGACATCCCGGCCGGTGAGGTGTGGGCCGGGATCCCGGCCCGCTACCTCCGCTCGGCGGACGTGCCTCCCGCGATCATGGGTGAGGGCCGTTGACCCTCCCCACCTTCGTCGTCATCGGCTCCGCCAAGTCGGGGACGTCGAGCCTCTACGAGTACGTCGAGGGCCACCCACAGGTCTTCATGTCGCGGACCAAGGAGCTCCAGTACTTCTGCGCCGCGTTCCCGCCGGAGCTGCGCTTGGACTCGTCGCTCGCGCTCGGGCAGGCGTGGTACGAGGAGCAGTTCGCGGACGCGGGCGACGCGATCGCCATCGGCGAGGCCTCGACCCACTACACGCTGCTCCCATGGTCCGCGGGCACCGCGGCCCGCATGGCCTCCGTCATCCCCGACGTGCGGCTCATCTACCTGATGCGCGACCCGGTAGAGCGCGCGCTGTCCCACTACGTCCACTGGGTCCGGACGGGCAACGAGACGCTTCCCGTCGAGCAGGCGCTGCGCACGCAGGGCATCTACTTGGCCGCGAGTCGCTACGCGACGCAGCTCGACGAGTACCTCGCCCACTTCCCACGCGAGCAGATCCTCCTGCTCACCACCGACGAGCTCCGCGACGAGCGAACAGCCACGCTCCAGCGCACCTTCGAGTTCATCGGTGTCGATCCGGCGTGGGTGCCGGACGCGCTCGCTCGTGAGTTCAACCGCGCGACCGACCAGCGCACGCCGCGTCGGGCCCTCGAGATCGCCCGACGGGTCCCGGGGGGGCGGCTGCTCGCACGCACCGTGCCGCGAGACGTCGTGGTCGCCACGAAGCGGCGGCTGCTCACGAGGCCGACCGTCGACCCGAAGATCGCCGAGATCTCGGACGCGACACGGGGCGCGATCCGAGACGAGCTGGGCGCGGACATCGTCGGTCTCCGCCGCTACCTCGGCGCCGACTTCCACTGCTGGGGTCTCGCCTGAGGCTCACCGCCAACGGGACCAGGTCGGGCCCAAGTCGGCGTCTGCCAGCCACTGCCGCGCGAAGCGGACCATGTCTGGCTCGGTGACCGCCTGATCGTCCGACCGCAGGAACGGCGCGGCGCGATGGAGCCACCCGAGCGTGGCGATCAACCCGACCGACTCCGGCGCGAGCGACGACGCGGCGGCGGCGCGGCGCACCCACTCGAACAGCACCGATGACAGCTCGGCCTCGCCGCGGAACAAGGACACGAGGTACTCGGCGCGGTCGCCAGGTCGAGCCCGACGCGCGACCTGCGCGCATGCGTCGGCGAGGAAGTACAGGAGATCCCAGAGCGGCAGTCCCGCGCGGCGGGCGGACTCCCAGTCGACGATGGAGAACTCGCGTCCGGTCGCCACGATGTTCCAAGTGCCGAGATCGCTGTGCACGAGCACGGCCGGCACGTCTTGCAGCCTCGTCACCAGCGACCCGACGTCGGCCTGACCTTCCCATGCAGGAGCGACGTCGGCCTCGAACCGCAACCGCTCGGCGGCCAGCTCCTCTGGTGGCAGCCGCGTCGCCCCAGCGAGCTCGACGAGCCACGCGCACACGGCGCTGATCAGCTGCCGCGCCTCGGTTCCGCCTCGGCGGAGCACCTCGGTGGCCCGGTCCCCGACCGCCGCGGTCTCGACCGACAGCGCGACGCCGGCGACGGACGACCGCCCCACGAGCCTCGGTGCGCGGTCGGCAAGGTCCGGTGCTGACTGCGTCAGCACAGCGAGACCTCGCTCGTCGCGGTCGAACGCGTCGTCCATGCCAGGGACCCGTGCGACCTTCACGGCCCAGGCCGGGGATCGTGCCGCGGCCGAGAACACGAGGAACGCCATCCGGCGCTCCGCCAGCTCGTCGCTCCGCCCGAGGTGGAGGTACCAGGACGCGGCGGACGTGAACCCACGCGCGGCGACCTCGCCGAGCACGAACGGCTCGCGGCCGATGCGGCTCGCGAGCGTGAGGACCGATCCCGGCCGAACCACGCGCAGAAGCAGCGCCACGCCGATCGCGCCGGCCTGCGCGGCGATGGCGCGCGCCCGTGGGGCGGCCACGGTCCGCCGTTGCAGGGCGTAGCGGATCGCGTCGCGCGCGTCGAGCGGAAGGACGATCTCGGGGTGCGCCACATCCGGCAGGACGAGGTACCGCGCAACCTCGTACCCAGCGGCGCGCAGCGGCCCGATCGACGCCGCGCCTTCGAGCAGGACCATCGGCGCCGCGAGGTCGGCCGCGGCTGCCACCTGCCGCCCCCCTGCGACGACGAGGTCGGGCACCGCGTCGCCGCGACGCACCTCGGTGATCCCCGCGAGCTGAAGGGCGCGATCCCACCCCGACTCGGGTTCGAGCACGACGGCCGTGGCGGGGTGACGCGGAAGGATGAACCGGGCGTCGGCGCGCCGGATGGACCGGTCGATCACGGTGTGCTGCTCGAGGGTTCGGTGAGACGGGGAACGTCGCCTGTCTAACCCACCGGGGCGCGACGTCGGCGCGCGCTCGTCGAGGTGACCACGAGTGCATACTGCTCTCGCATGAAGGTCCTGGTGTTCCCCCACCGCTTGATCGTGAGCGGCGCCACGATCACGGCCGTCGACCTCGCGGGCGAGCTGCAGCGATCCGGCCACGAGGTGACCCTCTTCGCTGAGCCGGGGCCGATGGTGCAGGAGCTCGCCCGGCGAGACCTCGGCTACCTGGAGGCGCCCGGCGACGCGAGCCTCGCCGCGCGCTGGCCGTCACGTCGCGTCGCTGCCGCGCTCCGTCGCGCCGTGCGCGAGACCGAGGCCGAGGTGGTGCACACGTACGAGTGGCCTGCCTGTCTCGAAGCGCTGATCGGCCCGCATCTCCGCGACGGCGTCCCGCTCGTGTCGAGCGTGATGTCGATGACGGTCCCGCGGTTCATGCCCAAGCGCGTGCCCTTGATCGTGGGAACCCAGGTGCTGCGCGACGAGATGCGGCGCCGCGGGCACGCGAGCGTCACGCTGCTGGAGCCGCCGGTCGACGTGGACGGCGACAGCCCGTCGGTCGACGGCAGCGGGTTCCGCCGCGGCCTCGACATCCCCGACGACGCGTTCGTGGCCTCGATCATCTCGCGGCTGAGCGGCATCAAGCTCGCGAGCACCACGGCCGCCATCGACGCGGTCGACGCGCTGTCGGATCATGCGGACATCCGCCTCGTGATCGCAGGCGATGGCGATGGCGAGCGCGACCTGCGGCGCCGCGCCGATGCGGTCAACGATCGCGCTGGGCGGAACGTGGTGCTGATGCCGGGCCTTCTCGAGGACCCCCGCGAGGCGTACGCGGCGTCAGACGTCGTGCTCGGCATGGGTGGGTCGGCCTTGCGCGGGTTGGCCTTCGGCAAGTCGCTGATCGTGGTGGGGACGGACGGCTACAGCCAACTGTTCACCCCGGAGACGAGCGGCGAGTACCTCGTCCAGGGGTTCTGGGGTCACGGCGACGGCGGTCCCGGGACCGACGAGCTGATCCGATCACTTCGCTCGCTGATCGACGACCCAGCCCTGCGCGCCGACCTCGGCGCCTTCGGGCGGCGCTTCGTCTGCACGCGGTTCTCCCTTGCGGATCGCTCGGCGCGCCTCGAGTCGGTGCTCCAGACGGCGGCCGCTTCGCCGGTCCCGCGCGAGCAGCGGCGGGCCGACGCCGCGTCCGCGATCGCGCGGCTGAGCGCGGTGCGCCTGCAGGGCTGGCTGCGCCGTCGCGGGTCACGCCTCCAGGCGGATTGACCCGGCGACGTTCGGCTCTCCGGTGTTCAGCCTCGCGGCTGGCCGCGGACGTCGTCGACGAGCGGTGCGAGGGTCTGGTCCCACGAGAACCGTCGCAGCACCGCCTCGTTCCCGGCGCGGCCGAGTGCCGCGGCGCGCTCGCGATCGCGCAGCAGGTCGACCACGGCGTCGGCGAACTCGCTCGCGTCGTCCGCGGTGATCAGCCCGTTGCCGATCAGCTCCTCGAGGCCTTCGGCCCCGATCGTGGTGGCCACGACCGGCCGACCCGCGCGCAGCGCCTCGATGATCTTCAGACGCGAGCCGCCGCCGGCACGCAACGGAGCCACCGCCACGCGGGCCGACGCGAGGTACGGCTCCACCTCCGGGACCGCACCTGTGACCACGACGTCGGGCCGAGCCAGCGCTCGAACGTCGTCGGTCGGGTCGCGACCGACGAGGAGGAGCCGGGCGCCGGACACCTGCCGGCGAACGAGCGGCCACACCCGTTCGGTGAACCAGACCGCCGCCTCCGCGTTGGGCGCCCAGCCGAACAGGCCGACGAAGGCGACGACGGCGTCCTCCCCCATGGGCAGCGGGGGTGCCGGCTCGCACCCGTTCGGGCACACGAGCACCCGAGCGACGCCTTCGGGGAGCCGCGTGCGATCTACGTCGCTGACCACGCTCACCGTGTCGAAGGCTCCGAGCGCAAGGCGCTCCAGCCGTCCCATCGCACGGCTCTCGTACCGCGCCAGGATCGAGCGCGGCGACGTGCGGCTCGCCGCGTAGCTTCGCAGCAGCGCCGACTCGACGTTGTGCAGGTCGAGCACCTTGTGGCCCGCGTCGACGTCCGCTGCGTACGGCGCGAGCTGGCCGTACGCGACGACCAGGCAGTCGGGCCGAGGCGTCGCCGCCTCGATGATCTGGCGTCGCAGCGCCCGACTCGCGAAGCGGCCAGCGCTCACGCTGCGATGCCGAAGGCTCCCGAGGAGCGCGTCGAGGTTCCCCGGCCGGGGTGCGGTGCACACGCGCACGCCGAGACGGGCGAGCTCGTCGTGATCAGCGCGGCCGTCGTCGAACGCGCAGATCGTCACGTCCCCGATGCCGGCGAGGCGCCGCAGGACCGCAGCTGATCGCTGCTTGCCGCCGGAATCGGCGGGCAGCGGCAGGAACTTCGTGATCATCAGGATCTTCATGACCCCGGCGCTCCTCGGAGTGGGAGCGACTCGAGCACCGAGCGCCAGCGCTCGGCGACCACCGCCGGGGCGAACGCCTCCTCGGCGAGCGCTCGCCCTGCCGCGCCGATGCGCGCCGCTTCGCCTCGATCGCGGACCAGCGCGACGACACCCCGCGCGAGCTCGTCGGCTGTCGAGCCGACGATGCAGTGACGACCGTCGACCGCGCCGATCCCGTCCACGCCGTCGGGCGTGGAGACGACGGGGAGCCCGGCCGCCATCGCTTCGAGGACCTTCGTCTTCACGCCGGTGCCGGGCGGGATCGGCGCGACGAAGGCGCGCGCTCGCGCGAGCTCCGACGCCAGGTCCTCCACGTAGCCCGCAAGCTCGACCGAGGACGAACCACCCAGCTCCGCGCGCACGGGCTCCGGGCAGTGGCCGATGACGCGGAGGCGGAGTCCCTCGACGCCCAGCGACGCGATCGCGGGCGCCACGTGGTCGACGTACATCCGGACCGCCTCGAGGTTCGCGTGGTAGTCGAGACCCCCTACGAAGACGATCCGGGCGTCGTCGTTCGAGGCGACCGTGGCGGGTTCCGCCGGGATGTCGATCGCCATCGGGAGCCAGGCCACGGGAGCTCCGATGCTCCGTGCGAACATGGCCGCCTCGTCCTCGGAGACGAGCGACACAGCGGTGGCCGCTCGGGCGACCGCCTCCTCACGGCGCGAGACGAGCCGCGCCTCGATGCCGACGAGGCGGGCGGCGAGACGTGACGCCAGGCCACGGACCACCGTGGGCATCCTCGACCCGTAGTACCCGAGCACGGTCCCGGCCTCCGCGCGCCCCTCGGCGAGCGCCGCGTACCGGCGGGACAGGAGATCGTCGAGGTCGACCACCGTCGGCAGGCCGGTCGCGAGGGCGAGCGACGACGTGCGCACCATGTCCGCGATGACGACGTCGGCCTGCCACGTCGCGCACACCTCCGAGACGGCCGCGTTGATCGCCGGGCTGACGTAGAGGCACTCGTTCAGGCACAGCGTGCCGCGCGATGCCTTGCCGAGGACGTTCGCGGCGATGCGGGGGAGGCCCGGCGGCGCGATCACCTCGACGGGCACGGGACCAGGTGGTTGGGACTCATCGGTGATCGCCACCACACGCACGTCGTGACCCAGGTCGACACATGACCGGATGATGGTCTTGAGCACCGTCTTGCGACCCGTGGCGCGCCCGAAGGGATGGCGTGTCGCGACGAGGACGATCCTCACGGGGTCACACTCGTCCGCATCAGACCGCGGATCCAGCCAGCTCGACGGCCCGCCTCCGGAAGGCAGCCGCGGCCTGCGGGAACCGACCCTTGGAGAGTCGGTGCGCCGCGTCTCGCGCGTCGACGTCGAAGTAGATCGCGTAGGCCACGTCGTGCGAACGGATCCAGTCGATCATGTGCTCGATGTACGCGGGCGCGTCGCCGCCCCCAAGCGAGTCGTTCGGTCGCACCACGACCCCCCACTCGGAGAACGCGAGGCGCTTGCGGTGACGCGCGGCGAACTGCTCGTGCCACCGGAGGCCGTATGGCCGGTCCAGCTGGTCCTCCCACCGATCGTCGGGCGTCCGCAGCTGCGAGGTGTCGTAGGCGTCGAGGCTGATGATGTCGACGACGTCGTCGCCCGGGTACGCAGCCTCGACGTCGGCGTTCGCGTTGCCTGCGAGGACGCTCCAGTCGAACGCGAAGCTGGAGCCTGGAACGGCCCGGAGGCGCTCGACGATGCGCCGCCAGTACGCCGCGTACGCGGCTTCCTGCCCACCCGCGGCCCAGGGGTAGAAGAGGCCGTTGAACTCCCAACCGAGGCGAAGCGTCGCGTCAGCACACCCGGCCGAGACCATGCCGGCACCGAACCTGTCCCAGTGGGCGTCGTAGTCCCCCTTCGCGCCTGCGCCCAGGCGCTGACGCCCGCTCGGCAGGATGGCCACCGACAGCACGAGGTGGCGGCGGTCCCGCGCCCATGCCGCGCAGCGCTGCGACGGGTCGTCGATGCCTGCCCACGGGTCCGCTCCCGCCGCTGCGGCGCCCAGGTAGTCGAGTGCGTACCCGACTCGATGTCCCAGCCATCGCTCGAAGTCGTTGACGAGGTCAGGTCGCTCGGTCCCACTGAAGACCCCGAGCGGACCGATGGGCGCGACGGGCATCGCAGACGAGGTCGTCGACGAGGAGGTCTGCGGCGTCACGGACGAGGACGACGCGCAACCCAGCGCACCCAGCACGAGCACGGCGACGAGGGCGACGCGAGACCCCAGGTTGACGAGCTTCATCCGCGAGACGCGTGATCCTTCGGCCGAGGCGTACCGGGTACGCTACTGGCCTCAGCACAGCGGGGGTGCCACGGTGGGCGCCGCCGCCCTCCCAGCGTGCCGGGGCCCAGTCGTGCAGGATGACGGAGGCAAGGTGGAACTGGCGAGCGTTGTCCGGGCGATGCGGCGGCACTGGATGATCGTGCTGGCCGTGTTCTCCCTCGTGTTCGCGGCGGGCCTCGCCACCGCCTACATGCCGCCTGACCGGTACAAGGCGACCGCGGTCGTGCTCGTGCAACCCGATCCGGCGAAGGCGCAGTTCCAGGTGCAGGTCGTGGACTTCGTCGTGCCGTCGATCATCGCGCAGGCCCAGAGCCGCACGTTCGCCGACAGCGCGCGCGCTGGTCTCCCCGAAGCGGTCAAGCGGGCACACGTCAAGGTGGAGATCTCCGATTCGGGGGGCGCCGGGGTCCTCACGATCACCGCGTCGAGCACCCGGCAAGCCGCCGTGGCCCCCTGGGCCACCGCATACGCACGCGAGCTCGTCGGCAGCACCGTCGGCGGGGGCTACGTCACGCTCGCCTTGCTCGATGAAGCGCGGCCGCCCGGCGCGCCCTACGCCCCGAGGCGCCAGCCGGTGGCCATCTCTGCCCTCCTGCTCGGCCTGATCGCCGCCGTGCTCACCGCGATCGGCGCGGCCGCGTACCGCCGCCGCGGCGACGAGCTCGACGACCTCAAGGGGCAGTTCGGCACGACCGTCCTCGGCGAGATGCCGATGATGCGCGACATCCGGCGCCACGGCATCGACGCCATCCTCGGTACCGACGTGCCGCCAGAGGTCACCGAGGCCCTGCAGTCGCTCCGCACCAACGTCGAGTTCCTCCTTCACGACCGACGCCCGCGCTCGATCGCGATCGTGTCGGCGTCGAGCGGCGAAGGGAAGTCCACGATCGCCGCCGCGCTCGCGTGGGCGCTCGCGTCCGTCGGCGAGCGGGTCACCGCAGTCGACGCGGACCTCCGTCGCCCGCGACTGCACGAGAACCTCCACGGAAGGCTCGCGATGGGCGTCGCGTCGGTCGGCGAGCTGCCGATCGAGCGCCTCCTGCAATCCACGTCCTCGCCCACGCTGCGCCTCCTCTCGGCCGGCGTCGCCGACCGGCATCCCGCCGAGGTCCTGCGCGCAAACCTCCCCACCGTGCTCGAGGCGCTTCAGGACGAGACGGTCATCATCGACTGCCCGCCGATGAAGGGCTTCGCGGAGACGGGTGCGATCACGACCATGGCGCGGGCGGTGATCCTCGTGATCGACCGCCGGCGTCGCGACCTCCTCGACGTGGAGCGATCGCTCGCGATCTTGCACGACCGGGGCGCCGACGTCCTCGGGATCGTCATCAACCGTTCGAACCGAAAGTCGGCCGCGGGCAAGTACTACTACGAGACGTCGCTCGCCGACTCCGTACCCACACACCGACCTTCGGACCTCCCCGGCGACGACGACGCGTGGCTCCGCGCGCCGGTCGGACGGAGACCGCACTCGGGCTGACGCGAGCCTGATCAGCGCCACAACCGCACCAGTCGGCGGGCTCGGCGCGCATCCGGTGCAACCGAGAAGAGACGGACATGGGCCGAACGGCTCAAGGTACGGCTCCGGCGCGCCGAAGGTGACTGAGCGAGGCGTGGGATCACGTGGGGGACCTTGCTCGTCGAAGGATCGCAGCTTCCATGTCCGTGCGTCGTGTCCTGTTGGTTGTGCTGTCGGTGACCGTGTTGACCGGAGTGGTCGTCCCGCTCATGCCGTCAACTGCGGCGGCCGCGTCACCCGTTGCGCTGGGGGTGTTCCGAGGATCTGGTCGCGCCGATCTGGTCGCGGAGTACGAGGCGTGGTTGGGCGAGCCGGTCGGCTACACGCTGGACTTCGTCGGGCGGGCGCCGACCTCGTCGACCACTCCCTGGGCGAACATCGACAACCCTGCCTGGTGGTGCACGAGGTGGGCGTCGCGATCCTCTTCGCTGGTGCTGTCCACCGCGATGCTCCCGAACACGAACTTCACGTTGGCCGCGGGCGCGAGCGGCGCCTACGACGCGCACTGGCAGCAGTTCGGTCAGACCCTCGTCGCGAATGGCTGCGCGGACGCGATCCTGCGCCTTGGCTGGGAGTTCAACGGCGGGTTCTACCCGTGGGCTGCCGGCGGCAAGGAAGCATCCTTCGCCGCGTACTGGCGCCGCATCGTCACCGCGCTGCGCGCCGTCCCGAACCAGCAGTTCAGGTTCGACTGGACGCCCCTCGCCGGCAACACCCACGCCAACGTCGAAGCCGCCTATCCAGGCGACGCCTACGTCGACGTGATCGGCCTCGACGCCTACGACACCTCGACCGTGCCCGCGACGGACGCGGTCGGTCGCTGGAACGACCAGCTGAACCGTCCGTGGGGACTCAACTGGCAGCGCAACTTCGCCCGGGCGCACGGCAAGGCGATGTCCCTGCCCGAGTGGGGGCTCACCGTCCGCCCGAACGACAGCCTCGGTGGCGGTGACAACCCGACCTACATCTCCAACATGTGGGCCTGGATGCGCGCCAACCCGTACCTCTACACCAGCTACTTCGAAGTCGACGCCGTCGACGCCTCGCACCGGCTCATGACCGGCCAGTTCCCCGAGGCCAGCGCGCTCTACCGCGCGCTCGTCAACCAGACCACGAGCGCCACGACGTCGACGACCGCGCCGCCCGCCACCACCACGACCACTGCGCCACCCGCCACGACGTCGACCACCACGGCGCCGCTCGTGGACCCGGTGACCGGCGCCGTGATCGGCACCTCGACCACCAGCACCACGGTCGCAGGCTCGTCGGGCACGACGACGGCCACCGGCACTGGGCTCGCCGCGACCACGACGACCGTGCCCCCCACGACCACCACCACCGACGTGCAGCTGGCACCCGCGGCAAGGGAGTCGATCTGGTCGTCGGGCGCGACTCCAGCGAAGATGTCCACCGACACGCGCGCCGTCGAGATCGGGATGAAGTTCCGCGCCAACACCGGCGGCACGATCCTCGGCATCCGCTTCTACAAGTACGCGAGCAACGGCGGCACCCACGTCGCGAGCCTCTGGAAGAAGGACGGCACGCTCCTCGCGCAGATCCCCTTCATGGCCGAGACCGCCGCTGGCTGGCAGCAGGTGATGTTCCCCACGCCGGTGCGGATCACCGCCGGCACGACCTACATCGCCTCGTACCACACCAACCAGGGTCGCTACGCGGAGGACCTCCAGACCTTCACCCGCAGCATCACGAACGGACACCTCACCGCGCTCAAGAGCGGCATCGACGGCGGCAACGGGGTGTTCACCTACAGCGCCAACCCCACCTTCCCGGCACGCAGCGCATCGAAGGCACGCAACTACTGGGTCGACGTCGTCTTCCTCGCCGGCTGACCCGCGACCACAGCCATCGCTACGCTGCGATGGTGCCGACTCTCTCGCCCAGGCCGGTGCTCGTCACGGGGTCCAACCGCTCCGGCACGACCTGGGTCGGGCGCATGCTCTGCCTTTCGCGCGAGCTCACCTACGTGCACGAGCCCTTCAACCCGGGCATCTGGCCGCGCTGGACCGCCGAGCCCATCCCCTACCGGAACCTGTACGTGTGCGCTGAGAACGGGCACACCTACGAAGCTCAGATCCGGGATGTGCTCGAGCAGCGGTTCCCCTTCGCCCGCCAGCTCCGCGACGTCCGCTCGGCGCGTGACGCGGCGAGGCTCGCCCGCGACGGCATCCGCCATCGCGTCGACCGAGCAGCGTCCCGGTCGACGCTCATGAAGGACCCGATCGCCGTCTTCTCCGCCGAATGGCTCGCGGACCGGTTCGACATGGCCGTGGTGATGATGGTGCGCAGCCCCGTGGCGTTCGCGGGGAGCGTGAAGCGACTCTCGTGGAAGTTCGACTTCGGCCAGTGGGCCCGACAGCCACTGCTCCTGCGCGACCACCTGGGCGAGTTCGGCGAGGAGATCCGACGCGCCGCCGACGCACCTCCCGACATCCTCACGCAGGCGATCCTCACCTGGAACGCCACCTACGCCTACGTCGATCGCATGAGGGCGGCGCATCCCGACTGGCACATCGTCAGCTACGAGGACCTGGCTGGGGCACCCACCGCCGGCTTCGAGTCCCTCTTCCATGACTTGGGGCTGACGTTCGACGAGCGAGCGGCGACGGGCGTCGTTCGCCACAGCGATCATCGGAACACGGACACGGTCTCGCCGCGGGACAAGGGCGGGATCCGCCGCGACAGCACCGCCGCGCTCGACACGTGGCAGCACCGCTTGACCCCAGAGGAGGTCGAGCGCGTCGAGCACGGCACCAAGGCCGTCGCGGCGCGCCTCGATGTCACCGCTCGAGGCGCGCAATGAGCGACACCGTGACCGACCGTGGGAGCACGCGGCGCAGCGCCGAGGCGAAGACCGTGTCGGTGCTCGTCGTCAGCCATGTCGGCAGCGTGTGGGGAGCGCAGCGACGCCTGCTCGAGCTGGTCGCACCGTTGCTCGACGAGGGCGTTCGACTGAGCCTCGCCAGTCCGCTCGGCGAGCTGAGCGAGATGTGGCAGGCCGCCGGTGGGGAGCATCAGGAGCTCACGCTGCCGCCGCACCGCGGCATCCGGCGACCGGGAAGCCGTCGGCGCCCCGGTCCGACCGCAACCGCGGGCGAGCTCAGCGCGGTCGCGCGGTCGGCCGCCATGATCGCCCGCCGCGCCCGCGGCTACGACCTGATCCAGTCGCACAGCCTGTGGGCCCACCTCGAGACTGCGCTCGCCGGCCGCATCGCGCGCCGTCCGGTGATCCTCGACCTGCATGACATCGTCGACGAAGGCGCGGGGCGCCGCGTGCTGGGTGTCGCCGTGCGGCTCGCCACCGTGACGCTCGCGAACAGCGCGGCGACGGCGCGCACCGTCCCCGGGTCGGCCGCGAAGATCCAGGTCGTCCACCCGGGGATCGACGTCGGCCGCTTCCATCCCGGCGCCGCCGATCCCCGGATCCGTGCCGAGCTCACCGCTGATCCGTCCGCGACCCTGGTGGCGATCATCGGACGGATCGACCCCAACAAGGGCGTCGACGTGCTCGTCGAGGCGATCAGCCGGCTGAGCCCACGCGCCGGCAAGCCGCACCTCGTCGTCATCGGCAAGGAGCACGTGGGCGCACCGGAGTACGGACCCGCACTCCGCAAGCGCGCGGCCGACCTGCTCGGCGACCGGGTTCGGTTCCTCGCGCCGCGCGATGACATCCCCGAGGTGCTGCGCGCCGTCGACGTGCTCGTCAACGCGTCACGCCACGAGCCCTTCGGTCGGACCATCCTCGAAGGGCAGGCATGCGGGGTTCCGGTGGTGGGCACGAACGCGGGCGGCGCGCCGGAGCTCATCCACGACGGCGAGACCGGCATCCTCGTCCCCCCCTTCGACGTCGCGGCGCTCGAGCACGCGCTCACCCGGCTCCTGAGCGACGCGACGCTCCAGCGCCGCCTGTCTTCGCTCGCCGCAGACCAGGCGCGCACCCAGTTCAGCCTGCAGTCGCAGGCCCGAGCGGCCGCATCCGTGTACCGCAGCGCAGTCCGCCGAGGATGACATGACCACGGCCCTCCTGCTCGTCGCACCGATCGCCTTCCTCATGCTCGTGCGCCTCGAGGAGCGTGACCGGCCCGAGATCGCGGTGCTCATCGTGATCGGCCTGCTCCTCGTGGAGGCCCTCATCTACCCCACCCAGAACGAGGTGCCGGGCGGGTTGTTCCACCCGAGCATCGGTGGCCGCGCGCTGCGCCTTCCCGAGCTCGTCATCCCACTCGCCCTGCTCGCCCGGGTGGTGGTGCATGGTCCGCCGCGACGCCTCGGCGCGACCGCAGTCGCCTGGACCGCCTTCGTGGTGTGGCTCGGCGTGGGACTTCCGATCGGCGTGCTGATGCACAACTCGTTCGACGAGGCGTTCTTCCAGTTCAAGGCGGTGATCTACCTCGGGGGCGGGTTCGCGCTCGTGGCAGGCGTACCGATCGAGCGCCTCGCGCACAGCTCGATCCATCGCACGCTGCTGGCTGGGCTCGGGGTCCTCGTCGCCGTGATCTCGCCCTTCGCGCTCGCCGGTCGATCTCTGGCGCTCAACTTCCCGCTCGTCCCGGGCGCGCTCCTCGGCCGGCTTTCCCCCGACGCGTCGACGATCCTCTCCACGATCGCGGTGGTCGCGCTGCTGCTCGAGGCAGCCCGGTCTCGACGTCGTGGCCTCCTCGGCCTTGCCGCGGTGCCGCTGCTCCTGAGCCCCTTTGTGGCCACCCAGCGCGCCGCTGTGCTCGGTGTCGTCACGACGGCGGCGGTCCTGGTCGTCGCATCCTTCGGCGGAGCCTGGAGACGACGGATCCGCAGCACCCCCACCGAGGTGCTGCTCCTGCTGTGCGTGGCGGTGACCCCAGTGCTGGTCACCGTTGCCGCCCGAGCGGCCTTCTCGACCTCGCCGAACGCTGAGATCGTCCCGTTCACGAGCGTCGTCGGCGAAACGTTCACCGCGCAGCGCAAGGCCCAGTCGGCGGAGACCCGGGAGAACCTCTGGCGCGACGGCGTGACCCAGGCGCGGACCTACCCCGTGACCGGCTGGGGTCTCGGCAAGACCTACAGCGTCGAGCGGGCCGCGACACCTGGAACATTTCTCGTGGGTGGCGGATACCACAACATCGTCATCGACCTCGTCGTCCGACGCGGAATCGTCGGGCTCGCTCTGTTCGCGGTCGCGATCAGCTTCACGCTGCGCGACGCGCTCGCGGTGTGGCGTCACCACCTCGACCGCCGGATCGCGGTGTTCTGCTTCGCGTGCGGCGCGGCGCTGGTCGGCCTCCTGGCCAAGGGCATGGTGGAGTCGGTGTTCGAGAAGTTCCGGCTCGCGACGCTCTTCGGCCTGTTGATCGGTGCCATCGCGAGTGCCGCCACGTCCGCGCGCGAGCCGCGGCCGGACGATGCCGAGCATGCGCTGATGCCCGCCTCGTGATCGTCCCCGACTTCCTCGTGATCGGCGCGTACAAGAGCGGCACGACCGCGCTGCACCACCTCCTGCGCGCCCACCCCGGCCTGTACCTCCCCGCTCGCAAGGAGCCGGGCTTCTTCGCGTTCGCCGGCGAGCGTCCGCCCTTCGACCACCCCGCCGCCGCAAGCAGCGTGCGCGAACAGGCGGACTACGACGCGCTCTTCGCGGGCGCTCGCCCCGGCCAGCGCCTCGGGGAGGTGTCGCCCGCCTATCTCGCCGTGCCGGCCGCGTGCGCTCGGATCCGCGAGGCCGCGCCTGACGTTCGACTGGTCGCCCTGCTGCGCAACCCCGTGGAGCGCGCGTACTCCGACTACCTCATGTACCGCCGGGACGGCCTCGAGCGCGAGGAGGACTTCCTGCGGGCGCTCGACCAGCAGGCGGAGCGGGACCCCGCCACCGATCCCACGAGCCACTACCTCGACACCGGGCGCTACGCCGAGCAGATTGACCGCTACCTCCAGGCCTTCCCGCGCGAGCAGCTCCACGTCCTGCTGCACGAAGACCTCAGCGACGACACCGACGCCACCGTGCGAGCGATCCTGTCTTTCCTCGGCGTGGACCCGACGGTGGACCTCGGCGCGCAGGCGCCGAGCAACGTGTCGGGCGTCCCCGCCGGCAGTGCGATGCGCCTCGCCTACGCGCTCCGCCGGCGCGTCGGCACCCGCTTGCGCCCGATCGTGCCGGAGGGCCTCAAGCGCCGCCTCGACCACCAGCTCCAGCAGCGCCTCGTCCGCGAGCCGATGCCACCCGAGGCCCGCGAGCGGCTGATCGACCTCTACCGAGCGGACGTGACCCGTCTCTCAACGCTCATCGGCCGCGACCTCTCCGCCTGGCTCGACCAGCGCTGAAGTCGAACCGCTGCTAGGCGTAGGGCGCGAACTTCGAGCAGAGGGCGACGACCTCGTCACGCACGGCAGCAAGCTCCGCTGCGTCCTCGCGGCCGACGAGGACGCGGTAGATGAGCGAGGCGATCGTGACCATCTCGGGCTCGGCCATCCCCTGCGTGGTGACCGCTGGCGTACCGATGCGAAGGCCTGAGGTGATGTACGGCGGGCGCGGGTCGTCGGGCACGGTGTTCTCGTTGAGGCTGATGCCCGCCTTGTCGAGCGCGAGGCGCGCCTTCTTCCCGGACAGGTCGGGGTCGAAGGAGCGGAGGTCGACGAGCATCAGGTGGTTGTCGGTGCCACCCGACACGAGGCGCAACCCGTGGCCGGCGAGCGCCTCGGCCAGGGCCGCTGCGTTGCGCACGATCTGCTGCGCGTAGTCGCGGAACTCCGGCGTGGCCGCCTCAGCGAAGGCGATCGCCTTCGCGGCGATCACGTGATCGAGCGGACCGCCCTGGAGGCCCGGGAACACCGCCTTGTCGATCACCTCGGCGAGCTCGGCCGTGCACAGGATCGCGCCTGCCCGCGGGCCGCGGAGCGTCTTGTGGGTGGTCAAGGTCATGATGTCGGCGCCCTCGGTCATCGGGTTCGGGTGCATGCCCCCGGCGATGAGGCCCGCGATGTGGGCAGCGTCGAACATGAACAGGGCACCGACCTCGTCGGCGATCTGGCGGAACGGCTTCGGGTCGATGATCCGCGGGTATGCCGTGGCCCCCGTCACGATGATCTTGGGTCGGTGCTCGTGCGCGAGCTCCCGCACCTGCTCCACGTCGATGCGCTCGTCGCTCGGCGTGACCCCGTAGGACACGAAGCTGTAGAGCTTGCCGCTCGCGTTCACGGGCGAGCCGTGCGTGAGGTGGCCTCCTTGGTCGAGGCGCAGGCCGAGCACGGTGTCGCCGGGGTCGAGCACCGCGAGGTACACGGCCATGTTCGCGTTCGCACCGGCGTGCGGCTGCACGTTGGCGTGCGGTGCGCCGAAGAGCGCCTTGGCCCGCTCGCGTGCGATGTCCTCGACCTGATCGATGATCTCGTTGCCGCCGTAGTAGCGCTTGGACGGATAGCCCTCGCTGTACTTGTTGGTGAGCACGGACCCGGTCGCCCGAAGCACCGCTGGCGAGGTGAAGTTCTCGCTGGCGATCAGCTGCAACGTGGTGTTCTGCCGCTCCATCTCGCGATCGATGAGCGCGAACACCTCGTCGTCAGGGTTGCTGGGCCAGGGCATCGTGCGCTCCTACTCCTGCTCTTGTCGTTCGATGTCGGCGATCTGCTCGACGCGTCGCTCGTGACGTCCACCCTCGAACTTCGTCGTGAGCCAGACCTCGAGGATCTCGCTGGCGAGCCCGGCGGCCACGATCCTGCCGCCGATGGCCAGCACGTTCGCGTCGTTGTGCTCTCGGCTGAGGCGCGCGGTGTAGAGGTCGTTGCACAGCGCGGCCCGCACGCCGTGGACCTTGTTCGCGGCGATCTGCTCGCCCTGACCTGACCCGCCCAGCACGATGCCCCGGTCGGCGAGGCCGCTCGCGACGGCCCGGCCGACCGCAGCGCAGATCGGCGGGTAGTCGACCGACTCGGTCGAGTGGGTGCCGAGGTCGTCCACGTCGTGACCGAGCCGCTCGAGCTCGGACACGAGGTGCGCCTTGAGCTCGACCCCGGCGTGATCCGCCCCGATGGCCACCCTCATGCGCTCCGCTCCCGTCCGTGTCGATCATCGACGGGCCACGCGAGCGCCACGAACGCGCCGAGGAGCCGATCGAGCTCGGTGGCCGTGGCCTCGTAGTCGGCGCGGCTCTTGCCGACGGGATCGGCGATGTCGTACGCGTCGTCGTGCCCGACGCCCACGAGCGCCCCCGGCTTGCGGCCCGCGCCGACGCGAGCGAGCCATGCCTCCATCGGTTCGTCGACGTGCCGTGGCCCCGCCTCGGTGGCGGCTCGCTCCAGCTCGCGCAGCGTGAACGTGCGCGCCATCGCGGCGCGATCGAGCACGGCGACCTCGCGCACGTGCTCCCTGGTCATGCCGATGACGAGGTCGGCTGCGTCGAGGATCGCTTGATCCAGCGTGCGACTCCGATGCGTCGACAGGTCGAGGTTGCGCTCGGCCATCGTGGCCTGCGCGTGCGCGGTGGCGGGGTGCCCGCCGTGCAGGAGGCCCGCCGAGGACACGCCCACCTCGAGTCGCGAGGCGGCGAGGTGGCGCTGCAACAGGGCCGCGGCCATCGGGGACCGGCATTGGTTCGCGGTGCAGACCAGAAGCACGTCGATGCGGCGATTGTAGGGGGGCACGGCGTCATCCCTAGACTTGACCAACCAGTCAAGTTCTTCCGGAGGTACCCCCCGAAGATGGTCGATCCCCGCACGCCAGTCCTGATCGGCGCCGGCCAGCTCAGCCGTCGCGTCGACCGCGGCGAGGAACCGCTCGAGCCAGCCGACCTGATCGCCGAGGCGCTGCGTCGAGCGGCGGACGACAGCGGTGTCGGCACGAAGTCGGTGACCGGCGCCGACGCGATCCACGTCGTGTCGCTGCTGTCGTGGCGCTACCGCGACCCGGGGCTCCTCGTGGGGCAGCGGCTCGGGGCGAACCCACGCGACACGAGCGTCTCCGGGCTCGGTGGGAACAGCCCTCAGACAGTGCTGAACCGGGCGTGTCTCGACATCCAGTCGGGCGCCGCGGATCTCGTGCTGGTCGGCGGTGCGGAGGCGTGGCGCACGCGCTCGAGCGCGAAGCGCTCGGGCGTCGAGGCGACCTGGACGCGCCAGGGCGACGACGTGCCGGCTGCGCGCGCGTCGACCGGTGACGTTGCGATGTCGTCACCGGGGGAGCAAGCGCGCGGCGTCTTCCTGCCCGTCCAGGTGTACCCGCTCTTCGAGCAGGCACATCGGATCGAGCTGGGCCGCGGGCTCGAGGAGCACCTCCAGGTGATGTCCGAGCTGTGGGCGCGCTTCAGCGACGTGGCCGCCACGAACCCGCATGCATGGATCCAGCGCGCCTACAGCGCCGAGGAGATCCGCACGCCGAGCGCCGACAACCGGATGATCGGCTTCCCGTACACGAAGCTCATGAACTCCAACAACGCCGTCGAGCAGGGCGCCGGTGTGATCCTGTGCTCAACGGAGCGCGCGATCGAGCTCGGCGTGCCGCGCGATCGTTGGGTGTTCCCGTACAGCGGCACGGACGCGCACGACCACTACTTCATGTCCGAGCGCGATCGGCTGGGACGCTCGCCCGCGATGCGCATCGCCGGTGCTGCGGCGCTGGATCTCGCTGGCGTCGGCGTCGACGACCTCGCGCATGTGGACCTCTACTCGTGCTTCCCCTCCGCGGTGGAGATCGCTGCGCACGAGCTCGGACTGTCGATCGATCGGCCGCTCACCGTCACCGGTGGCCTGTCCTTCGCCGGTGGACCCTGGAACAACTACGTGACGCACGCGATCGCGACGATGTCCGGCGTGCTGCGCGACGAGCCCGGCAGCGTCGGCCTCGTGAGCGGGAACGGCGGCTTCATCACCAAGCATGCCTTCGGCGTCTACGGCACGAACCCACCCGCCGGCCCGTTCCGCCACGCGGAGCCTCAGGCGGAGGTCGACGCTCTCCCTCGGCGCGAGCTGTGTGACGAGCCTGACGGTCACGCGCGCGTGGAGGCGTGGACCGTGATGCACGATCGCGAGGGTGAGCCCGAGACGGCGATCGTGGCGGCGCTCCTCGACGACGGACGCCGGGCCTGGGGCGTCACGTCCGAGCCGGAGCCCGTCAAGGTGGCGGTCACCGAGGACCTTGCCGCGCGCCGGGTGGCCCTTCGCCCCGACGGCACCTTCGACGTGCTGTGAGAACTCAGGACGCGTCGAGGCCAGCGAGCTCGCGCAGCGCGGTGACCAGCCGTCGGGCGTCACCCTTCTCGATGCACTCCCGGATGCCGATCTGCTCGGCCTCGTCGATCATGCGCTGATCGGTGAACGCGCTGTAGAGCAAGATCGGCAGCTCGGGTCGCTCGGCGAGCATCTCGCGCGCCGTCTCGAGACCGGTGCGGCCAGGCATCCGGTGATCGAGCACGACGATGTCGACGTCGAGCTCCCGACGCAGCTCGATGGCCTCGTCGCCGCTCGCGGCCTCGCCGACCACCTGGAGGCCTTCGTTCTCCTTGTTGATCACGAGCAGCAAGAGCAGCCGGACGTCCGGCTCGTCGTCGACGATCAAGGTGTTCCCACGGCCCGCGCTCACGGCTGCTCCTCCTGTCGCAGCACACCGTAGTGGCGACCTCGCGCCGGCTTGCGGACGTCGCCCGACGCGACACAACGTCGACGTCGATCCGGTTGCGCATGCCTTGACCCACTTCATCCAGTTCGCGCGGCCGCCACGACCCGCGCGGGCCATGTTCCTTTGACCCGCTCGTGCCATGGACTGTCGTGCCTCGTGCGCAAACAATGAGCCCATCGCACCACGCGACACAGTTGGAGGGGTACGCACCGTGACCGAGCACACCCGCCTGGGGACATTCGCATTCCGACGGCAGGGCGGGTCGCGCGTTCGCGCGTGCGTCGCACTCCTCCTCTCGACGCTGCTGCCCGGCCTCGCGGCGGCCCCCGCGCAGGCGCTCCTGCCGCCCCCCACCCCGGTGCACGTCATCGTCCAGCAGCTGAACCCGAACGACCCCGGTCCCGCGGCCCTCGTCTCCCTTCTCGGCGGGACGGTGGACCTGCAGCTCCCGATCGTCACCGGCTTCGCGGCAACGATCCCCTCGACGGGTCTCGGCGACCTCGCCGCCCACCCGGGCGTCCGGGTCGTCTCCGGCGACCACGTCGTGGTGCCCGCGTCGGTCGCCACCGGCACCCCCGGCCCGTCGGTCCACCGTGACGTCATCGGATCGAGTGCCGCCAACGCCCAGGGCCTCACCGGCGCGGGCACCACCGTCGCCGTCATCGACAGCGGCATCGCGGCTGTGGCCGCACTCGCCGACAACGTCGTCCCGGTCGCCCAGGCCGGCGGTGGCACGCAGCCGTGCGTGAACCTCTCCACCGAAGCCGGCTGCGACGACACCTTCGGCCACGGCACCTTCGTGGCCGGGATGGTGCACAGCGTCGCGCCCGACGCCGACCTCCTCGCCGTCAAGCTCTCGGGCCGCGACGGCGCGTCGAACGTCAGCACGGTGCTCGCCGCCCTGCAGTGGGTGATCACCAACCGCAGCACGTACGGCATCGACATCGTCAACCTCTCGCTGCGGACCGACTCGAGCCTCTCCTACCGGCTCGACCCGATGAACCTTGCCGTCGAGCAGGTCTGGGCCAACGGCATGACCGTCGTGGTCGCCGCAGGCAACCAGGGCGGCGCCGCGAGCACGATCGCCAAGCCTGGCGACGACCCCTGGGTCATCACCGTCGGCGCCAGCGACGACCACGGCACCGTCAGCACCGCCGACGACACCGTGGCCGACTTCTCCTCCCGTGGTCCCACGCTCGCCGACGGGATCACCAAGCCCGACGTCGTCGCCCCCGGACGCAGCCTCCACTCGCTGCGTTCGCCGGGCAGCGAAGCCGACATCCGCTACCCGTACTTCGTCGACGACAGCTACCGCCTCGGCAGCGGCACCAGCTTCTCCGCGCCCGAGGTCGCTGGTGCCGCGGCCCTGCTCCTCCAGGCCGACCCGACCGCGAGCAACGACCGCATCAAGTTCGCGCTCAGCAACACGGCTCGTCCCCTCGGCGCCGCCAACGACGCTGGTCATGGCATCGTCGACATCACCGCCGCCCTCGCTGCGCCCGCCGGCAGCGCGAACACCAGCAACTTCCATCCGCTGCTGTTCCCGAGCGGGGCCCCGAGCGCGCAGGACCTGCTGGGAACCCAGTACGCGGGCACCTCGTGGCAGGGCACCTCGTGGCAAGGCACGTCGTGGCAAGGCACCAGCTGGCAAGGCACGTCGTGGCAGGGGACCTCGTGGCAAGGCACGTCGTGGCAAGGCACCAGCTGGCAAGGGACCTCCTGGCAAGGCACGTCGTGGCAAGGCACCTCGTGGCAAGGCACCAGCTGGCAGGGCACGTCGTGGCAGTAGTGCGGAACCGCACCCGCTGACACCATCGCGGCGATGACCACCACAGCCCCTCGAGGAGTGCACGCCCTCACCGGCCTGCTCTTCGTGGTCGGCGCGGTCACTGGCGGCCTCGCCGCAGGACCGGTGGCCGCGTGGTGGCTCCTCGCGCCGCTCGCCGCCGCGCTCATCGTCGCCGAGTCGCTCCAAGTCGAGTTCCAGTACGGACGCGACGTCCGTGCCGTCGACGTGTTCGAAGCCGTGCTCGCGCCGGTCCTCATCACCTTCGCGGGGCCACCCGCGGTGCTGCTCGCAGTGGTGTCGAAGGCCGTCTCCCAGCACCGCCTCGGCATCGAGCGAACGAAGGCGTTGTTCAACGTCGCGCAGTGGGCCGCCGCGGTCGGCGTGGCCAGCGTGCTCTACCGGGGGCTCGCGGGCGAGCGAGCGGGCGAGACGTCGTCGCTTCCAGCGCTCGTCGGTGCGCTGCTCGCCTTCGCTGTGACCAACGAGATCGCGATGGCTGCGGTCCTCCGCCTCGCGAACGGCGTTCCCACCCGGCAGGTGCTCGCCGACCTCGCGCCCGGCTACCTGCCCCATGCGCGGATCTGGCTGGTGAACGCGGCCCTGGGCGTGCTGTTCGCGGTCGCCGTCGCTGCTGCCCCCGCCACCGCGTTCTTGCTGCTGGGTCCACTCGCGTTCTTCCGGTGGAGCCACCAGGCGTTCCTCTCCATGCGCGCCGACCGGGCGCGTCTCGACGGGCTCACCCGTGCGGTGGCCGACCTCGCCTCCCCCATCGATCCGCTCGACGCGCTGCCCGGCTTCCTCGACGACATCAGCAAGTCGTTCGGCTCCACCACAGTCGAGCTCGTGCAGTTCCAGCCGCCCGACGTGCTGCGCGCCGGCACCCGGGCGCGCAGCGACCAACACTCGCTCGAGCTTGCGAGATTGCTCATGGCGACCGGAGACGTGCGCCGCGCCACCGCCGCGGGGCCCGACGCCGCTGTGGCGGCCGCGCTGCTCGCGGCGCAGCACCACGACGCGCTCGCGGCGCCCCTCGTCCGGGACGGTCGCATCGTCGGCGCACTGATCTCCTACGACCGCACCGGCTTCGAGGGCTTCGAGCAGGGCGAGGAGGCCGTGATGGTCGCGCTCGCGAGCGCTGCGAGCCGCGCCCTCGAGAAGAGCGAGCTGTTGCGCACCCTCGTGGAGGAGCGGCGGCAGCTCGCCGAGATCGTCGACCGCTCCTCCGACGGCATCTTCACACTCGACCTGAGCGGCGGCATCGAGAGCTGGAACCCGGCAATGGAAGCGGTGACGGGACTCGCGGCGACCGACGTCGTGGGCCGAGCCGGGCTCGCAACCCTTCAGCCGCGTGATGCGGCAGGACGCGCCGTGGTGTTCGAGGACTGGTGCCGCACCGCCATCCCCGACGAGGTCCTCATCTCCACCGCGGACGGGGAGCGGTGGCTCGGGTGCTCCTCAGCAGTGGGTGGCGGCGGGGCCACCCTCGTCGTCGTCGCGCGCGACATCA
>JBQTHC010000032.1:0-13926 GCA_052390255.1 Microthrixaceae bacterium
TGACCCGCGGCGCGTCGTGCCTCCGCCGCCGCGATCGTGTGCTCGCGCATGGCGGCGGCGAGGTGCCGGGCGCAAGCCTGGAGACAGGTGCGGCGAACCTCGTCGAGGGCGTCGCCCAGCGCGATCACCTTGCCCCGAACCTCGTCGATGGGCACCCTCCACCTGGCCTTGGCCCCGGTGCGGCTCACCTTTGCGCTGGGCTGTGCGTTGCAGAGCAGCTCCATCAGGTCGAGATCGTCCTCGGCCGAGCGCAACGCAGCGACGAACACGTCGAAGTCCTCGATCCGCTGCGCGAGTCCGTCGCCGAGATCGACGCAGTGCTCCCGGCAGTGCGCCTGCAGCTCGGGGATCGCGCCATCGAGCGTGGTCAGGAACGACGCGAGCGACGGCGGCGCAGGCGCGACCTCGGGGATGCGGTCCTCCACGAGGTCCCACGAGGCGTCGAAGGCCTGCGCGAAGGCCCGCAGCTTCTGAGTGGTGACGCCCGCGGCGTCGAGCAGCAGCAACGTGCGTTCGAGCGTGGGGTCCTCGAGCAGCTCGTCGAGCACGCGCGCCCACCGGCGGTCGAAGGCGATGCCCGAGCGCACCTCGTCGACCACCTCGACGTGTGGCGGCAGCTTCGCCTCGACGGGGTGTTCGGAGAGGATCCGTTGCGCGAACGAGTGCAGCGTGCCGATCGCGGCCCCGTCGAGCTGCTCGACGGCAGCGCGGCAGCGGTCCGCAGTTGGCGACGGGGTGCTGGGATCGGACTCGACCTTTTGGAGCTCGCGGCGGACACGATCGCGCAGCTCGGCGCCGGCCTTCTCCGTGAAGGTGATGGCAGCCAGGTGCCTCAGCTCGACGGCGCCTGTCGCCACGAGGTTCACCACCCGGCCGACCAGCGCGGTGGTCTTGCCGGAGCCAGCGCCCGCGTCGACGAACAGCGTCGTGTCGAGATCGTCGTGGATGCGCGCCCGAGCCGGCTGGTCCGGCGGGTCTCCGAGCGGGTTGGTGGTCACGAGACCAGCGCCACGTAGTCGGCAAGTGCGGGATCGCCCAGCTTGTGCTCCCACTGGCGGTGCAGCTCGACCGTGCCGAGACCGTCGGGGTCGCACACCTCACACGAGATGTAGAAGAAGGTGCCCGCACCATCGGGATGCGGAGGGAACACCCCCGACTCGACCCCGTGCACGATGATCCCGAGCGTGGCCACGGTGATCGCCAGCACATCGTCTGTGACGACGTAGCCCGTGCGCTTGAACTCGCCCCGCGTGGTGGGGAACCAGTAGTCGGCGCGCACCGGCGCGTCGGGGTGGCCGTCGGCGAGGCGCGCGGCCAGGCCGTACAGCGGGAGCTGGAGCTTGGTGCCGGCCTTCACCGGGTCGTCCTCGCTCAGGCCGCGGTAGCTGTCGCCGAAGCGGCCCGTCTTGTAGTCGACGACGTGGAGGGTGCCGTCGACGGCGCGATCCAGGCGGTCGGCCCGACCTCGGACGCGCAGGACGCGCCCATCAGGCAAGGGGACGGAGACGGCATCGAGGTCACCGAAGCCAAAGCCGAGCTCCACCGCGATCGGCACCGTGCCGTGGGTAGCGCGGTAGCGGGCGTCGGCCACGAGGAACAGGTCGAGGTCGGAGAGGATGCGACGACGATCCCGCTTCCAGAAGATCGGGCGGCCGGTGATGCCCTTGGCCTCCGCCTCGTCGCAACGCCGCTCGCCGATCGCTTGGAGACGCAGGTGGTCCTCGACGGTCCAGGGATCTGCGGGCCCCGGGCGATCGGCCTCGGGCCGCGCGAGCACCTCGCCGATGAACTCCTCGAGGATCGAATGGACCAGCGTGCCCTTCTCGAGCGCCGTGATCGCGAGCGTGTCCTCAGGGTTCTCGATCGGATCGACCGCGAGGACGTCGAGCACGAAGTGCGCGTGCGGGCAGCTCGCCCAGCGTTCGAGACGGGTCGGCGATGTGAGCTGGTCGAGCGGGGAGGGCACGGCGAGGCCGACGAGGTTGCCGTCGAAGCGGGTGAAGGACGTGCTGCGCCGAGCCGCGAGCACACCGGCGCCCGCGGCCGTGCGCTCGTCGTTGGTGGCGGACAGCGAGCCGCCGCTGGCCAGCAGCGCACGGAGGCGATGCTCCTGATCGGTGGAGGGCACCGCCATCGAGCGCAACCCCGCATCGAACGATGCGACGTGCCGCGTCCACGGCTGGGTGGCGCGATGGAGGTCGGCGCCCCACCACCGCTCGGTGGACTGCGCGAGGTGGGTGGCGATGTCGAGCACCCAGCGCGACGGCACCCGATCCACGCTGCGACGCAGGTCGCCGCGCGGCACGCACAGGAGCTGGCGGTTCGCCCCTGCGAGCGCACCGAGGAGGTGGCGGTGCTGCCGTTCGACGCGATCCGCGCGCAGGCCCAGCTCGTCGCCGCAGGCGGCGCGCTCTCGGTCGGGCAAGAGGGAGTCGTCCCGAACGGTGGCGGGGAAGGAGCCCTCCGCGAGCCCGAGGATCACCACGAGATCGAGGTCGAGGCCGATGCCCATCTCGACCGAACCCACGAGCACGCCCTCGCCAAAGCGCCCCACGCGACCGAGATCCGCCTCGAGCTCGACCGTGAGGGTGCGGGCGAAGACCTCGAGCGGCACGGGTCCTTCCACCGCGTCGAGGGCGCCGAGGCGCTCGAGGGCGACCTCGACCCGCTCTGCCGCCCTTCGCTCGTCGGGTGGCCAGGAGTCGCGCCGGCCAGCCTGGCCGAGGAGGTCCCGGAGCCAGCGTTGTGCCCAGGCGGCGTGCTCGCTCCAGCGGTGCTCCCCGAGCGCCGCACGAGCGAGGTCGTCGATCAGCGCGAGCACGAACGAGCGCAGCTCGGTGGCCCGTGCCGCGTCTTTGCGAAGCCGCTCCACCGAACCTGAGCTCGCGTCAGGGTCCTGCGCCCGTGCCTCGGCTCGCTGCGTGAGCTTGTCGGCCTCCTGTGTGAGGTGCGCGTCCCAGTCGTGCCGTCCGGCGACGACTGCCGCATCACGTGACAACCGCTCCCACGCGGTGACTGGTGCCCACCGCCCCTTGTGCAGCACCGGGCCGGCCGAGAGGAGCGCGAACACATCCTGGCGACGGAAGTCGTTGTCGGGCAGCGCGAGCAGGTCGAGCAGGGTGCGACCGGCCATCCGGGCCGCGAGCGGCACGACCGCGGCGCCGTTGGTGGACACGCCAGCCGCGTGCAGCTGCTCGTGTGCCAGGCGGGCGTAGGGCTCGGGGCTGGCATGGAGGACGGCGATGCGATCGAGGCGCGTCCCGGCTCGCGCGGCGTCGATCACCGCACGGACCGCCGCGCGCACCTCCTCGTCGCCATCCGACGCCGTGAGGATCACGGTGCGCTCCTCGCTCACTGGCAGGTCGGTCGGCACGTCGGCGCCGCCGGTCGTGCCGACGCCGAGGCGCCGCAACGACTCGACCATCTCTGCATCGGCCGCCGCCACGCCGGAGCATCCCGCGATGACGGTGGTGGGCACGTGCTCGGCGAGCGCGGCGAGCAACCGGGCGCTGTGCTGTGAGAGCCGCTGGGGGAGGTGGATGATCAGCGCGCCGAGCTCGGCCGCTGCCGGCGAGCCTGCGAGACCGGTGGCTGCGTCAAGAAGGTCTTCCTCGTCGGACCACGACGGCTCGAGCCGCGCCCGTGCCGTGCGGTGCAGACGCACCACCTCGGCCGCGCGTGCGCTGGTGGCGGCGAGCGCATCGAGCGCGGCGGGGGAGACGTCGCGCAGCTCGCGGTACGTGCTGACGAGCGCCGACTCCGTGGCCGGGTGCTGCTTGACGGGTTCGAACAGGCCAGCGTCGGCCGCGAGCTCGGCGCGCATCGCGGCCGCGAGCACCGGCGTGGACACGGGCCGTCGGCCCGACGCGGCGAGCGACGCCGCGCCGAGCAGCTCGGCCAGCCGGAACGGGGTGACGAAGGTGACCGCCGCGATGCCGCTGCCCTGTGGGGTGACCGCTCCGAGCGCACCCGAGGAGAGCATGCGCCGCGCCGCCACACCCACGTGGTTGGAGGGCACCACCACGGTGACGGGGGCCAGCGGCTCGCCCGCCTTCGCGGCCACGACGGCATCGCGCAGCGCGACCGCCGCCGCGCGCCCGTACCCCGTCCACACCACCTCCAAGGCCATGACCCGAGAGGGTACGCAGCCGGTGTGACGGTCGGTCAGAGGTTGCGGCGCAGGAGGCTGTGGACGCGCTCCCAGTGGAGCTCGGAGGCGTACCGGTCGTAGCGCTCGCCGGCGGGTGCGAAGCCGTGCTGCGCGTGCTCGATGAGGTCGAGCGTGTAGCGCACGCCTGCCTTGTCGAGCGCCTTGCGCATCGGCCGGATCGTGTCGGGGGGCGCGGTGGGGTCGTTGTCGACCCACGCGAAGTAGATCTCGGCGGTCACCTTGTCGAGGTTGCGGTGCGGCGAGCCGGGGGTGTCGCGCACGAGCCAGGCGCCGTGGATCGACGCCGCCGCGGCGACACGCTCGGGCATCGCGCGGGCGAGGGAGATCGCGAGGCCGCCGCTCATGCAGAACCCGACGGCGCCGACCTTGCCGCCTCGGGCCGCGGGGTCGGCATCGGCGAACGCGAGCAGCGCCTCGCCGTCGCCCACCACGTTCGTCGGGTTGATCGTGCCCATCAGCTCACCGCGGGCGTGCATGTCCTCGTCGCTCTTGCCGAACTCGCGGTAGGGCCCGCCGCGATAGAAGAGGTAGGGCAGGAGCACGTAGTAGCCGGCGGTCGCGAGGCGCGACGCCATGTCCTTCAGGGCCGGGCGGATGCTCGGCGCATCCATCAGGTACAGCACGACCGGGTGCGGTCCGTCGTGCTCAGGGTGGAAGACGAACGTCGTCATCTCGCCTTCGGCTGTCGTGATGGTGACCTCGCGCTCGATCATGACGCCGAGTCTGGCAGGGCCGTCTACCCTGCCGCCCCATGACCGACCTCGCCACCATCGCGCCCGCGTTCGTCGAGATGGCCCATCGCATCGTCTGGTGCATCGCCGCCACCACGGCCGTCGACGGCACGCCGCGCACCCGCGTGCTCCACCCGATCTGGGAGTGGGACGGCTCGACGCTCACCGGTTGGATCGCCACCTCGCCGCTGTCGCCCAAGGCCGCCGACCTCGCGGCGCAGCCGCGCGTGTCGCTCACCTACTGGACCGCCAACCACGACACGTGCACGGCCGACTGCGACACCGCGTGGGAGAACAGCGACGCGGAGCGCGCTGCCGGCTGGGACCGGTACGTGAATGCGCCGGCCCCCGTGGGCTACGACCCGTCGATCATCCCGCCATGGACCGGACCGACCGCGCCCGCGTTCGGCATCCTGCGCCTCGAGCCGCAGCGCTTGCGAGTAATGCCCGGCTCCGTTCTGCTCGCCGGGCAGGGCGACACGCTCACCTGGCACGCCTGACCTGATTCACGCTCAGGTGACCGGCTCGCTCGGCACCCCGAAGTGCTCCTGGTACTCGCGGGCACGCTCGCGCAGCGCGTCGGCGTCGAGGCCCGTGTCGGCCCAGCGGTAGCGGGTGCCGCCACCACCGCCGTCACCGGGGTTGCTCGCGAGGAACGCCCGCATGTTGGCCTCCGCCTCGGCGGACAGGTGCAGGTCGAGCCGGTCGTAGAGCGAGGCGATCGTGGCGAACGGGTCGGCCATGAAGTCGGTGAACTGCACGTCGACCACCTGGTCCTCGGGCAGCACTCCATTGCGCCGCGCAGCCATGCCCCGGTCGAGCCCGTCGAAGATGTCGAAGGCGTACTGCTCGGCGGCCGCGGTGAGCGACGGCGAGTCGCTGGCCATGCGGCGCAGGTGCGCGGCGAGCGCGCTCAGCGAGGCGATCACCTTGAGCGGGTCGCGGTGGGTCTGGATCACGACCGCGTCTGGGTACTCGGCGAGCATCTCCGCCAGGTGCCAGAGGTGTGCGGGCGACTTGAGCAGCCAGCGCTGCGCCATGTGCTCGGACTGCAGGTGCTCGAGATACCGCCGGTGCCAGCGGTACGCGGGCGCGAGGTCGGCCTCGTCGAGGAGCCAGCGGTTGTAGCCGGGGATCTCGTACTGCACGGTGAAGATCATCGAGCGGAAGTCGCCGCCGGTCATGCGCACGCACTCCTGGCCGAGGCGTGCGCCCATCGGGTGGAACGCGCGGAAGCCGGGGATCACGAGGTCGGCCATCTCCGCGCTCGCCTCGCTCTCCGCGATGCGCGGGTCGGTGAGGTAGGTGTCGGTGCGTGGCGGCGGGCACGGCAGGTCGACCTCCCACGTCAGCGGCGCGCGGTTGGCCGGGTCCTGCGCGAGGAGGTCGTAGAGGATCGTGGTGCCCGTGCGCGGCTGGCCGACGATCACGAGCGGCCGCGTGATCGGGCGCTCGGCGAGCTCCGGGTGCGCGCTGCGATGGGCCACGATGCCGAGGCGGTTCCGCAGGTACCCGGCGACCTCGGTCTCCACCACCGTGATGCCGAGGTCGTTGAGCCGCGCCTCGCGGGCGAGGCTGTCGAGCAGCCGGTCGAGGCCCTCCTGCCAGGTCGGCGCACCGAAGTCGTCCAACCCCGTGGTGGCGATCGCGTCGGCGACGAGCCGGTCTCGGTCGAAGCTGGTCCCCGTCGTCATCGGCGGACCCTACCCGCCTACCCGGAGCGCCTGTCCGGATCTGACCGGCGGATCGGCGCCCGAGCGGGCACGATGCAGACCATGAGCGTGCAGGCCGTCCTCACCACCGGCATCTACTGCGTGCCGTCGTGCTCGGCGCGGCCGCTGCCCGCCAACGTGGTGCCGTACGCGACGCCCGCGGCCGCGGAGGCGGCCGGGTTCCGGGCGTGCCTGCGCTGTCGGCCGTATCGCAGCGCGCCGCTCGGCGTCGCGGGCCCCGAGCTCGTGTGCCGGGCAGTGCGCCTCGTCGACGAAGGCGCGCTCGATCGTGGCACCGAGGTCGATCTCGCGCGGCGGCTCGGTGTGTCGGCCCGGCACCTGCGACGCCTGTTCGCGGAGCACGTCGGTACGACGCCCGATCGGCTCGCCCGGAGCAATCGCACGCACTTCGCGCGCCGCCTGCTCGACGACACCGACCTCACCGTCACCGACATCGCGTGGGCGAGCGGGTTCGGCAGCCTGCGTCAGCTCAACCGAGCGTGCCAGGAGATCTTCCGCGCGTCACCCACCGAGCTGCGCGCGCGACGTCGTCGAGGCGATCCGCTCGCGGCCGACGGCGGGCTCACGCTGCGCATGTCGTTCCGCGGTCCGCTCGACTGGCCGCTGACGCTCGGCTACTTCGCGCGGCGCGCCATCACCGGCGTGGAGTGGGTGGACGGCGACGTGTATCGCCGCACGATCGTGGTCGACGGCGACGCGGGCATGATCGAGGTGTCCTCTGGCGGATCCGACCACCTGCTGCTGCGCGCGCACCTGCCGCACGTGCGCGGGCTCATCCATGTGGTGGAGGGCGCCCGCCGCATCTTCGCGCTCGACCGCGATCCCACCGCCGCCAACGCGCACCTCGGCGCCGACCCGGTGCTCGGTCCGCTCGTGGCGAGCAGCCCGGGGTTGCGCGTGCCCGGCACCTGGGACGCGTACGAGACGGGCGTGCGTGCGATCGTCGGTCAGCAGGTGAGCGTGGCGGGCGCGAGCACGGTGACCGCGCGGATCGTGGAGCGGGTGGGGTCTGTCGTGCCGGGGCTCGAGGCGCTCGGTCTCACGCACACGTTCCCCGACCCAGCCACGCTCGCCAGCGCCGACCTCACCGGCATTGGCATGCCTGGCGCTCGCGCCGCCGCGATCAAGGCGTTCGCCGCCGCCGTGGACAAGGGGGAGCTGCCCCTCGACGGCAGCCTCCCGCAGGACGATCTGGTGGCGGCGATCTGCGCGGTGCCGGGCCTCGGCCCGTGGACCGCGGGTGTGATCGCGCTGCGCATGGGCGAGCGCGACACGTTCCCCGCCGCCGATCTCGGGTTGCGCCGCGCGGCGAACCCTGGCGGCGAGCCGCTCAGCACCGCTGCCCTCGAGGCCCGTGCCGAGGCGTGGCGCCCGCATCGCGCCGCGGCCGCGCTGCGACTGTGGCACGGCGGCTCCGGCGGCTGAGGTGGTGCCGTCGGGCTACGGCGACACGGCGACGCCGATGGTCTCTGCGGCAAGGAACTTGGGCGCGCCCTTCTCGTAGAACTCCTCGGCCTCGACGATCGTGAAGCCGGCGTCGGTGAGCAGGTGCTGGATCTCGCGGGTGAGGTGGCAGCCGCCGAAGAGTCGCTTCTGGAGCGGCTCCATGCGGTGCTGCGTGTGCTGCACCTTCGCGTCGGGCGCGAGGCCGTGCTCGATGAAGTGCAACGTGCCGCCCGGCTTCAGCACGCGGCGCACCTCCGCCAGCGCGCCGGCGATGTCGGGGATCGTGCACATCGTCCAGGTGGACAGCGCGGTGTCGCAGCTGTCGTCGGGCAGCGGCAGCGACTGGCCGTCGAGGCCCGTGCGCTCGACCGGCACGCGGGTGCGCTCGAGGCGCGTGCGTGCGAGCTTCCAGCCGAGCGCGGCCGGCTCGATGGCAGCGACGCCGGTGACGGCGTCCGGGTAGTACGGCACGTTGAGGCCGGACCCGAAGCCGATCTCCACGACCTGGCCGTGCAGGCCCGCGCACGTGCGTTGGCGCAGCGGACGGTTCGACTTCATGCCGCACGCCACGTTGATGATCCGTGGCAGCACCTGCTCGGCGTAGATCCCCATGGGTCGACCTCCCTTTCAGTTCGAGTATTGCGCGCCTACGCTCCGCCGACACTCGGCACGCAAGGGGGGCGGAGATGTACCTCACTCAGGGGCTGCACCGGTCGTTGCAGCAGACACCGGACGGGACTGCCACGATCTGCGGCGACCGCCGGCGCACCTTCGCGGAGCTCGGCGAGCGCATCGCGCGCTTCGCCGGCGCGCTCCAGGGTCTCGGGGTGGCGAGCGGCGACCGTGTCGCGATCCTGAGCCTCAACAGCGACCGCTACTTCGAGTACCTGTTCGCGGTGCCGTGGGCCGACGCCGTCCTCAACCCGATCAACACCCGGTGGAGCGCGCAGGAGGTGGCCTACTGCCTCAACGACTCCGACTCGCGGGTGCTGCTGGTCGACGACGCCCTTGCTCCGCACGTGCCCGCGCTGCGCGAGGCGTGCCCGCAGCTCAGCACCGTCATCCACGCGGGCGACGGTCCCACGCCCGACGGGATGCTGAGCTATGAGGACCTCGTGGCGGCGGCCACGCCGATCCCCGACTGCCGACGCGGCGGCGACAGCCTCGCCGGCCTCTTCTACACGGGCGGCACCACCGGGTTCTCCAAGGGCGTGATGCTCAGCCACACGAACCTCGTGACTTCGGCGATGGGCTGCACCGCCACCGGCGAGTTCGTGTCGGCCGGCGGCACCTACCTGCACGCAGCGCCGATGTTCCACGCCGCCGACCAGGCTGGCGGCTTCGGTGGTTCGATCGTGGGCGTCACGCACGTCATCGTCCCGGGGTTCGACCCGAAGGTGGTGCTCGACGCCATCTCGGTGCACGGCGTGACCGACGCGCTGCTCGTGCCGACGATGATCCAGATCCTCGTCGACCACCCCGATCTGCCGCAGTACGACCTGAGCACGTTCCGCAACCTCGCCTACGGCGGCTCCGCGATCGCCGAGGCGGTGCTCGAGCGCGCGAGGAAGAACCTGCCGCACGTGCGGCTCATGCAGGCCTACGGCATGACCGAGCTGTCGCCGGTCACGACGCTGCTGCGCTTCGACGACCACGCGGGCGCCCGCATCCGCTCCGCCGGTCGGGCCGCGCCGCACAGCGAGGTGCGCATCTTCGACGCCGACGACAACGAGGTGCCCCGCGGCACGGTGGGGGAGATCTGCTCGTACGGCGGGCACGTGATGCTCGGCTACTGGAACAAGCCCGAGGAGACGGCCGCCGCGATCCGCAACGGCTGGATGCACAGCGGCGACGGCGGCTACATGGACGACGACGGCTTCGTGTTCGTGGTCGACCGCATCAAGGACATGATCGTCACCGGCGGCGAGAACGTGTACTCCGCCGAGGTCGAGCAGGCCGTGGCGCTGCACCCGGCGGTGGCGAGCTGCGCCATCATCGGCATCCCCGATCCCGAGTGGGGTGAGGCCGTCCACGCCGTCGTCGTGCTCGCCCCCGGCGGCAGCGTCACCGCCGAAGAGCTGCGCGAGCACTGCAAGACCCACATCGCCGGCTACAAGGCGCCACGTTCCGCGGAGTTCGTCGACGCCCTCCCCGTGAACGGCGCGGGCAAGGTCCTCAAACGCGACCTCCGCGCCCCCTACTGGGAGGGCATCGAGCGCAACGTGGGGTGACGGCGCGTCAGTTCCAGCCGAACCAGCGCGGGTCGAGGCGTTCTGCGGTGGGTGAGGTGAAGGGGCTGGGCTCGGCGAGGCGGAGGGGCCCGGGCGAGCCGTGGTCGGGTGGCTCGATCGGTCCCCCGCGGGCGTCGAAGAAGCGGAGCGTGCCCGCTTCGGGATCGCCTTGGATCGTGAACTCGCCGAGGTGGTGCTCACGGTGGTGTCGCGGACACAAGCACAGGAGGTTGACGGGCACGGTCAGGCCGCCGTCCTCCCAGTAGTCGATGTGGTGGATCTGCAACCAGCGGGTCTGGGTGCACAGCGGGTGGGTGCAGCCCTGGTCGCGGCGTTCGATGACGCGGCGCAGGTGCCGGCTCACGGTGCGCGCGGTGGGGTGGATGCCGAGCAGGCGCCCGGCTGCGTAGGTGGCGACGAGGACCTCCGCGTCGCACGACAGGAACCGGCTGATCGTGGTCGGCAGCACCGCGCCGCCGTGCAGCTGCCCGGGACCGAGGTGGCCGTGGGCGTCGATGTCGTGGTGCAGCACGACTTTGGTGCGCTCGCCGGGATGGCCGGTGCGGACGAAGGTGGGGTCGAGCGCTTCGAGGCCCGCGCTCGCGAGGCGCACCAGCGCGTCGGCCCAGGTGACCGACCCACTGCTGACGACCTCTGCGTCGACGGCGAGGCCGTTGCGGTCGCGGAACTCCGCGTCGCGCGCCGCGCCCAGCGCGACGTTGAGCAGCGCGTTCTCGTCGGGTGGCAAGCAGAAGGAGCCGGAGCCCCAGCCCTCCTCCTCGGTGGAGAGGTACATGCCGCGCTGCCGACCACCAGCGTCGGCCGGACGGTCGTCGGCAACGGGGATCTCGGGGCACGACTTCAGTGCCCGAGTGAGCTGGCTGATCAGCATGCTGGGCGCCCAGCCGGCCACCTCGGCATCACGCTCCGCCGGCACCCGCCGCGCGATACGGACCATCGCATCCTCGGTGAGCCGACCGGCGGCGAACAGCGCCCAGCACGCCGGCAGCTCGTCGACCCGGCGGGCGATCCGCACCAGATCGCCGGCCCGGCGCGACGACACGCCTGCCTTCCAGGTGATCCAGTGCTCGACGCTGTGGATCCCGATGCCGCTCCAGCCGCCGTTGTCGATCAGCATCCGGATCGTGGCCACCAGCTCCGCGGTGGCCAGGTTGATCGTGCCCATGAGCGAGATCGTGGAGGCCTCGCCCTCGGCCCAGGCACGATCGGCGGGGCGGTCGATCACCGTCATGGCGCCAACCCCACGAACGGGGAGCGACCGCGGACGGAGGCAGGCGACACGACCTCGACAGGCAGCAGCCATTCGTGTAGCGGCTGGTCGGGCACAGGTCACCTCCGGGACGCACGTCGTGGTTCGACTGGCGGGGACCCACGGATCAACCCGGGTCCCGAAGGGGAAGGCCCCCATATTACACCCCTGTAGTTCGCGTGCAAGTGGTGATCTTCGGAGGCACCATGCCGGGCGGGCGCAGCGCGCTCTCACGCGACGACGCGCAGCTCGATGCCCTCCGCCTCGAACGCCGCCGGCCAGCTTCGACCGACGTTCGCCGACGAGAGCGCGATCACCGCGTGATGGTGCACGGCCGCGGCGACGAGCTCGGCGGCGAGGAGGTTGAGGCCATGGCGGACCGCCGCGGCCGCCGCAGCGCCGGTGAGCTCGCGCGGATCGATCACCTGGAGGCGGTCCGGTGGGGGAGAGAGCACGGCGTCGAGCACCTCCCGGGCGGGGACGTCGCCGCTCAGCGCGCCCACGCGTGAGGTGTCGGTGAGGGCGCGGGCGAGCCGGTAGTGGAAGCCCCAGGTGGTGGCCACGACGTCGTCCGCTGTTGCCCCGAAGCGCGCGTGCTGGCCCGCCAGTGCGTCGAGGCTCAGTCGGTCATCGACGATGATCACGTGTCGATGCGAAGGTCTGGATCGTCATCGAAGAGTCCTGCGACGAGGTTGTCGTAGCGCTCGGCCAACGCGCCGAAGGCCGCCTGCATCTCCTCGTCGGCGGGTGCGGTCGAGGCGAGGCCAGCGTCGAGGATCTCGCGCAGTACCGCGCTGCGGGTGGTGCCCTCCATGCGCGCCCGGGCCGCCAGCGCGCGCTGCTGGGCCTCGGTGAGGTAGATGTTCGTGCGCTGCATACACCACAACATACACCGCCAATCCGACGTCGGACACGTCAGCGGCCAGGAAAGCCGGTGGCGTAGCGACCGTCGAACGGGTCAGTGACCGTGATGGCATCGAAGCGGCGAAGGTCACGATCGCGGCTCCAGATGTGGCGCACGCCGTGCGTGCGCATGAGGGCGACGACCTGCGCGTCGGGGACGAGGTTCCCGCGGACAGGGACGTCGGTCGTGACGCGGCCGAAGGCGCTCCAGAACTCCGCGGTCTCGCCCGCGGCTCGGACGTGGGGGAGCGACAGGAGCGCGTCGATGTTCCCACGGGCAACATCGAAGGGCAGCGGTGCATCGCAGATCGAGGGGTGCGTGACGACGCGCAGGTAGCCCAGCAGCGTCGGCCAGAGGAGGACGACGAGATCCGGCCCTGCGGCCAGGTGCTCGAGGAGGGCCTGCGCTCGCTCGTGCTCGGGCGCGCCCGTGTCGGACGCGTAGACGAGGACGGTGGTGTCGACCGTGGTGGTCATCGATCGTCGAGGGCGCGCCAGAGCGCGTCCTTGTCCTCGAGGTCGATGCGGAGCTCGAGCGACTGCGCCCCCCACACGAAGTCGGGTCGACCCGGCGGCTGAGACGCCAGCGCTTGTCGCAAGAGCTCCGACGCGATCGTGCCCAGGGGCTTGCCCTCGGCCGCTCGCCGGCGCTTCAGCTCCTCGAGCACCGCTGGATCCAAGTCGAGGGTCGTTCGCATGCGTCTGATGCTAGTCATAGATGCATCAGATGCAGCCGGATCGGGGCCATGACGAGCTGGACGACGGCAGACCGGCGCCACCTCCACCGGACCCTCATCGGGATCCTCGGTGAGACGAACGCGGCGACCCTTGGCGGGTTCAGGGTCGGGCTGTTCGAAGGCGCAGCTGCCGCGCGGCGTGGGCCATGCGGTCGTCGTAGGTGACGAGCTGAGCGAGGTCCTGTCCGAGACGCTGTGCCGTGGCGAGGTGGATGGCGTCGAGCGATCGCACCTCATGGGGCTCGATCGCACCGGCTGCGGTGAGGATCTTGTCGTTGATCCGCACGAGGTCGACGAGCGCGAGGACGGCTCGCCCCCGAGCGATCGCTGGCTCGCCCTGCGGGAGCAGCGCCCGAAGGACCTCGGTGCGGGCGAGGGCGCTCGACACCAACGGTCGCCGGCGTTGCAGGTAGCGCCGCAGCGCGGCGGACTCGGGTTCCTCGACGGCGAGCTTCACGATCGCGGAGGAGTCGAGGTAGGTGGCGCCCATCAGCGCTCGTCCTGGCGGAGGCGGGCCAGTACCGCCGAGGGGAGCTCGCCGACGGCGGGCAAGGGCGGCGGGAGGTCGTTGAGGTCGTCGGTGGCCGCTTCCACCTCGCCCGCCGCTCGAAGCTGCTCGAGGGGGGAGCCGTTCGGAAGGGGGGTCAGCAACGCCACGGGTCGTCCTCGGTCGGTGATCTCGATGGTCTCACCGGCTTCGACGA
>JBQTHC010000033.1:0-13413 GCA_052390255.1 Microthrixaceae bacterium
GGTTGGGCTCAGTCCTCGGGCGGCGGCGGGACGACTACGACGGGTCGACGCGCGTGGGTGGCGACCTGGTGGCTGACCGAGCCGACGAGCAGTCGGTGGAGCCCGCCCAGACCACGCGTCCCCACCACGACGACATCAGCTCGTTCCGCCGCGTCGAGGAGCGCGGACGCCGCGCCGGCGCACAGCACCGTGCGCTCAGGAGCCTGTTCGAGCGCCGAGCAGTCGATCGCTCCCAGCGCGTGGTCCACCAGGCTGTGCGCCGCGTCCTCGAACATCGTGTAGTCGACCGCCGCGGCGGTGAAGGGATAGCCCCCGATGAACGGCGGCTGCCAGGCATGCACCACCTCGAGTCGAGCGTGGCGCGCCACGGCTTCCCGGACCGCCCACGCGAGCGCATCCTGTGCGGTGGGTGAGCCGTCGATGCCCACCACGACCCGCGATGGCTGCGCCGAGGGCGCGTCGCCCGGGGGCCGGATCACCGCGACCGGGCATGACGCGTGGCGGAGGCAGGCCTGCGATGTCGAACCGAGCAGAAGCCCCCGGAACCCGCCAAGGCCCCGCGCGCCGACGACGAGCATCGCCGCGCGCTTCGACGCCTGCTCGAGCGCGCGGACGGGAAGGTCCGACACCGCGTGCAGGTCGATGCGGGGGGCCGTCTCGGCGCCGACCGCGGCCTCCACGTAGCTGCGCAGGGCAGCCTCGGCGTCCGCCGCGACGTAGTCGGGGTCGAACTCGTGGACCGTCGACGGGTGGTGCTGGTCGAGGAAGCCCCAGGCGAGCACCGCTCGCACCCCCCAGCCGCGGATCTCGCCCTCTGCTACAGCGAACCGGAGCGCGTGCGCTGCCCCGTCCGATCCGTCCACGCCGACGACGATGTCTGCCATGCCCTCATGCTGCGTGCATGGACGACGGCGCCGCTAGGGCCCCTTCGATGGTTGCCGAGGGCCGAAGGTCCCAAGGGACCCATCCGTCGCTCGGGCTCAGAGACCGATGGCGCTGAGCGCGTCCGCGGCGCGCCCGATCGCATTCGCGAGCGTCGGGTGGGATGCCTCGAAGCGCGTCACCTCGCCGCGCAGGTCGTCGACGATGCCCTCGTCGTCACGATCGGAGAGCCGCCGCTCGAGCTCGCCCGCGAGCCTGGCCAGCTCGGCCCGGTTGTCGGAGCCGTCCTCCGCGGCCTCGATGGCCTGCTTCAGGTCATCGAGCAGCTCCTGCAACTGTTCCTGCATCGTGCGTCCTTCGGTCGACCGTCTCCCGAACAGCGTAGGCGCGCCGGTGTCGCCCTCGATCCGGGACCGGCCAGGTAGCGTCCAGTGCCGTGTGCCGATGACCACGACCGGTGGCGGGCTGGTGCTGGTTCCGGTCGACGCAGCTCCGGTGCCGCCGCGCTGATGACGGCGTTGGTGCTGGTTGCCGCCGCCTGCGGTGGAGGCGGCGGGCCGACGCCCGTGCCACCGGACGATCGCGGCGCGGTGAACCGGGGCGCCGTGCCGACGCTGGTCGGCGGGATCGACCTGGGGAACCTCGAGCCATCCACGGTCCTGGTCGGCGCAGACCTCGCGTTCGGGAGCCCGCTGCCGAGCGAGGCGGGTGCCGCGGAGGCGTTCGTCGAGATTCCCGAGGTTGCCGCCGCCGTGGCGCGACGGGTCTACGTGCTGCCCGACGTGCGTCATGCCGCCGACGTCGTGGTGCTCGCGCTCGACGGCGCCGAGCTCTTCGACGAGGCTGCGCTCGACGCGTTCACGGCCGCGACCGTCGCATCCGTGGGTGGCGCCACGGCGGAGGACGCCGTGGTGGGCGCGAAGCCCGTCCTGCGCGCCGCGAGCCCCGATGGCAATCGGGTCACGATCGGGTTCCGCGAGCAGAACCTCTTCGTGATCACGAGCGGGGGGCAGGGCGCCGACGTGACGCTGGTCGCGACGCGTCAGATCGAGGCCCGCGCCCGTGGCGAGGTGGGCTCCCCCGATCCGTCGACACCGCTGGTGTCGACGGCGCCAGAGGCAGCCTTCGTCGAGGTGCCCACCGTGACCTTTGCGGTGATCCCACCGCCGCAGGAGGAGGTGGGACCCGTTGCCCCGACGATGGCCGGCGTGCGGGGGATCATCGGTCGCTACGGCGTGGTCGCGGGCGAACGGCGCACGGTGGTGTGGGCGATCAGCGTCGACCTGGGTGTGCACCCGACGGCCGAGGCGCTCGACCCCGCCGCGCGTGCGCTCGCGACGAGCCGTGGCGGGACCGATGCGCTGGTCTCCGAGGTCGGCGGTCGGGTGGTGTACTCCTCGACGCGCGCCGGTGATGGGCTGAGCGCGCAGGTCTTCCGCCACCTGGGCCTCGTCCTCCTGGTCGAGGGCGAGCAACCGGAGCAGGTGGACGCCGTCGTCACGGCGTGGATCGCCGCGCTGGGACCAGCCTGACGCTGTCGACTACTCCTGGACGAGCTCGATCAGCGTGCCGAAGCTGCCCTTGGGGTGGACGAAGGCGACCGTGGTGCCTCGGCTGCCCGGACGGGGGACCTGGTCGATCGCGGTGGCACCCGCGGCCACCATCGCTGCGAGTGCCGCAGCGCAATCGTCCACCCGGTACCCGATGTGGTGCAGGCCCTCGCCGCGCTTGTCGATCGCCTTCGCGATCGGGGAGTCCGGCCGCGTCGCGGCCGTGAGCTGGATGTAGGAGTCGGCGACCTTGATCAGCGCCTCCTCCACGCCGTCGCTTTCGACCACCTCGCGGTGGTGCACCTCCGCACCGAACGCGTCGCGGTAGTACGCGATCGCGGCCTCGAGGTCCCGCACGGCGATCGCCACGTGGTCGATCTCGGTGAGCAGCATCGAGGCCCCTACAGCTCGCCGCGGGCGTGCCGCTGGAAGAGCGTGATCTTGTCCTCACCGATCTCGGCGCGCCTCGCCGGATCGGTGATGCCAAGCCCCTCGGCGGGAGCGAGGCAGCGAACCCCGAGCTTGCCCTCGGCCTGGTTGCGGTGCACGAGGAGGGCCGCGTCGCCGACCTCGGTGAGGTCGTAGGAAGCCGACATCACCGGCTGGATCGCGCCACGTGAGATGAGGCGGTTCATGTCCCACGCCTCCTGGTAGTTGGCGAAGTGCGAGGACACGATGCGCTTCAGCTTCATCCAGAGATGCCGGTTGTCGTACTCGAGCATGTAGCCCGACGTCGCCGCGCAGGTGACCACCGTGCCGCCGCGCTTCGCGATGAACACGGATGCGCCGAAGGTGGAGCGGCCCGGGTGCTCGAACACGATGTCGGGATCCTCGCCGATGAGGCTGCGCACCTTCTTGCCGAGCCGGCGCCACTCGCCTTCGTCCTGCGTGTGCTCGTCGGACCAGAACTGGTAGCCCTCCGCGGCGCGGTCGATGACGTTGGCGCAGCCCATCGCCTCGAGCAGCTTCACTCGCTTCTCGCTCGACACGACGCCGACCGGGATCCCGCCGCCGTTGAGGATGAGCTGGATGGCGTAGGCGCCGATGCCACCGGTGGCGCCCCACACGAACACGGAGTCCCCCTGGCGCATCGGCGCGGCATGCCGGCCCACGAGCATCCGGTAGCTCGTCGACGCGCACAGGCCGTTCACCGCGGACTCCTCCCACGTGAGGTGCGTGGGCTTGGGCATGAGCTGGTTCGCCTTCACCACCGCGAGGTCGGCGAGGCCACCGAAGTTCGTCTCGAAGCCCCAGATCCGCTGGTTGGCCGCAAGCATGGAATCGTCGTGCGCGGACGGGTCCTGGTCGTCGAGGTGGTTGCAGTGGACGACGACCCGGTCGCCCGGCTTCCAGCTGCGCACGGCCGAGCCGACGCGCAGCACGACACCCGAAGCGTCCGAGCCCACGACGTGGAAGTCCTGGGCGTGGCGCTTGCCCCAGACGGACTCCTTGCCGAGGCGATCGAGGAAGCCGAACGTGGACAGCGGCTCGAAGATCGACGTCCACACCGTGTTGAAGTTGATCGACGAGGCCATGACGCCGACGTAGACCTCGTCGGGTGCGAGCTCGGGCGTCGGGACCTCACCGATGTGCAACGACTTGCGAGGGTCCTTGTCGGCCGAGTCGACGCCCTCCCACATGTCCTGTTCCGCGCGCAGCACATGAGCGGCGCGGTAGCTGTCGGGGATCGGGATGGCGGCGATGTCCTCCGGGGAGGCGCCGCCCTCGATGGCGTCGAGGAAGTCCTGCATGGGCGCGAACCTACCGATCGGGATCGGAGCGGGGCGAACCGCGGTTCACGTGAGCGAGTCCACCGGCACGACCTCGGCGGTGGGGGTCTCGACGTCCCCATCGGGGAGCATGAAGCGCCAGAACACCAGACCGAAGGGTCGGCCCTCGGTGGAGAGCCAGTTGGGCACGCCCGGGTCGCGGTGCGCGATCACGATGCGCACGCTGCCGTCAGGCTCGAGGACCGACTGCGCCCGGTTGAGGCTGACGCGGTTGCGGAGGTAGTCGAACGTCTGGAGCTGCCGGTTCCAGAGCGTCACGTTGGCGCAGCGGCACTCAGGCCAGCGGGCCCGCATGACGAGCGCGTCGTCGGGGCCCAGCAGGTAGGGGGCCATGCTGTAGGCAGCATCGGCGGCCGCCAGCGCGTGCGCTCCCGGTCGCACCGGTGGCGGGAACTCGTGCGGAACCCGCGACACGAACGCGGGTGCGTCTCCCTCACCCGGCTTGGCCATGATCTCGAGGGTGCGGCTGCGCACGTAGTTCGCCATGCGCGCGAGCGCGGACGCGACGGACTCGTCGGTGGGTGCCGCGGGCGGCGCGGGGACGTCGCCATCGACGAGCTCGATCGCGAGCCCGAGGCTCGGCGCGGGTGGGCGCGCCGGGGGCTCGGCCTGCTCCCAGTAGTGGCGCACCGTGATGCGACTGGCGTCGGGGGCCAGGGCGAGCCAGCCGCGCGGACGGGACGGTCCTCCGAGCAGCAGCTCGAAGGACCCGTCCGCCGCGATGTCGATGTCCGTGTCGTTGATCACCCCGACCGTCGCCGACGGGAACGCGCCGTCCTCCGCCCCCGCCTCCACCGTGAAGCTCATGTAGATCGCGCCACCCGTGTTGCCGCGCACGCGATAGGCCCCCGCAGGATGGACCCGTGCGTCGTGGTAGCGCGCATCGGCGTTGTCACCGAGGCTCTTGCGCCACGGGGTGACGATCTCGCGGAACACCGGATGCGCGGGGTCGTCCTCGAGCTGCGTCTCGACCGCCGTGCCGAGGTGGTGGAGCACGACGCGCAGCGCCTCCGCCACGTCCGTCGGATCCGTGAGGCCCCACTCCTCACCGGCGAAGCGCTCCCCGACCTCGCGGAGCGTCGCGAGGAGGTGGTCGTAGGCCTGCTGGCTCTGCGTCATCGCGGGTCCCTCCTGCGGCGTCGGCCCGGCATCATCGCACCCGGCGGCCCGGCGCGGTGCCTTCACGAGTCGCGCGGTGGCCGAACTACGGTCATCCGCCTGCAACCCGTTGCCCGATCAGGAGGCGCCACCGATGGCCACCACCCGCACCGCGACCACCCACTGGGAGGGCTCCCTGCTCGAGGGGGCTGGTCGTGTCACGCTCGAGTCGTCGGGTCTCGCGACCCACGAGGTCACCTGGGCGTCGCGCGCGAACGAGCCGGAGGGACGCACGAGCCCCGAGGAGCTGATCGCCGCCGCGCACTCGTCGTGCTTCTCGATGGCCTTGTCGAGCGCGCTCGCGAAGGCCGGCACGCCGCCCGAGGCGCTCGACACGACCGCAGCGGTCACCTTCCAACCGGGCGAGGGCATCACCGGGATCCACCTCACCGTGCGCGGCGTCGTGCCGGGCCTGTCCGCAGACGGGTTCGCGGAGGCCGCAGGCAACGCCAAGGAGGGCTGCCCGGTCAGCAAGGCGCTCACGGGGACCACGATCACGCTCGACGCCGCGCTGGCCTGAGCGCAGCCGATGCTGAGCGACGGCGACCAGATCCGGAACCTGCTCGGCGCCTACTGCGAGCACATCGACCTCGCCGACTACGCGGCCGTGGGTGCGCTCTTCGGGCACGACGGGGTGCTCGCCACCGAAGACGGCCTCCCTCTCGCTCGTGGCGCGGACGCGATCGCCGCGTTCTACGCGGGAGCGGTGAAGCTGCACGACGGTGCGCAGCGGACCAAGCACCTCGTCACGAACACGGTGCTCGATGAGGACGACGCGGGGATCACCGCACGATCCAGCTTCGTGGTGCTCCAGGCCACCCGCGATCTCCCGCTGCAGCCGATCATGGCCGGCCGCTACGTCGACCGCTTCGAGCGCGTGCCGGTGGGCGACGGCACGGGATGGCGGTGGGTCGAGCGCCGCTTCATCCCAGATCTCGTGGGCCACCTGAGCCAGCACCTCGGACAGCTCTGATCGTCATGTCGGTGATGGTGGCGCTCCTGCGCGGGATCAACGTCGGCGGGTCCGGCATCCTGCCGATGGTGCGCTTGCGCGAGATCGCCACGTCGGTCGGCTTCACCGAGGTGCGCACCTACATCCAGAGCGGCAACGTCGTGTTCGCGGGTCGTCAGAGGTCGACGGATGCGGCGGCCGTCGCGCTCCGATCCGCGATCGTGTCGTCGACCGGGCTCGACCCGCAGGTGATCGTGCGAACCCGCGACGAGCTCGCTGCGGTGGTCGACGCGAACCCGTTCCTCCAGCGCGGCGACGATCCCGATCACCTCCACGTGATGTTCCTCGACGAGGACGCGGAAGCCTTGATCGAGGGCCTGGACCTCCGCTCCCGGCTTCCCGAGGAGGCGATCGCGATCGGCCGCGAGCTCTACCTGCAGCTTCCCGCGGGCATGGGCCGCAGCAAGCTCGCGACCGATCTCGCGCGCCGGCTCGGGTCGACGGGAACCGTGCGCAACTGGCGCACGGTCACGACCCTGCTCGGAATGGCGCGCGAGCTCGCGTGACCCGGGGTGCGCCGCGGGCGCACCTCTGCGAGCATGGGGAAGGTCGCATGGGGGAGAGGACGATGCAGGACGAGCAGATCCACATCGGATCGCTGCAGGTGTTGGAGCCGCACTGCGAATGGAACGCTGACACGATCGGCGACTCGTACGTGTTCCACCTCACTGCGGCGCACCTCGAGGAGCTGGACGCAGCGCTTCGGCACGCGGAGGCGCACACGTCCGACGTCCTCGAGATCACGAGGCGCCACTTCCCGCTGCCGACGCTCGCAGCTGAGCTCTCCGCGATGACGACCGAGCTGATCGATGGCCGAGGCGTCGTGCTGATCCGCGGCCTCCCGGTCGAGCAGTACAGCAAGGAGCGTGCCTCGTCGATCTACTGGGGGGTCGGCGCCCATCTCGGCCACCCGTGGCCCCAGAACGCGAAGGGCCACCTCCTCGGCGACGTGACCGACCAGGGCAAGGCCTACGACGACCCGACGGCTCGCGGCAACGAGATCGGCGGACTGCCGTTCCCGTTCCACTCCGACGGCTCCGACCTCGTCGGCCTGTTCTGCCTCGACGCAGGGCTGCGCGGTGGCGCCAGCCTCGTGGCGAACGCGCTGGCGATCCACAACGAGCTCGTGCGATCGGCGCCTGACGTTGCCGTCGAGCTGTACGAATCGTTCCCCTACGACCTGCGAGGCGAGCAAGCGCCCGGAGCGCGCAGCTGGTACCTCATGCCCGTGTTCACACGGCGTGGTGAACGGCTCTTCGTGCGGTACATCCGCCCCTACATCGAGTCGTGCCGCCGTCACGCGGACGCGCCGGTCGTGACCGCGGCGGCCCGTGCCGCGATGGATCGGCTGGACGCGCTCTGTGCCGATCCGCGGTTCCACGTCTCGATGCAGCTCGAGCCTGGCGACATGCAGTTCGTCAACAACCACCACGTGCTCCACGCGCGCACGGCCTACGAGGACGACCGCGCCGCGGGTCGCATCCGCCACCTGAAGCGCCTGTGGCTGGAGACCGACCTGCTCACCGACGACGCCAAGCCCGAGCGGTTCCGACTCGGCCGCACTGACGCGTACTGGTCCCGCGGCGGGCCGACGAAGAGCGAGCTCGTCGTCTGAGCTGTCACATGCGTGCTGCGGGCGTCGCTTCGCTCCTGCCTTCGCACGTGCCTCCCGGCGACCGGCGAAGCCAGCTCGCCTTCGGCTGACCTGTCACATGCGTGCTGCGGGTGTCGCTTCGTCAGCCCGGTGGGGGATCGCCGAAGAGCAGCTGGAACGGGATCAGGTCCGGTGAGAAGTCAGGCTCCCAGGGCAGCGACCCGCCGTCGTCCGGCCACACGAGCTGCACCATGGCGAACGCGGCGCGGCCCTCGCCCGCGAGCTCGTGGTGCTCGGCCAGCGCCGGGAACAGGTCCACGGCGGTGGATGCGTCCACCGGGATGAGCGCGCAGGGCTGATCCCCGTCGAGGAGCCCGACGAACGGGGCGCCGATGGGCAGCTCCGTGCCGCCCGCGAGCGCGTCGGCCACGAGGTCGAAGATGCCGCGGCAGGCCACCGGCGACAGGCCGACGACGCAGACCTCGGGGAAGCCGAACCGCTCCTCGAACCCGATCGTGTAGGCGTAGCGCGGAAAGGGAGGGTCGAGGTCGGCGCGCGTGGGGATCGCGTCGAGCGCCCAGCCCTCTCGTTCGAGCATGAACAGGACCTTGTCCCGATGGCTCATGTAGCGCTCTGGGAAGACGTCCTCGTCGGGCACGGGGGTCAGCCTCGCAGACCCCGGCCGCTCCATGACCGGGGTTCACCGGGGTGAATCCTGTCACGCGCTTGATTGTTGACCGGGTTGGTCGGGTATCGTGGCGGGCATGCGGTTCATCGGGTTTCCCAGCGCCGTCAACGAGGTGAGCGCCCGCCTCGTCGCCGCGGGCGTGGTGGTGCTCGCGAGCATCACGATCGCGTTCGATGTCCGGTGGATCACCGCAGTCCTCGCATACGGGTTTGTGGCACGGGTGCTCACCGGTCCCCGCCTGAGTCCGCTCGGCCTGCTCGTCACCCGTGTCATCACCCCCGCGCTCCCGTTCGAGCCTCGGCTCGTGCCAGGCCCGCCGAAGCGCTTCGCGCAGGGGATCGGTGCGGCCTTCACGCTCACTGCGCTCGTCGCCACGTATGGCTTCGGCCGGTTCGACGTGGCGCAGGTGGTGCTGGGCATGCTCGTGGTGGCCGCGTCGCTCGAGGCCTTCGTCGGCCTGTGCCTCGGGTGCAAGGCCTTCGCGCTGCTGATGCGCGTCGGCGTGATCCCGCCCGAGGTGTGCGAGGCCTGCAACGACATCTGGTCGCCCCGCCCCGACCGGGTGCCCACCGCCGCCTGAACCAAGACTGCCCACAGAAGCCGCAGGTAGCGTGCCGCCGATGGCCGAGATCGACCCGCGCGATGCCCGCGCCGTGGCGGACGCGCTGCGCGGCTGGGCGGCCGATCGCTTCGCGTCGGCGGTGGAGGTCGTCGGGACACCGAACGCGGCCGACGCGGGGTTTGATTCGTACGTCCACTTCGTCGAGCTCGCTGGATCAGGTCTCCCGGCGGCGTGGCGTCAACCGCTGGTCGTGCGGATCCTCCCGTCGGCCGATCGCAGTGAGCAGGCGCGCACGGAAGCCGCGGTGCAGGAGTGGGCCGCTGCTCACGGCTACGACGCCCCACATGTGATCGAGGTGCTGATGCCGGGCGAGCTGTTCGACCAGCCGGCACAGGTGATGGAGCGAGCGCCTGGCGTGCTGATGCTCGAGGCGCTGAAAGCGCGACCGTGGCGCGCGTTTGCGCTCACCGACCAGCTTGCCCGACTCCACCTCGCGCTCCATGGCATGGCGACCGATGGCTGGCCCGGCCCTGGAGACGCCGCGGCGCTGGCGGCAAAGCGGCTCTCCTTGCCGCGTCGGGCTGTGGCGGAGCTGGACCACCGCGGGCTGGCCGCGGCGTTGGAGCGCGCGGAGGTGCTCGTCGCCGACGGGGTCGGGTCGGCAGAGGCCGTGGTGTGCCACGGCGACTTTCACCCCCTGAACGTGCTCGTCGACGGACCGAGGACGTCGGTGATCGACTGGACCGACGCCGGACTCGGGCCCCGGGAGGCGGACGTGTCACGCACGGCGCTGCTGTTCCAGGTGGCTGCTGTTGCGGCGACGGGTCGCGTCGAGCGCGCACTCCTTGGCCGCGCCGGGCCGGCGCTCTCGCGGCGCTATCGCAGGACATACGAGCGTGAAGCTCCGCTCGACGCGGGCTTGGTCGCCCGCTGGGAGGCGCTCCACACGCTCCACGGCTGGGCACAGGTGGAGATGCTGCACGCCGGGGCGTTCGAGTCCGAGTCGAGCTCGGCCGGCAACGAGATGCGGGTGCCGGCCTCGCTCGGTCAGTGGCTCCGCGAGCAGTGCGAATCAGCCCTCACCAACCAAGGTCTGTGAACCGCCACGACCGCAATGCGGACACAGCAGTTCACAGACGTTGATTGCTAGGACAGCGGTCGGTCGGTGGGGGCGATGATCGACGGGAGCGCGGTGTCGCCCATCAGGAAGCGGTCCACGCCCGCGGCCGCGCTGCGGCCCTCGGCGATCGCCCACACGATCAGGCTCTGCCCTCGCCCCATGTCCCCGGCCACGAACACGCCCGGCACGCTCGTGGCGAAGCTTTCGTCCCGAGCCACGTTGCTCCGCGCGTCGAGGTTGACGCCGAGGTCCTCCACCAGGCCTTCGCGCTGCGGACCGAGGAAGCCCATGGCGAGCAGCACGAGCTGGCAGGGGATCTCCGTGTCGGTCCCCTCGACCTTCTCGAAGCGACCGTCGCGCAGCTCGACCTCGTGCATCCGCAGCGCGGCGACGTTGCCGTCGTCGTCGCCGAGGAAGCACTCCGTGTTGACCGAGTAGACGCGCTCGCCGCCCTCCTCGTGCGCCGAGGTCACCTTGTAGCTCATCGGGTACGTCGGCCAGGGGTTCGCCTCAGGCCGACCGTCGACGGGTCGCGGCAGGATCTCGAGCTGCGTGACCGACCGGGCCCCGTGGCGGTGCGCCGTGCCGAGGCAATCCGCCCCGGTGTCGCCGCCGCCGATGATCACGACGTCCTTGCCCTTCGCGGTGATGGGCACCTCATCGACAGCGAGGTCGCCCTCTTGCGCGCGGTTCGACCATGGCAGGAACTCCATCGCCTGATGGATGCCGCCCAGCTCCCGACCCGGGACCGGGAGGTCGCGTGCGGCGGTGGCGCCACCGGCGAGCACGACGGCGTCGAAGTCGGCCCGAAGCGCCGTGACGGTCACGTCGACGCCCACGTTCACGTTCACCCGGAACTCGGTGCCCTCGGCCGCCATCTGGGCGAGCCGACGGTCGAGGTGTCGCTTCTCCATCTTGAACTCGGGGATCCCGTAGCGCAGCAGACCCCCGATCCGGTCGGCGCGCTCGAACACGACGACGTCGTGACCGGCACGCGTGAGCTGCTGCGCCGCGGCGAGACCGGCCGGTCCGGACCCCACGACGGCCACCCGCTTGCCCGTGCGGGTGGCCGGAGGCACCGGCACCACCCAGCCCTCGTCCCAGGCGCGATCGATGATCTCGACCTCGACCTGTTTGATCGTGACCGGATCCTGGTTGATCCCGAGGACACAAGCGCCCTCGCACGGTGCCGGACAGAGGCGCCCGGTGAACTCCGGGAAGTTGTTCGTGGCGTGCAGCCGGTCGATCGCATCGCGCCAGCGGTCTCGGTAGACGAGGTCGTTCCAGTCGGGGATCAGGTTGCCGAGCGGGCACCCGTTGTTGCAGAAGGGGATGCCGCAGTCCATGCACCGTGACGCCTGCACCTGCAGGTGGTCTTCGGGGAACTCCTCGTAGACCTCCTTCCAGTCGAGGAGACGCACGGGGACCGGTCGACGCGTCGGCGTCTCACGGTCGTGCTTCATGAAGCCCTTCACATCACCCATGTCGTCCCGCCGTCCTATCCATGGGCCGCGGCCATGATGGCCTGGTTCACGTCGAGCCCGTTCTCCTCCGCGAGCTGTGCTGCGGCGAGGACCCGCTTGTAGTCGCGGGGCATCACACGCTTGAAGCGGCGCACCTCCGTGTGCCAGCGGTCGAGCAGCTTCGCGGCAACGGCGGAACCGGTGGCCTGCGCGTGCGAGCGAAGCGTGTCGCGCAGCCACTCGCCGTCGTCCGTGTCGAGCGGTTCGAGCTCGACCATCTCGGCGTTGAGCCGACGGAAGAACGTGTCGTCCGGGTCGTACACATAGGCGATCCCGCCGGACATGCCCGCGCCGAAGTTGCGACCCGTGGGCCCGAGCACCACTGCGCGGCCGCCAGTCATGTACTCGCAGCCGTGGTCACCCACGCCTTCGACGACCGCGATCGCACCCGAGTTGCGCACGCAGAACCGCTCGCCCACGATCCCGCGCACGAACGCCTCCCCGCTCGTCGCGCCGTAGAGCATGACGTTGCCGGCAATGATGTTGTGCTCGGGGACGAAGGTCGGGTGCGAGTCCGTCGGTGGCCGCACGATGAGGCGTCCTCCGGACAGGCCCTTGCCCAGGTAGTCGTTCGCGTCGCCCTCCAGGCTCAGCGTGATGCCCCGCGGGACGAAGGCGCCGAAGCTCTGTCCGGCCGAGCCCCTGAGACGGACGTGGATCGTGTCGTCGGGCAAGGCCTCGCCGCCGTGCCGGGTGGTCACGGCGTTGCCGAGCATCGTGCCGACCGTGCGGTTGACGTTCTGGATGGGCAGGTCGATCTGCACGCGCTCGCCACGGTCGAGTGCGGGTGCAGCGAGCCGGATGAGCTCGTTGTCGAGCGCGTGCTCGAGTCCGTGATCCTGTTCGGTCGTGCAGTGCAGGTCCTGGCCGAACGGCGTGTCGGGCTGGTGCAGGATCGGCGACAGGTCGAGCCCGCTCGCCTTCCAGTGCTCCACGGCGGGCCGGGTGTCGAGCACCTCGACGTGACCGATCGCCTCGGCCATCGTGCGGAACCCGAGCGTGGCGAGGAGCTCGCGCACCTCCTCGGCGATGTACTCGAAGAACGTCTCGACGAACTCGGGCTTCCCGCTGAAGCGCTCCCGCAGCTCAGGGTTCTGCGTAGCGACCCCCACCGGACATGTGTCGAGGTGGCAGACGCGCATCATGATGCAGCCCGACACGACGAGCGGTGCGGTGGCGAAGCCGAACTCCTCGGCACCGAGCAGCGCGGCGATGAGCACGTCGCGCCCCGTCTTCAGCTGCCCGTCGGTCTGCACGACGATGCGATCGCGCAGGCCGTTGAGCAGGAGGGTCTGCTGGGTCTCCGCGAGGCCGAGCTCCCAGGGCGCGCCAGCGTGCTTGAGCGAGTTGAGCGGACTGGCGCCGGTGCCGCCGTCGTGGCCGGAGATGAGCACCACGTCGGCCTTGGCCTTCGAGACGCCGGCGGCCACCGTGCCCACGCCCACCTCGGCCACCAGCTTCACGTGCACACGGGCGCGCGGGTTCGAGTTCTTCAGGTCGTGGATGAGCTGCTTCAGGTCCTCGATGGAGTAGA
>JBQTHC010000034.1:0-17990 GCA_052390255.1 Microthrixaceae bacterium
GCTCACTGTGTGCATCCCGAAGGGTGCACCAGTGAGCGAGTTCGTCGTGATCTCCGGCCTGTCGGGCGCGGGTCGGTCCCAAGCCGCGGACGACCTCGAGGATCTCGGGTGGTTCGTGATCGACAACCTCCCGGCGGAGCTCATCCCGAAGGTGGTCGAGCTCGTCCGCCAGCCGGGCTCGTCCACCCCGCGGGTCGCGCTCGTCGTGGGTGTCGGTGCGCACCAGGCCGACCTCATGCCCGCGCTGGCGAGCCTGCGCGCCTCGGGCGGTCGCGTGCGCCAGGTGTTCCTCGACGCCACCACCGACGTGCTCGTCCGGCGCTACGAGGGAACGCGCCGGCGTCACCCGCTGCTCGTCCCAGGGGAGGGCCTGCCTGAGGCGATCGAGCGCGAGCGCTCGCTGCTGGAGCCCGTCAAGGCCACCGCCGACGTCGTGGTCGACACGTCGGAGCTCAACGTGCACGAGCTCCACGACCGGATCGTCGGGCTCTTCGGCGACGACACCCCCGACACCGGGATGCAGACGCGCGTGGTGTCCTTCGGCTACAAGCACGGGCTGCCCCTCGACGTCGACATCGTCCTCGACTGCCGCTTCCTGCCGAACCCGCACTGGATCGACGAGCTTCGCCCGCTGACGGGCCTCGACGACGCGGTGCGCGCCTACGTGCTCGACCAGCCCGAGGCGCGGGAGCTCCTTGTCCGCCTCGATGATCTCCTCGGTCTGCTGCTGCCCGCGTACGTCGCCGAGGGAAAGTCGTACCTCACCGTGGCGTTCGGCTGCACGGGCGGACGCCACCGCTCGATCGTGATCGCCGAGGCGGTCGCAGCCGCACTGCGAGACCGCGGGTTCGCGCCGTCGGTCCTGCACCGGGATCTGGGCAAGTGAGGGGGACATGACCGCGCCCGTGCATGCCCCGCGCGTCGTCGCGATCGGTGGCGGCCACGGCCTCGCGGTCACCCTGCGCGCGGTGGCCGGCTGGGCATCGCACGTCACGGCTGTCGTCTCCACCGCCGACGACGGCGGATCCACCGGTCGCCTGCGCGAGTCCTGGGACGTGCCCGCGCTCGGCGACGTTCGTCGCTGCCTCAGCGCGCTCGCCGACCCAGACGACGTGTGGACGCGCGTGCTCGAGCGCCGCTTCGACGCGGGTGAGCTCGCGGGGCACGCCGTGGGGAACCTCGTGCTGCTGGCGCTCACCGAGGAGCTCGGCGACCTCCAGTCGGCGTGCGACGAGGTGGCGCGGGGGTTCCGGATCGACCGCCACCGCGCCCGCGTCGTCCCGGTGACCGACGACGCGATCGTTCTCCACGGCCGCACCATCCACGGCGCGGTCGTCGAAGGACAGGTCGCCGTGGCGAACACGGCGGAGCTCGCGGAGGTCTGGGTCGCACCGTCGTGCACCGCTGCGTCGCCGTTGTCGATCGAGGCGATCCGCGCGGCCGACCTCGTGGTGCTCGGCCCCGGCTCCCTGTACACGAGCGTCCTCGCAGCGGCTGTCGTCGGCGACATCCGCAAGGCGCTCGCCGACGTGATGGTGCCCGTCGCCTACATCGCGAACCTCCGCGCCGACACCACCGAGACCGCCGGCTACGACCTCGCCTCCCACCTCGACGCGCTGCATCGTCACGGCGTCCACCCCGACGTCACGCTGCTCCAGCCCGGCTCGCTGCCTCGCGGCGAGCTCGACACGAGGGTCGTCGAGGCCGACGTCGCGACGCCGAACGGGCTCCTGCATGACCCGCACAAGCTCGGAGCGGCCATCCGGGCGCTCGTGCGCTGAAGCGAGGCACGAGCCCGGCCCGGACTGGAACCGAGCGGGCCGATCTGCTCGGATGGCCGGAGTTGACCATCGACCCCAGGAGCACCTCGCGATGACCATCCGCGTCGGCATCAACGGCTTCGGCCGGATCGGCCGCAACTTCTTCCGGGCCGCCACGCAGCGGGGCGCCGACATCGAGTTCGTCGCCGCGAACGACCTGGGCTCCAAGGAGCTGATGGCGCACCTGATGCGGTACGACTCGATCCTCGGCACCTGGGACGCCGACATCTCGGCGACCGACAGCGGCATCCGGGTCGACGGCAAGGAGCTCCAGATCCTCGCTGAGCGCGACCCGAAGGCGCTGCCCTGGGGCGACCTCGGCGTCGACATGGTCATCGAGTCGACGGGCATCTTCTCCAGCCGTGAGCAGGCAGCCATGCACATCGACGCGGGCGCGCCCTTCGTGATCGTGTCGGCCCCCTCGGCCGGCGCCGACGCCACCTTCGTCGTGGGCGTGAACGACGACACCTTCGACCCTGCGCAGCACAAGGTCGTCTCGAACGCGTCGTGCACCACAAACTGCTTCGTCCCGATGGTGAAGGTGCTCGATGACGCCTTTGGTGTGGAGCGTGGCCTGATGACCACGGTCCACGCCTACACCGGCACCCAGTCGGTGGTCGACGGGCCGTCGAAGGACCTCCGCGAGGCGCGCGCGGCGGCGATCAACATCATCCCGAGCAGCACCGGAGCGGCGCGGGCGACCAGCCTCGTGCTCGAGGCGATGAAGGGCCGGCTCGACGGCACCTCCCTGCGGGTCCCCGTGCCGGACGGGTCGATCACGGACTTCACCGCCATCCTCGATCGGGACGTCACCGTGGACGAGGTCAACGCAGCCTTCGCCGCGGCGGCGTCGACCGGGCCGCTGTCGAAGGTGCTCGTCTACAACGAGGCACCGATCGTGAGCAGCGACATCGTGGGCTCCCCGGCATCGTGCACCTTCGACGCGCCGATCACGATGGCGATCGGCAACCTCGTGAAGGTCATGGGCTGGTACGACAACGAGTGGGGCTACTCCAACCGCCTGGTCGATCTCATCGAGATCACCGGCGCGAAGCTCAAGGGATAGCCAGTCGATGTCTCGGGTCCCCGTCCTGGAGGACCTCCCGCCCCTCGCGGGCAAGCGGGTCCTGCTGCGCGCCGACTTCAACGTGCCCGTCCACGACGGCACGATCACCGACGACCTGCGCATCCGGGCTGCGCTGCCCACGATCGAATGGCTCCAGGCCCAGGGTGCCACCGTGGTCGCGTGCACGCACTTCGGGCGGCCCAAGGGCGCGCCGGACCCGCGGTTCAGCCTCACGCCGGTCAGGGAACGTCTCGGGCAGCTCGCGCCCGGTGTCGAGCTCCTGGAGAACCTTCGCTTCGACCCGGGTGAGGAGGGCAACGACCCGGCGTTCGCTGCGGCCCTCGTCGAGGGGTTCGACGCCTATGTCAACGACGCGTTCGGTGCGTCCCACCGCGCCCACGCCTCGATCGTCGGCCCCCCACAGCACCTCCCCAGCGCAGCCGGCCGTCTCCTGGCGCGGGAGGTGGAGGTGCTGCTGGACCTGCGCGAACGGCCGTCGCGCCCGTTCGTCGCCGTGCTCGGCGGCTCGAAGGTGAGCGACAAGCTGAAGGTGATCGACGCGCTCCTCGCGGTGGCCGACGAGCTGCTCATCGGCGGCGGCATGTGCTTCACGTTCTTGGCGGCACAGGGCCGTCCCGTGGGCGATTCGCTCTGCGAGGACGACATGGTCGCCACCTGTCGAGCACTGCTCGATCGGGGTGCGGCGATCCGGCTGCCGTCCGATGTCACCGCACTGGGCCCCGGCGGCGTGATCGGTGACCCCTCGGCTGGCGGGGAGGTGCGGCAGCTCGGCACGTCGATCCCCGACGGCTGGCGTGGCCTCGACATCGGCCCGGGGACCGCCGCGGAGTTCGGCGACATCATCCTCGAGGCCCGCACGGTGTTCTGGAACGGACCGATGGGCGTGTTCGAGGACCCCAGGTTCGCGGGCGGCACGCGGACGGTGGCCGAGGCGGTCGCCGAGACCAGCGCGTTCACGGTGGTCGGCGGTGGCGACTCGGCCGCCGCGGTGGCCCAGTTCGGGCTCGCGGCCAAGATCGACCACATCAGCACCGGCGGCGGTGCCTCGCTCGAGCTGCTCGAGCAAGGCGACCTTCCCGGCCTCGCGGCACTTCGACAGCAGCAGTCCACGTGATCTGTGGGCGCGCCACGGCACGCATGACGTGCTCTGACGCCCACAGGAGAAGGGAACTGAATGGCACGTAAGCCACTCATCAGCGGCAACTGGAAGATGCACCACAACCACTTCGAGGCGTTGCAGCTCGTCCAGAAGCTGAGCTATCTGCTCACCGCGGACGACCACGCCGCGGTCGACGTGTCGGTGCACCCGCCCTTCACGGACCTGCGCACCGTGCAGACGTACTTCATGAGCGAGAAGGAGGTCATCCCGATCGCGCTCGGGGCGCAGCACTGCCACCACGAGGACAAGGGCGCCTTCACAGGGGAGGTCTCCGCGTCGATGCTCGCGAAGCTCGACGTGCAGTACGTGATCGCCGGCCACTCGGAGCGACGGGAGCTCTTCGCGGAGACCGACGAGGCCGTCAACGCGAAGGTGGCTGCGATCCTGCGGACCGGGATGACGCCGATCCTGTGCTGTGGCGAGACCCTCGACGAGCGCGAGGCGGGCGACACCGAGGCGAAGGTGACTCGCCAGGTGGAGGCCGGACTCGCGGGGCTGACGGGGGAGCAGGTCGCTTCGCTGGTGATCGCGTACGAGCCGATCTGGGCGATCGGCACGGGCAGAACCGCGAGCAGCGAGGACGCGCAGGCCGTGTGCGCGGTCGTGCGCGCCGTCGTGGCCGGCCGGTTCGGGGCCGACACGGCGGGCGGTGTGCGCATCCAGTACGGCGGGTCCGTCAAGCCGACCAACGCCGCAGAGCTGATGGCGCAGCCGGACATCGACGGGGCGCTGGTCGGTGGCGCGAGCCTGGAGGCCGACGACTTCGCGCGGATCGTCCAGTACCGGCTCTGAGTCCCTGTGTTGGCGCGAAGCGACTGCTACGGTCGATCTTCGTCCGCCGCCTGGGCCGTCAGGTCCCTTCCGGTGTTCGCCCGCCGTTCGGGGGCACGGGTCCGCCCGGATCTCCTCGGCATCCAGCCCATGTCACCAGGAGGTCCACCACGTGAGACTCAAGCGCAGGGGCCTGAAGCTCCTTGCCCTTTCCCTCGGGCTCTCGCTCGTCGCCGCCGCGTGCGGATCCGACAGCACCCCGCAGGGAACAGACGGAACCACCACGACGCTTCCGGGAGTCGCCGGTGGCGATTTCACCGACCTCGGCACGATCGTCGGCTCTCCGCTCGAGCACCTCGACCCCGCGCTGAACTCGACGCTTGACGGCTACCAGATCGTCAACCCGATGTTCGACGGCTTGACGGACATCGACGCCACCGATCCGGCGAACCCGAAGATCGTCCCCGACGTGGCGACCAAGATCTCCTCGAACGAGGACGCCAGCGTCTGGACCTTCGAGATCGGCAAGGGCCAGACCTTCGCGAGCGGTGAGGAGATCCTCCCGAGCACGTTCCAGCGCTCGTGGGAGCGTGCGGCTGACCTCGCCGGCGACTACAGCTACCTCATCGGCTTCATCGATGGCGGTACCGAGCGCCTCGACGGCAGCGCCAAGACGATCAGTGGCGTGGCCATCGACGACGAGGCGATGACCCTCACGGTCACCCTTGACGCGCCGTACTCCAACTTCGACGCGGTGGCTGGCTTCCAGCTGTTCATGCCGACGCCGAAGGAAGCCGTCGCCGCAGGCATGGACTGGGAGAACCAGGTCATGTTCGGCAACGGCCCGTACAAGATGGCTGCCGCCCGGAACGACCAGGAGGTCAAGCTCGTCAAGAACGACGCCTACGACGGCGACTACAACGGCGACAAGTGGCCAGAGCGGCTCGACTCGATCACCTTCAAGGTGACCGCCGACCCCGACACGTCCTTCAACTCGTTCCAGGCAGGCGAGGGCGACAACGCCAACGTCCCGCCGGCGCAGGTCGCGGCCATCCAGGCCGATGACACGCTCGGCAGCACGCTCGACGTGTCGATCCTCGGCTCGTACCACTACGTGTTCAACCAGCGTGCACCGGAAATCGGTGGCGACGAGAACCTCAAGCTGCGTCAGGCGATCTCGATGGCCATCAACCGCGACGAGATCAACGACGCCGTCTACGACGGGAGCCGCACGACCTCGACGGGCATCACGCCTGCGGGCATCCCCGGGTTCAAGCCGGACCTCTGCGAGTACTGCACCTACGACGAAGCTGGAGCGCAGAAGCTCTTCGACGAGTGGAAGGCCGATGGCAACTCGCAGGCAGCGCCGCTGAAGATCCAGTTCAACGCCGACGCCGGCCATGAGGACGTCGTCGCGATCGTCGTGGACAACCTGAAGGCGATCGGGATCCAGGCGGTGGCCGATCCGAAGGACGGGGAGACCTACTTCTCCGACCTCGCCGACGGCGCCTGCATCATGTGCCGGGCCGGCTGGTTTGCCGACTACCCGACCTACGACAACTTCATGTTCGACCTGTTCCACTCCAAGTCGATCGGTGGCAACAACTTCGGGTTCATCAACGACAAGTTCGATGGGCTCGTGGACGAGGCCAAGCAGACGACCGACAAGGACAAGCAGGCGCAGCTGTTCCAGGACGCGGAGAACGTCCTGCTCAACGAGCAGACGATGGCCGTGCCGATCAACTGGTACCGGGGCGACTACGTCTACAGCAAGGACCGCGTCGCGAGCTTCCCGCAGACCAACTTCGGTCTGATCCTGTGGGAGCAGGTCCGCCTCGCGGCGTGACGCTCGCCCGTGACACGGGTGGTCTGGGGGGTGCGTCCGCACCCCCCAGACCACCTCGTTCGGGAACCGCATGACCGGCTACGTCGTCCGTCGCATCCTCCTCATCATCCCGACGGTCTTCTTTGCGCTGTCGTTCCTGTTCTTCCTCTTCTTCACGCTGCCGGGTGACCCAGCAACCTTGATCGCGGGTGGCGCGGAACGGAACCCTGACCCGATCCGCATCGCACAGGTGAACGAGCGCTACGGGTTCAACGACCCGCTGCTCACCCAGTTCAAGGACTACTGGGGCCGCACGATCCGCTGGGACCTCGGTGACTCCTTCAAGACGAACCGCAGCGTCAACGACATCCTCGGTGAGAAGGCGGTCAACAGCCTGCGGCTGTCGATCTGGGCGATCCTCCTCGAGGTGATCGTGGGCATCGCCGTCGGGCTCCTGTCGGCCATCCGGCGCTACTCGCTCGCCGATCGGCTCACCACGATCCTCACCGCAGCTGCGTCTGCCGTGCCGGTGTTCGTCCTCGGGTTCATCCTGCAATACGGCTTCGCGGTGATCCCCAACAAGCAGGACTGGCCCGAGTGGCTAGCACTGCGCACCTCACGCCTCGGCCCCGACAGCTGGGCGTTCTCCTTCCTTCCGACGGGGGAGCAGTGGCGCTACCTCGTCCTGCCGGCGGTCACGCTGGCGTCGGTCTCCACCGCGCTCGCGGCTCGCATGACGCGCGGGTCGATGCTCGAGGTGATGCGGGCCGACTACATGCGCACCGCGCGCGCGAAGGGCCTGCGCGAGCGCGACGTGGTCGCGCGTCACGGCCTCCGGAACGCGATGCTGCCCGTCGTCACGCTGATCGGCATCGACTTCGGCACCGTGATCGGCTCGGCGGTGCTCACCGAGTCGGTGTTCTCGTGGCCCGGTCTCGGCTCGGCGATCGCACAGTCGGTGGTCAAGCGCGACCTTCCGATCACGCTCGGGCTCACGCTTGCCGTCGTCGTCGCGTACTCCGTGATCAACCTCCTGGTCGACCTCTCGTACGCGTGGTTCGACCCGCGCATCCGCCTCGGTCAGGGCGAGGCGGCATGAGCGAGCGCAGCGAGCGAACCATCAGCACAGTGCTCTGTCCGGCACGAAGTGCCGATCGCTCACTGTGTGCATCCCGAAGGGTGCACCCATGAGCGAGCGCAGCGAGCGCACCATTAGCACAGTGCTCTGTCCGGCACGAAGTGCCGATCGCTCACTGTGTGCATCCCGACGGGTGCACCAGTGAGCACGATCGACTCGTCAGGCGCCATGGGCGGCATCGGTGGACTCGAACCGGGCCTCGGCGATGTCGCAGTGGCGCGGCCGCTGCGCAAGGACGTGTGGCGGCGGTTCAAGCGCAACCGCCTCGCGATGGTCGGCCTGGGCATCCTGATCGTCCTCGTCTTGACCGCTGTGTTCGCGCCGCTGATCGCGCCGTTCAGCATCACCGAGCGCTCCACCGGGCACTATCGCGAAGGGCCCTCGGGAGCGCACTGGTTCGGCACGGACACGATCGGGCGAGATGTCTTCAGCCGGGTCGTGTTCGGCTCTCGGGTCTCGCTCAAGATCGGCATCGCAGCCACCTCGATCGCGCTGATCATCGGGCTGCTGCTCGGGGCGATCGCTGGGTTCTTCGGCGGCATCCTCGACACCTTGATCATGCGCCTCACCGACGTCTTCCTTGCGATCCCCTACATCGTCCTCGCCGTCGCCATCGCCTCGGTGCTCGGTCGCAGCGAGAACACGGTGATCCTCGTCCTGGGCTTCACCGGTTGGCTCGGCATCTGCCGGATCGTTCGGTCCAGCTTCCTGTCACTCAAGCAGCTCGAGTACGTCGAGGCCGCCACGGCCCTCGGGTACTCCCGCTCGCGGATCATGTTCCGACACATCCTTCCGAACGCGCTGCAGCCGATCATCGTCTACGGCACGATCGCCGTCGGGGGCGTGATCCTTTCGGAGGCGGCGCTGTCGTTCCTCGGTGTCGGCCCCACCGATCCCACGCCGGCGTGGGGACTGATGGTGGCCAATGGCGACGGCCTCCTCACCACCGCGCCACACATCCTCTTCTTCCCCGGCGTGGCGATCTTCATCACGGTCCTCGCCTTCGTGTTCATCGGCGACGGCCTCCGAGACGCATTGGACCCGAAGCTCAAGTGACCTTCACCACGCCGGGCGGACCTGAGGTGCTCCTCTCGGTCCGGGACCTCCACGCCCACTTCGACACCGACGATGGCATCGTCCAGGCCGTTGATGGCGTGTCGTTCGACGTCCACCGTGGTGAGGTCTTCGCGATCGTGGGTGAGTCGGGCTCAGGCAAGTCGGTCACCGCGATGACGATCCTCGGGCTGATCCCCTCGGTGGTGGTCGATCGGGGCGAGATCATCTGGCGCGGTCGCGACCTCTTGACGCTGGGCGAGGAGGAGCGCCGCAAGGTGCGCGGTGGCGAGATCGCGATGATCTTCCAGGACCCACTGACCGCCCTGAACCCGGTGCACACCGTCGGCCGTCAGATCGGTGAGATGGCTCGGGTGCACGAAGGGCTCAACAAGCGCCAGGCCCTCGAGCGCGCGATCGAGATGCTCGACCTCGTCGGCATCCCGGAGGCCCGCAAGCGCTCGAAGATGTACCCGCACGAGTTCTCGGGCGGGATGCGGCAGCGGGCCATGATCGCCATGGCGATCACGTGCAAGCCCGACCTCCTCATCGCCGACGAACCCACCACGGCCCTCGACGTGACGGTCCAGGCCCAGGTCCTCGAGGTGCTGATCGGGATCAAAGACGAGATCGAGTCCGCGATCATCCTCATCACGCACGATCTCGGCGTCGTCGCCGGCCTCGCCGATCACGTGATGGTCATGTACGGCGGCCGACAGGTGGAGATGGGCACCACCACCGAGATCTTCTACGAGACGCGCCACCCATACTCGCTGGGCCTCCTCGCGAGCCTGCCGCGCCTCGACGACGTCGGCGACGAGCCCTTGGTCCCGATCAAGGGTGCGCCTCCGTCACTCATCCGCCTGCCCTCGGGCTGTGCCTTCCACCCGCGGTGTCGGTTCGCTCAGGTGCCCGGGCTGTGTGACACAAGCGTCCCCGAGCTGCGTCTCGTCGGTGGCGACGCACATCGCGCGGCGTGCCACTACGCGGAGACACTCGACGGGGTGGACGTCGAGGTGCTGCGGGCAGGCGTGGAGACCAGCGAGCTGCTCGAGACGAGCGAGCTCCTCGAGGTCGACGCGGGCGGCGAGTCGTGAGCGGCGCGGGCAGCGTGGCTGCCGGCCCGCTCCTGGTGGCCACCGATCTCGTCAAGGACTTCCCCATCCGGGGAGGCTTGCTGGGGCGCGCCGTGGGAACGGTGTCGGCGGTGGCCGGCGTGTCACTCGAGGTGAGCCGTGGCGAGAGCCTCGGGCTGGTGGGGGAGTCCGGGTGCGGGAAGTCCACGACCGGCCGGCTCCTGCTCAATCTGATCCGTCCCACTGCGGGGGACGTCCACTTCGACGGGCGGTCACTGACGCACCTGCGCGGTGGCGAGCTCGCCCGGATGCGCCGTCGGTTTCAGATCGTCTTCCAGGACCCGTACGCATCGCTCAACCCGCGCAAGACCGTCGGAGCCACCCTCGCCGAACCGCTGAAGGTCCACTTCGGCTGGAAGGACGACCAGATCGGCGCGCGGGTCCACGAGCTGCTCACGATCGTCGGTCTGTCGCCAGAGCACGCGAACCGCTTCCCGCACGAGTTCTCCGGCGGGCAGCGCCAGCGCGTCGGCATCGCGCGCGCGCTCGCGCTGGAACCCGAGCTGATCGTGCTCGACGAGCCCGTCTCTGCGCTCGACGTGTCGATCCAGGCCGGCATCGTGAACCTCCTCGAGAAGCTGCAGCTCGAGCTCGGCCTCGCGTACGTCTTCATCGCGCACGACCTCTCCGTCGTGCGCCACATCGCCGATCGTGTCGCCGTGATGTACCTCGGCAAGATCGTCGAGCAGGGGATGCGCGACGAGATCTACGGCAGCCCGGGCCACCCGTACACGCAGGCGCTCCTGTCGGCCGTGCCCCTCCCGGACCCCAGGCGGGAGAAGGCGCGTACTCGGATCATCCTGCAGGGCGACGTGCCGTCTCCAGCGGACCCGCCGTCGGGCTGCCGGTTCCGCACGCGCTGCTGGAAGAAGGTCGAGCTCGATGCGGCGGGCGTCGACACGTCGCCGTGCATCGATCAGGAGCCGGCGCTCGAGCCGCGAGACGTCGGCCACCCGGTCGCCTGCCACTTTGCGGCCCGGCGTGAGGTGGTCTGACCGCCTTCAGGTCCGCGAGCAGCCCCTGGTAGCGTTGCCGGGCCACCCCGGCCGTCCATCGCAGGAGTCTCACCCGGTGCTCACCAACCTCGTGATCGGGATCCACCTCATCGTCTCGAGCCTGCTGGTGGGGCTCGTGCTGCTGCACAGCGGCAAGGGCGGCGGGCTCTCCGACATGTTCGGCGGCTCCGTCGGGACCACGGCGCTCGGCTCAGCCGCCGCCGAGCGCAACCTCGACCGCATCACGGTCGTGGTTGCCCTGATCTTCGTCTTCACCACGACCGGCCTCGCGTTCCTGCTCGACTGACCTGATGCGAGCCGCACGGCGCGGGCCCAGAGTCGTCGGCGCCCTCGTCATCGCCCTCGCGACGCTCGCCGCGTGCACCGGGGGCGGCAACCCCGAACCCGACACCACGGGCGCGGTGGTCGACGGTGGCACGCTGCGCCTCGGACTCGAAGGGCCGATCGAACCCGATCCCGCTGCGTCCAGTCTCGGTTCGCCCACGGATCTCATGGTGCTCGACCTGCTCTACGACGGGCTCACCGCGCTCGATGCGCGGGGCCTCGCCACCCCCGCTCTCGCGTCGAAGTGGACGCCGAACAAGACCCTCACCTCCTGGACGTTCACGTTGGATCCGGATGCAGAGCGCTCCGACGGTCGTCCGGTGACTGCGGCGCTGGTGATCGCCTCGCTCGAGCGCGTCGCCAAGGGCGGCGACTCGTCCCTGGCGGCGCTGCGGCTCGAGTCGATCAAGGGCTTCCGCGCGTTCGTGGACGGCACGGCCGACCGCCTGTCGGGCCTGTCGGCTCCGAGCGCGACCAGCGTCCGCATCGATCTGGACGCCCCGCTGTCCGTGCTCCCGACGGTCCTGGCCAGCCCTGTGTACGGCGTCGTCGACGCGGCGTCGCTCACGGCCGCTGCGGCGCCGGGGGGCGACCTGAACGACCTCGTGCTGTCGGGCGGGTGGGAGGTCCGCTCCGCGAAGCGCTCGGTCCTGACGCTCGGCCGGCTTGGGGGCACGGTGGGGCACCTCGACTCCGTGGAGCTGCGCTCGTACCGCGACGCGTCCGGCGCGTATGACGCCTTCGACAAGGGGCGGGTCGACTGGGCGCTCGTCCCCGTCGAGCGATACGACCAGGCCGTCGAGGCACACGGTGACGCCGCCTTCTCCCCGTTCCACGCGGAGCTGTACTTCGGGATGCGCCTCACCACACCGGGCCTCGACAAGCTCGAGCTGCGTCAGGCGATCGTGGCCGCGATCGATCGGTCAGCGATCGTGCGGGCGGTCTACGCCGATCTCGCCGACCCGCTCACCACGATCGTGCCTGAGGGCGTGCCGGGCAGGGACTCCGATCGGTGCACGTCGTGTGCCCACGACGTGGCTCGTGCGAAGGCGCTCGTGGCGAAGGCGTACCCCGACGGCAAGGTCCCCACGATCCCGATCGACTTCGATCAGTCGCCTGCCCAGGCCGCGATGGCCGGTCTCGTGTCGAAGCAGCTGCGCGCGGTGGGGATTCCCACGACGCTGCGTCCCAAGCCGCTGGCCGACTACAAGCGCTTCGTGGTCTCCGGTCAGCAGGCGCTCTTCAGCTTCGGATGGATCGGCGGGTACGCCTCAGCCGACGCCTATCTTGCGCCGCTGTTCGGCTCGGTCGCGAACGACAACCTCACGGGGTACGGCGTGGACAGCGTCGACGCCGCGCTCGCGGCGGCGCGGGCGACCACGAGCGCGGCGACACAGGCGAAGCAATGGGCGGATGTCGAACGGCGCGTGCTCACCGATGCCCCGGTCGTCCCGATCGCACAGTTCCGGATCCAGGCGATCCTCGGCGATCGGGTGAAGGGCTTCGCGCATCGCGTTGACGGCTCGGTCGACTGGTCACAGATCTCGCTCACGCCCGATTCCTGACGCACGCTGACGGGTTCGCCCGGTCTGAACGCCGCCGGTACACTGCCGAACTCCACGAGCGGTCGTGGCGGAACTGGCAGACGCGCAGCGTTGAGGTCGCTGTGGGAGTAATCCCGTGGAGGTTCAAGTCCTCTCGACCGCACGAGCCAGGGGCTGGTCGTCCGATCGGACACCGGCCCCTTCGCGTCAGTCGGGCCTTCGCGTCAGTCGGGCCTTCGCCTCAGTCGGGCCTTCGCCTCAGTCGGGGGAGTCTGGGGACTCGGGGATGGTCGTGGTCGTGGTGGAGGACTCCGAGGCGGGGCTCTCGCGTTCCGTGTCGTGGCCCGACCCTTCACCGCTCGATTCGTCGCTGTCGGGTTCGGTGACCTCCGGAGCGTCGTCCGCGCCGTCGTCATGGGTGGTCGTGGTGGTCGTGCCGTCGTCGTCTGGCCCCTGGGAGTCGTCCACGGGCCGGTTGGGCTCGTCGGCGGGCTCGGGTGCATCGACCGGGGCCTCGGCAGGTGAGCTGCTCCCCACGCCGGGCAGCAGGTCCACGGCCTTTCGGACGGTCTCTCGAACCGCGTCAGGCGCGGCGGCGTACGCAAGCGTCGGCACCGCCAGGGAGCCGGCCAGGACGCCGGCGACGACCGAGCGGCGGAGGTGGCGCCGCCTCGGTGCCGCACGGTCAGCAAGGCCGGGTGCGACCGCTGCCCACGCGGCAGCCACATCCGGGGTCGGCAGCTCGGTGAGCGCCACCATCCGCTGATGGAGCTCGACGAGGGCCGGGACGTCGACGTCGGGGTGTGTGCGGGCGAGGTCGTCGGAGGAGAGCGCGCCGGCCTCCCACCTGGCCAGGTCGGCATCGAGGTGGCGGGTCATCGTTCACCCAGCATCCGCTCGAGCGTCCGCAGCGCGCGCCACTGCTGTGCGTTCACCGCGCCGGGCTTCTTGCCGAGCGCGGCGGCGACCTCGTCGTTGGTGAGGCCGATGAGGTACTTGAGCTCGATCACGCGCCGCTGCTCCTCGGGCAGGTCGGCCAGCGCGGCGAGGAGGTCGAGGCGCTCGTCTCGGGACCGCCACGGGTCTGCGGCCGGAAGGTCGGGTTGCGCCTGGGACTCCGTGCGAGCGCCCCGGCGTGCCATGTCGGCCACGACGTTGCGGGTGATGCCGTAGAGCCACGCGACGAACGGTGCGCCCGTGCGGCGGTACCGGGGGATCGCGACCCACGCTCGAGCGAACGTCTCCGCCGCCGCATCCTGGGCAGCGGCGTGGGGAAGACGGGCGCGGGCCACACGGAACACGGCAGGGTGATGGAGCGCGAACAGCTCCCCGAACGCCGCTCGATCACCCTCGCGGGCACGTTCGACCAGCTCCCAGGCTGCTTCGCTCTGCTGCGCGTCTCGCGGCATCCGTCCATCGTGGCTCCGTCGTCACGTGTCCAATGGCATGTGCGGCCCGAAAATGCTCGGTTTCGACGCCGAACCCCGAAAAATCGCAGGAGCACCGTGCATTTGTGGTGCCTCGCGGCGATGTAGCCGGTGACGAAAGGGCAAACCCGTTGCAAGGCGGGGGCGCAACGCCACGGGGCCCCAGCCGGGGCCAGCCGGGCTACCGAACCACAGGAGGCAGTACCACATGAGGAATCCCCTTCGCACCAAGGCAGCGGCCATCGTGGCGGGGCTGCTGGGGGTGCTCGGCTGGCTGGCGCTCGGCGCCAACCCCGGGCTGCTGAGCATGAGCCAGACCAGTGCGTCGAGCGATGTGTCGAGCCCTGAGGCTCCGAGCGCACACGACGCGGCCGACGAGGAGACCGACGCACCGGACACCACCGATTCGCCCGAGCTCGACGTGCCCGACGACGACCAAGGCGACCTGAGCGAGGCCGACTCGACGGATGACAGCTGCGACGAGGTCGACGAGCCTGACGAAGTCGACGCGACGGATGACGAGGTCGATGAAGTCGACGCGACGGATGACGGCTGCGACGACGAGGCGGAGGCCGACGACGAGGCTGAGGAGGCTGACGAGGCCCCGGACGCACCCGAGGTCGACGAGGCAGACGAGGCTGACGACGAGCACGAGGATGTCGACGACTCGGCAGTGGACGACGGTTCACACGAGGACGTGGACGCTCCCGACGCGAGCGGCGACGGCGGGTCGCAAGACTGACCGCTCGCGATGGCGAGGGGGCGCACCGACCACCCGGTGCGCCCCCTTGTTCGCGCGTGGGCTGTGGTTGTTCCTGTGGTCATCCCGTGGACAACGCGCGCAACTCTGGGGAAAAGGAAAAAGGTTGGTGGACAACCCTGTGGATCTCCGTATGAGCCCTTGACGACTTCGTGCCGAGGGTCCAGAGTCGCCCATACCGCAACGGAAACGGAGCGGTGAGCGACCGGAGGATGACCTGCAGCTTCGGCAGCAGGAGACCCGCCGGAAGCACACCGAGATCGCCCGAGGCGGGAGGACGAGACATCCACCGTCCGCTCGACACGGGAGGCGAGAGCCCTCCGGGTGGAGCGGCCCACAAGGTGGCAGCGGGGAGACCTGCTGCAGACCGGTGGGAGGCGGCTCGCACGCTCCGGCGTGCGTGCCGACAACGGGCATCGCCCGCCAGAGCCTCGGCTCCGACGGGCGATGTGAGTGATCAGCGCGAGGCTAACCCCTCGCAAAGATCGCTTGGTGGATCCTCGGCCGATTGGTGGCCCCGGCCGCCGATCAGCCTCGGCTGGTCTGGCGCCGGGGTCACCCCCGTTTTGGGCCCCCCATCCCGCGATCTGTGGGCGCGCGGGCACGCATGCCGTGCCGGTGCGCCCACAGAACGCCGGTCAGAGGTCCCAAACCACGTCGCACGCATCGAGGTCACCGCTGTGGCGTGCGATCCTGAGGAGGTAGGTGCCGGCGGGGAGGGTCCATGCCCCGGCCTCGCGCACCTGGAGGCGTGCGATCGGCACCCGCACCTGCACGATCGTGCGAGCTCCCGCGGCGACCGCAACGCGGGAGAAGGCAACGAGTCGCAGCGGCGGCCGGGTCTGATCGGCTGGCCGCCCCCCGTAGACCTGCAGCACGTCGGTCCCGTCCCGATCCCCGGTGTTCGCGACCGTCACCTCGATGACCAGGTCGTCGCCGTCGCGCTCCAGGCTGGCGCCCGAGAGCTCCCAGGAGGTGTAGTCGAGGCCGAAGCCGAACGGGAACGCGGGAACGTGACGGTCCCGTGCCAGCCGCCAGTAGCCGTGCCAGCCGTCGTAGGTCACCAGGGCCGCGTCGCGCTCGAAGGGCGGCAGGTGCGACTCGTCGGTGGGGATCGACAGTGGCAGGCGCCCAGAGGGCTCTGTGTGCCCGAGGAGCACGTCGGCGACCGCGTGGCCGCCTTCCATCCCCGAGTACCACACGACCGCGACAGCGGGCACCTCGTGGCGCCAGGGCTCCATGATCACCGCGCTTCCGCCGACCACGAGCACGATGCAGCGGGGGTTGGCCCCGGCGACCGTGTGGATCAGCGCCTCCTCGTGGGGGGCGAGTCGCAGGGAGACCCGGTCGCCGCCGGTGGCGAAGCCGCCGGCGGTGCGCGTCGCGACCGTCTCGGGCGGCGACGCCGGTGGGCCTTCCGCCGCGATCGCCGCGGCGAAGGCCGCGGCCTCCTCCGGATCGTCGGCGCCGGGGAGGAGCATCCGCAGGTGGCGCGTCCCCTCGTCGCCGATGTACTCGCCCTCGTCGTCCTTCGTGTAGCCGACGACGATCACGGCCGTGCCCGCGGCCCTGGCGGTGGCGGCCGCACGCTCGAGGTCGCTGCCGTCGTCGTAGTAGACGTGCCCATCGGGCAGGGCCCCTCGGAGGCCGGCGAGAATGGTGACGGCAGTTGGCGCCCAGACGTCGCTCGAGCCGCCGTCGCCGAGGTTGCGGAGGTCCGCGAGCCGCCCGATGACCGCGACGTCGTCGGTCGCGTCGGCGCGCAGCGGAAGGACCGGCTGGCCGTCGACCGCCTCGTTCTGCAGGAGCACCACCGACGCCGCCGCGGCCTCCCGGGCGAGCGCCCGGTGGCGCGGGTCGGCGAGGACCTCCAGCGAAGGCGCAGCGGCCCGACCGGCAGGGGATGCAGCATGGCGCAGGAGCGCGGCGAGGGTCCTGGTGACGCAGGCGTCGATGTCGTCCCAGGTGCACTCGGCGCCTGCGAGCGCAGCGTCGAGCTGTGTGCGCCGCATCATCGGGGCGGGCATCTCGACGTCGAGCCCGGCGGTGATCGATGGCCCGGCGTCGCGCATGCCGAAGATCCAGTCGCTGATCACGAAGCCGCGGAACCCCCACTCCCCGCGCAGGATGTCGCGCAGCAGGTGGTGGCTCTGGCCGCACTGCTCGCCGTTCACGAAGTTGTACGCGCTCATCACGCAGGCGACGCCTTCGTCGACGATGCGCCGGAAGTGGGGGAGGAACACCTCGTGCAGGGTCTGGTCGTCCACCTGCACGTCGACCTTGAAGCGGGCGTTCTCCATCGAGTTGCACGCGAAGTGCTTCACGGTGGCCATGGCATGGCGCTGGACGCCCCGGGTGAGCGCGGCGCCCATCTCGCCGACGTGGTGCGGATCCTCCCCGTAGGTCTCCTGCGCCCGACCCCACGCCGGGTGGCGCAGGACGTTCACGCACACCCCGCCGTAGAGGTCGGCTCCCACAGCCCGAAGCTCCAGCCCGATCGCTTCGCCGATGCGCTCCTCGAGATCGACGTCCCAGGTCGCGCCTCGCGCCATGCTCACGGGAAAGCAGGTCGCGGGTCCGATGACCACGCCGCGGGGGCCGTCGCTGAAGGCGAGGCCGGGGATCCCGAGGCGCGGGACCTGAGCGGCCCGGAAGGGCCGGCGGTGGTACCCGCCCGTCCCCATGTCGGCGAGCCCCGTCCAGAACGGGAGGTCGCCATCGAGGCAGCCGCGTCGCTCCTTCTCGCTCATCAGCGCGACCAACGATCGGGCCTCCACCTCCGGCGACGCCCCGCCCGCAACCGCGTCGACTGCCGCGTCCCACTCGGTGGTCACAGCCGAGGTTGGGGTGGTGGGGCATGCGTCGGTCGTCACGGGCGAAGCTTGCCCCACCAACCAACGTCTGTGAACGCTCACGTCCGCCATGCGGCC
>JBQTHC010000035.1:0-19011 GCA_052390255.1 Microthrixaceae bacterium
GTCGAGCACGTGTCGGTCGGGCCCGCGAGCTCGACAATGGTGCGGCGCTCCTCGGCGACCTCCCCGCCGAGGGTGACGCGCTCGTCTGGCTCCACCACGCCCTCGCGTCGGACCCGATCCTGATCGACGTTCCTGCGGGCGTCACCGTCGCGGACCCGATCGTCGTGCGTCACGTCGGGCCCGCCGATGCAGCGGCTGCCGCACCTCGCCTCGTGGTGCGCGCCGGCGCCGACAGCGAGGTGCGCGTCCTCGAAGTGTTCGAAGGTGGTGGGGCCGGATTGCTGCTGCCGGTCACCCAGATCTCGGTCGCTGATGCGGCGCGCGTGGGCTACGTCGGCGTGCAGCTGCTCGATCGAGCCACTTGGTCGATCGCGTCGCTCGAGATCGACGCGGGCGCGCAGGCCACGGTCACCGCGGGCCTCGCTGGGTTCGGCGGCGACTACGCGCGGGTGCGCACTTCCTGCCGGCTGTCGGGTCGAGGCGCCTCCGGCGACCTGCTGGCGGCCTACTTCGGCGACGGTGACCAGACGCTCGACTACCGCACGTTCCAGGAGCACGTGGCGCCTGACACCACGAGCAACCTGCTGTTCAAGGGGGCCGTGAGCGACCGGTCGCGCAGCGTCTACACCGGGCTCATCAAGGTCGACGCGGGCGCCCACGGCACCAACGCCTTCCAGACGAACCGCAACATCAAGCTCTCGGACGACGCATGGGCCGAGTCGGTCCCGAACCTCATGATCGAGAACAACGACGTCCATTGCAGCCACGCGTCGGCCGTGGGGCCGATCGACGAGGAGCAGCGCTTCTACCTCGAGAGCCGCGGCGTTCCCACGAGCGAAGCGGAGCGCCTCATCGTCGCCGGCTTCTTCGCCGAGGTGTTCGACCGGCTGCCCGTGACCGATCTCCGGACGCGCCTCGAGGCGGCAGTCGCCTCCAAGCTCGAGGCGGTGCTTGCATGAGTTCCGTCGAGCGGCTCGGACCGCTGGATGACCTGAAGCCGGGAACCGCGAGGCAGGTCGTGGTCGGGGCCCACCGCATCGCGGTCGTGCGGATCGACGACGACGTCTACGCGATCGGCGACGTGTGCAGCCACCAGGACATCTCCCTGTCCGAGGGCGAGGTGCTGTGCGAGGACCGGCAGATCGAGTGCTGGAAGCACGGCAGCGCGTTCTCCCTCGAGACGGGCGAGCCGGAGTCGCTGCCGGCGACGAAGCCGGTGCCGGTGTACGAGGCGCGCGTCGTCGACGGCGAGATCGAGGTGGTGATCCCGTGACCGCCGACCACGTCCTGGAGATCGCGGGCCTGCGCGCCGGCGTGGCAGGCAAGGAGATCCTGAAGGGCATCGACCTGACCGTCCGCTCCGGTGAGGTCCACGCGATCATGGGGCCCAACGGCTCCGGCAAGTCGACGCTCTCGCACGTGATCATGGGCCGCCCGGGCTATGAGGTGCTCGGCGGCTCCGTCACCCTCGATGGCGTCGACGTGCTCTCGATGACTGCGTTCGAGCGGGCTCATGCCGGGCTGTACCTCGCGATGCAGTACCCCACCGAGGTGCCGGGCGTGCCCGTGCTCGACGTGCTCGAGGCGGCGTTCCGGGCGTCGGGGCGGGACGCGACCGAGGTGGCTGGACTCATCACCGCGGAGGCCGAGCGCATCGGTTTCGACGACAAGTTCCTGCTGCGCGCGATGAACGTCGACCTCTCCGGTGGCGAGAAGAAGCGCAACGAGACGCTCCAGCTGGGCGTGCTGCGTCCCGCGATCGCCATCCTCGACGAGCTCGACTCGGGTCTCGACGTCGACGCGCTCCGCGCCTGCTCGCGTCGCATCGAGCAGGCCACGAACGAGACTGGGCTCGGCGTGCTCGCGATCACGCACTACAGCCGCCTCCTCCACGAGCTGCGCCCCGACCATGTCCACGTGCTGGCGCGCGGCGCCATCCAGCTGAGCGGCGGCCCGGAGCTCGCCGTCGAGCTGGAGTCCACCGGCTACGCCGCCTTCGGCGAGGACGGACCGGCGGCGTCGAACGGGACGGCGTCAGGCGATCCCTTCGCCGACCCGCTCGCCTGACGCCCTGAGTGGGGGTACACATGAGCGATGGCCGACCCTCTTCTCCCCGCCGATGACGTCTCGGCGCGCCTCGCCGCGCGGTCGGAGTGGTCGATCGTCGCCGGCGCCCTGCACCGTGAGCTCACGTTTGACGACTTCGCCGCCGCGTTCGGCTTCATGACGCGAGTGGCCCTCGCCGCCGAGCGGCTCGACCACCACCCGGACTGGTCGAACTCGTGGAACCGCGTGGTGATCGACATCTCGTCGCACGCCGCGGGTGGCATCACGGAGCGCTGTTTCGCGCTCGCCGACGCGGTGGACGGGGCGGCGCGCTAGCCCTCAGCCATCTCCGGCGGGCTCGTCGATCGCCTGGAGCAGCGTGTTCCACGACAGCGTGGCGCACTTGATCCGCACGGGGAACTTCACGACGCCGCGCAGGGCCTCGAGGTCGCCCAGCTTCACCTCGGGATCGACCTCGATCGGCGCGTCGGAGTCCTCGCCGTCGAGCGTCTGCTCGTGGATCGACATCATCCCCTTGAACGCGCGGGTGAGCGCCTTGATCTCCTCGAGTGTCTTGCCCTTCACCGCGGCCGACATCATCGAGGCCGACGACTGGCTGATCGAGCAGCCCTGCCCGCCGATGCGGATGTCGCTGACGGTGTCACCGTTCACGTCGACATAGACGACGATCTCGTCGCCGCACAGCGGGTTGAAGCCCTCGACGCGCGTCGCGGGCGGCGCAGGCAGCTCGCCCCGGTTCCGGGGCGAGCGGTAGTGGTCGAGGATGATCTCTCGGTACAGGTCTTCGAGGCCAGGCATGCGGGTTGCGATCCTACCGGTGGGTGTGACGGGTCAGCGCGAGAAGAAGTCGGCGGCGGCGGCGATTGCGTCGGCGAGGGCGTTGACGTCGGCCTCGTCGTTGTAGACGTAGAGCGAGGCGCGAGCGGTGGCTGCGGCACCGAGGACGCGCATCAGCGGCTTGGCGCAGTGGTGGCCGGCCCGCACGCACACGCCGTGCTCGTCGAAGACCTGCGTGAGGTCGTGTGGGTGCAGGTCGCGGTACGTGAAGGAGATGACGCCACCGCGCCCGGCGGCCTCGGACGGGCCGTGGATCACGAGGTCGTCGCCGAAGCGATCGTGGAGCAGGCGCAGGGCGTAGCCCGTGAGCTCCACCTCATGCGCTCGCACGGCATCCATCCCGAGAGAGCTGAGGTAGTCGACCGCCGCCCCGAGCCCGACCGCCTCGGCGATCGGCGGTGTGCCGGCCTCGAACTTCCAAGGCAGCTCGTTGGCGGTGAAGCCCTCCTTGGTGACGTTGAGGATCATCTCGCCCCCGGTGAGGAACGGCGGCGTGGCGTCGAGGATCGCCTCGGTGCCCCAGAGGACGCCGATCCCGGTCGGCCCGCACATCTTGTGTCCGGTGAACGCGACGAAGTCGGCGCCCCATCCGCGCACGTCGGTCGGAACATGCGGCACGAACTGCGACGCGTCGATCACAGCGATCGCGCCCGCCCCGTGCGCGGCGCGCACGAGCTCGCCGACCGGGGTGATCGTGCCGAGCACGTTCGACATCGCCGCGAAGCTCACGATCCGAGCGCCGTCCACGAGACGGTCGAGGTCCCGCAGGTCGAGGTGGCCGTCGTCGCCGACGGGGATCCAACGCAGCTCGATGCCGATCTCCTCGACGAGCTGGTGCCAGGGGACGATGTTGGCGTGGTGCTCGAGCTCGGTGAGCACCACCGGGTCTCCCGCTCGGAGGTTCGCTCGCCCCCATGCCTTGGCCACGAGGTTCAGGGCCTCCGTGGCGTTCTTCGCGAAGACGACCTCGCGTGGGGCGCCGGCGCCGATGAACCGAGCCACCTTGGCGCGGGCGCCCTCCAGCGCCGCTGTGGCCTCCTCCGCGATGAGGTAGGTGCCGCGGTGCACGTTGGCGTTCGACTGCTCGTAGTACTGCGCCATCGCGTCGAGCACCGCCCGCGGCTTCTGCGAGGTGTTCGCGGAGTCGAGGTAGACGAGCCGGCCGCCATGGACCTCGCGCTCGAGGATCGGAAAGTCCTTCTTGATGGCGGCGACGTCGAGCTGTGCGCTCATCGCCACGCCTCGTAGCCGTCGCGCTCGAGCCGCTCGGCGAGCTCGGGGCCGCCGCTGTCGACGATGCGGCCGTCGATCAGGATGTGGATCACGTCCGGCTCGAGGTGGTCGAGCAGGCGCTGGGAGAGCGTGATCGCCACGACGCCGAGGTCGGGGCGATCCCGGCGCACCTCCTGCACGCCCTGCGCGACGACCTTCAGCGCATCGATGTCGAGACCGGAGTCGGTCTCGTCGAGGATCGCGATCTCGGGTTCGAGGATCGCCATCTGGAGGATCTCGTTGCGCTTCTTCTCGCCACCGGAGAAGCCCTCGTTCAGGAACCGGTCAGCGAAGGACGGGTCCATGTCGAGCCGCTCCATCCACTCCATGATCGACAGGCGGAGCTCCAGCATCGACAGGTCGATCCCCTTGCGGGCCGACAGCGCCTGACGGAGGAAGTTGAGGACCGACACACCCTGCACCTGCTGGGGGTACTGGAAGGCGAGGAACATGCCGGCCTTGCCGCGGATCTCCGTGTCCCACGAGGTGATGTCGTCGCCCTTGAACAGGAGCCGACCAGCGGTGACCTCGTACTCCGGGGAGGCCAGGAGCGTCGACGCGAGCGTGGACTTGCCCGAGCCGTTGGGGCCCATCAGGGCGTGCACCTCGCCCGCTCCCACCACGAGATCGATGCCGCGGAGGATCTCCGGGCCGTCCGGCGTGGCGACGGGGCGCACGCGCAGGCCCTCGATCTGGAACAGGGGGACCTCCGGGGGCATGGCGTCAGTGTATTAGCACTACGGCGATAGTGGAAAAGGGGTGGGGCCCTACCAGCCCCGGTCGATCCACTCCTGGAGATGGGGGCGCTCGGTCCCGATCGTCGTGGGCTTGCCGTGGCCCGGGAGGACGAGCGTGTCGGGCGCGAGGGTGAACAGCCTGCGGTCCACGGACTCGATGATCGTGGGGAAGTCGCCGCCCTCGTAGCTGGTGTTCCCCGGCCCCCCGGGGAACAGCGTGTCGCCGCTGAAGAGCACGGGGTGGCCCTCGACGAGGAAGCACATCGACCCGGGGGTGTGGCCCGGTGTGGCGATCGTGTGCAGCCGGAGCCGTCCGACGTCGATCACCGACTCGTCATCGAGCACCTCGTCGTAGGACGGGAGCATCGCCGCGTCGGCGGCGGTCACCCCCACGGAGTAGCCGGCGTCGCGCAGCTGTGGCACGGCCTGGATGTGATCCCAGTGGCCGTGCGTCTCGAGCACCCGACGCACACCCAGGTGCTCGCACAGCTCGAGCAGGCGCTCGTGCTCGTTGGCGGCGTCGAGCAGCACGGCGTCGCCCGTCTCGGTGCAGCGCAGCACGAACACGTTGTTGTCGACCGGACCCACCACCACCTCGTGGATCTCGATCCCGGTCGCGTCCCAGATCAGCGTGTCGGCCATGCTGACGAGCGTATGCGGACACGGCTGAGGGGACTCGACGCGCTCGACCGCCGGATCCTCGTGATCGCGATCCCCGCGCTCGGTTCGCTGCTCGTCGAGCCGATCTACGTGCTCACGGACACAGCGGTGGTGGGCCGGCTCGGCACCGTGCCGCTCGGCGGCCTCGCGCTCGCGTCCACGGTCCTCAACACGCTCGTGTGGGTGTTCAACTTCCTGTCGTATGGCACGACGGTGCGCGTGGCTGTGCGCCGCGGACGCGGCGACCTCGCCGGCGCGGCCACGGACGCGCTTCAGGCGCTCTGGCTGGCACTCGGGATCGGCGTGGCGGTGGCCGCCGGGATCGCCGTCGGCGCAACCTTCCTCGTGAACCTCATCGGTGACGACCCGGCGGTGATCGCGCAGGGGGTGACCTATCTGCGGGTGAGCGCCGTTGGCGTGCCCTTCCAGTTCCTGACGATCGCCTGCATCGGCTACCTCTACGGCCTCCCCGACACGAAGCGCCCGTTCGTCGTGCTGGCCATCGCCACCGCCTCGAACGTCGTGCTCGAGCTCGTCTTCGTGTTCGGGCTCGACTGGGGGATCAGCGGCAGCGCCTGGGGCACGGTGACCGCGCAGATCCTGAGCGCGACGGTGTTCCTGGCGATCGTCGTGCCGAGCCTTCGGGCGGACGGGCTGCACCGCCTCACCGTGGTCCCGGCCGTGATGTGGGCGGTGGTGAAGGTGGGCGCGCACCTCGTGCAGCGGACCGCGTTCCTGCTCGCCACGCTCGCCGTGGCCACCGCGGCGGCCAGCCGCGTCGGGACCGCGCAGCTCGCCGGTCACCAGATCGCCGCGCAGCTGTTCCTGTTCCTCGCCATCGGAGTCGACATGTTCAAGGTGTCGGGCCAGTCGCTGGTGGGACACTCCCTGGGCGCCGGTCGGCCCGACGACGCCCGTGACGTGGTCGCCCACCTCTACGACTGGGCGTGGCGGGTGGGACTGCTGCTGACGATCGTGACCTTCGCCCTGTCGCCGCTGCTCCCGCACCTCTTCACCGACGACCCCGATGTGATCGGCCCGGCCACCGTCGCGCTCGTCGTGCTGGCGGTGATGCAGCTGCCGGCAGCCGTCACCTTCGTGCTCGACGGGGTGCTCATGGGAGCCAACGACTTCCGTGACCTGCGGTGGCAGACGATGATCGCGTTCGCCGTGGTGCTGCCGGTGTTCGTGGCGGTGATGGCGCGCCCGTCGCTGGGCATCGTGACTGTGTGGCTCGGCATGCTGCTGTGGGTGTGCGTGCGGGCGCTGAAGAACCACCTGCGGGTTCGCGGGGATCGCTGGGTCGCGAGCGCTGAGGCGGTCTAGGGCTCGACGGGGCTGATCACCTCGAAGCCGAGTGCGTCGGCGGCTGGGATCTGCTGGCGATCGAACGTGAGGTAGCGAACGGGCGCGGGGAGGCGGTCGGCCGCCGCGAGGTGGATCGCGTCGACCATGCGGACGCCGAAGGTCGCACCGATCTCCGCGGCGCGCGTCATGCAGTGGTCATCGAGCGGGACGACCCAGAACGCCTCCCACTCGTCGCGCAGCGAACGCCAGAGCGCTCGCTGCGCACGGGACGAGGCCGCCGCGCGGTGCAGCGCGATCTGCGTCTCACTGCGGACGAGGGCCGAAGCGCACCAATCGTGGTCCGCGGCCATCGCGTCGACGACGACCGATCGGTGACGGTCGTGGACGTAGCGACGCACGAGCGCCGAGGAGTCCACGTAGAGGCTCACCCGCCTCGGACCTCCGCCAGTGCGTGGTCGAGCCGGACGTCCACCGGCGTGTCGATCGGCGCGGGCGGGTCGGGCCGATCGGCGCGGTGGGGTGCGTGGATGCGGCCAGATGCCGCCAGGTCGGCGAGCGTCGGCGCGCCCAGCGGCTCCAACGGACCCAGCTGGGCGACGGCGCGCCCGTCGACGGTGATGACGACCCGTTCGCCGGCCGCCGCCTGGCGCAGCGCGGCGGCGAGGTTGGCCCGCAGCTCGCGGGTGCCCATCTCTTCCACGAGCGAAGTGTACGCGCGCGTACACATCCGGGGTGGAATCGGTGGGGGAGGATCGCTAGAACCTCGGCCATGAACTTCGCCTTTTCAGAAGAGCAAGAAGAGCTCCGTCGGATCACGCGCCAGTTCCTCGAGGCCAAGTCGCCCGAGGCCGAGGTGCGCCGACTGATGGACACCGACGAGGGCTACGACCCCGCGGTGTGGAGCCAGATGGCCAACGAGCTCGGGCTCCAGAGCCTGATCATCCCCGAGGAGTTCGGCGGGCAGGGCTTCACGTTCGTCGAGCTCACGGTGGTGCTCGAGGAGATGGGTCGCGCGCTGCTGTGCGCGCCGTACTTCTCCTCGGCGGTGCTCGCCACGAGCACGCTGCTCCACGCAGGCGACGACGCGGCGAAGAAGGAGCACCTCCCCGGCATCGCGTCGGGCGACACGATCGCCACCCTCGCCTTCACCGAGCCCAACGGCAAGTGGGACGCGAGCGGCATCGAGGCCACGGCTGCCAAGGCGGGCGACGGCTACGCCATCACCGGCACGAAGATGTTCGTGCTCGACGGCAACGTCGCCAACCTCCTCCTGGTGGCCGCCAAGACCGACGCTGGCGTGTCGATCTTCTCGGTCGACCCCAGCGATGCCTCGGTCACTCGCACGAACCTCGCCACGATGGACCAGACCCGCAAGCAGTCGAAGATCGAGTTCGCGGGCACGCCGGCGACGCTGATCGGCACAGACGGCGCCGGCTGGACCACCCTCGAGCGCGTCCTCGACCTCGCCGCCGTCGCGCTCGCGGCCGAGCAGGTCGGGGGCGCCCAGAAGGTGCTCGAGACCGCCGTGCAGTACGCCAAGGACCGCGTGCAGTTCGGACGTCCGATCGGCTCGTTCCAGGCCATCAAGCACAAGTGCGCCGACATGCTCCTCGAGGTCGAGTCGGCCAAGTCCGCCGCCTACTACGCCGCCTGGTGCGCGGCGGAGCTGAACGACGAGCTCCCGTCGGTCGCGAGCCTGGCCAAGGCCTACTGCTCTGAGGCGTACTTCCACGCCGCGGCGGAGAACATCCAGATCACGGTGGCATCGGGTTCACCTGGGAGCACCCGGCGCACCTCTACTTCAAGCGCGCGAAGAGCTCCGAGCTGCTCTTCGGTGATCCCACGTACCACCGCGAGCTCCTCGCGCAGCGCATCGGCATCTAACCTCCCGACCCGTGACCTGGGTCTACGTGGCGACTGCGGCGGTGGCCGTGTTCGCCATCGCGGCGGCCCTCGTCGGCACGGAGGCCTTCCGACTCGGCCATGAGGCGCCCGCGGCGATCTTCGACCTCGACGAGGCCGTGGACGCCGTGGGCGACGGCCTGCCCGCGGCGGTCCAGGCCCGCGTCACCTACGACGAGGTGCGAGCGCTCCTCCTCGCGACGCTCGAGCATCTGCGAGCCAAGGGCCTCAGCGCCCTTCCCGGCGAGGAAATCCCGGTGCAGAGCGAGCGGGACGAGGTCGTCGTCGACGACCACGAGGCGCTGGCGGTCGTGCTCGGTGCCGTCGAGGCGCAGGGGCTCGACGTCAGCGACGAGGACGCTGCCCTCGTGATCGAGGGCCTGCTCGCCCACTTGGGGGAGATCGGCGCACTCGGCCCCCGCGCCTGAGGAAATCGACACCACAACCGCTGGCGAGCGTGGTTCACTGATGCCACCAGAGAAGGGAGGTGGTCCGCAGATGAACGACTGTTGTCGCGGGACCCTGGAGGTGGCTGGCCGCTAGGAATGTGCGGCTTGCCGGACCACCTGGCGAAACCCAGCCAGTCACCGCCGGAGCGGTGTTCGGGGAACTGGTCCCTCCCGTTGCTCCCCTTGGGGAGTGGCACCCTCCGGTGCACAGCAACTGATCAGCGGTGACGGGGATCGTGTCGGCCTGCGCCGATGCGATCCCCGTTCCGCGCTCCGAACTAGGTTCGGCCGCATGGAACGCCCCGTCCGCTTCGAGCACAACCGCTGGCTCGGTGACAAGCGCACGCAGATCGTGCACGACGTCGACGCGTGCGACGACCCCACCATCATCGACGAGCTGATGGCTGCGGAGACCTACACGTGCTTTGGGCCTGACGAGCTCGCAGAGGCGCGCAACCGCGGGTACCGGCGCTGCGGCTGCTGCATGGCCGGGACCTGACCCGGCGCTCGCAGACTGTCCGTGGACCACCGCTTCCCCTCCGAAGGAAACCTCCTCGCCGCGCACCTGGTTCGTCCACCGATGCGAGCAGACGTCACGAGCGTTCCCGCTGTGGTCCTCGCGCACGGCTACCCGAGCGACGTCAACGCCGCCGCGGTCGCGTCGTCCGCCCTCCCCGAGCTCGCCGACCGCATCGCGGCGGAGATGGGCTGGGTGGCGATGAGCCTCGCGTTCCGCGGATGCGGGGCGTCGGAGGGCAGCTTCTCGTTGCGCGGCTGGCTGGACGACCTGATCGCGGCCGTCGGCCAGCTCGAGCAGGACGACGCGGTGAGTGGCGTATGGCTCGCCGGGTTCGGCACGGGAGGCGCACTCTCGATCTGCGCGGCGGCCGAGCGGCCAGACGTGCGCGGTGTGGCCGCGCTCGGCGCGCCCGCTGACTTCGACGACTGGGCGACGCACCCACGCCGTCTGCTCGAGCACGCGCGCGAGGTGGGGATGATCCGCGAGTCGACCTATCCGTCGGACTTCGATGCCTGGGCGCGCGAGCTGCGCGAGCACCGTGCCGTGCAGTATGCGCCGAAGCTCGCACCTCGCCCGCTGCTCATCGTGCACGGCAGCGAGGACGACCTCGTGCCTGTCTTCGACGCGCGGGTCCTCGTCGACGCCCACGGTGACGCCGACCTGCGCATCGTGAACGGTGCCGGGCATCGCTTGCGCCACGACCCGCGGGCGGTTGCGGTGCTACTCGGCTGGCTCGACCGCCAGCGCAACCGCCGCGGGAGCGTCGCCGTCTGACCCGACGCCGACCGGATCGAAGCGAGCAACGATCCGATCGGCCGCATCCGGCAGCACGAACGCGAGGTACGCGACCCACATCGCGATGCTGAAGAAGCCCACGTCGAGGAACACGTCGATGCCGAGGTGGAACAGGGCACCCGCGCCGAGCACCCAAGGGCGGAGCCGACGGTTCCAGACGAGGAGGAAGAACGTCGCCTCGAAGGCGACCGTGCCCGCGGTGAGGAGTGCGAGCGCGCCCTGCTGGGCGAAGACCCAGTCGGGGAGCGCGACACGCTGGAGGTCCTCGATCCGCAGTGCGAGCGCGAGCGCGGTGCCGTCCCGCCACGTGTCACCGCGGAACTTCGCCCACGCGGACAGCAGGTAGCCGAGCGCGATCTCGAGCTGGAGCAGACGCAGCGCCCACGGAGCGCGTGGCGACGCAGGGACGGCGCTGCCGTTGCGTCGCGCCCGGCGAGCGTCGAGCGACCACAGGAGCCCGCACGGCGAGAGCGCGACGACGATGCCGATCTGTCGCAGCAGGAGGTCCCCCGAGTTGAGGATCGTCGTGTTCGTGCGCTGGAGGGCGATGAGGCACACGACCGCGACGGCCGCGCTCAGCCTGGTTCGCAGCCCAAGCGAAGTCGCGACGGCGGCCACCACGAGCACTAGGCACGCGAGGAGGGGCGCGCCGTCCCATGAGAGCCACTGCAGCGGGTTCCACGATCCTGCCGGTGCAGGCCGGTCGTACCGGAGCGAGCCGGTGGTGAGGAACGGGTCGATGTCGGGTAGGAGGGTGAGCGCCCACACGGCGGTCACGGCGCCCCAGCCGACGCGCACGAGGGTCATCGGCGAGGTGCTGCTCGACGCGAAGAGGAAGCGGTCGACGCTCCTGATCGGTCTCACGCCGATGCCTCGAGGCGCAGCGAGTAGTAGGTGAACGAACGCCAGGGGGGTTGCGGTCCATCCACGAGGTTCCGATGGAAGCGACGGATCAGGTCGACCTGCACCACGGGCGACGCGCGGCCGGCGTGCTCCGAAGCGATCCAGCGCGCGGTCGGCTCCCAGAGCGTCCACTGCGCGTCGGCTCGCACCCACTCGAGCCACTTGCGCCATCGGTAGTAGCGGAGGTTGGTCCCCACGATCGGTCCGTCGGGCATCGTCCAGAGGGCGGTGGTCCCGTCCGCGAAGGTCACCTCGGCTTCGAGGTCGAGGCTGGTGTCGCGCGGGTTCGGCGCGAACACGGCCCACGTCTGCTCGAAGGCGGCCCACTGGACGATCCGACTCGCGGTCGGGCCGACTCGACGCTGCAGGCTCGACGCCGGGAGGTTCGTGCCCGCCTCGGCGAGCAAGACGAGAGCGATCGCGACCGCGATCGCGAGGCGACCCAACCGAGACCGCTCGATCCGTTCCGAGGGCGGCGGTTGCGTGGCTATGTGCCGTCCTTGCCCTTGCCTTGCGCCTTCATCATCTTCTTGAAGGCGCGCACCTCGGCGAGCGCCTCGGCGGAGTCGACGTCGGCCACGGACCGATGGCTCGCGTCGGAGAAGGGTGTCGTGTGCTCCTCCCAGCCGGCGGGACGAACACCGAAGCGCTTCGCGAGCAGCGCGGTGAAGATCTTCGCCTTCTCGCCGCCGAAGCCGGGGAGCGCACGCACCCGCCTGACGAGCTCGGCCCCGTCGTCGACGCCGGCCCACACGGCAGCGGCCTCACCGCCGTAGCTGTCGACGAGCTGCTGGCAGAGCTGCTGGGTGCGCTTCGCCATGGAGCCGGGGTAGCGGTGGAGCGCGGGCGGCCCCTTGAAGACGGCCTCGAGCTCCTCGAGCGGCATCGACGCGATGCTTGCCGCGTCGAGCGATCCACCGAGACGGTCGCGCAGCTTCAGTGGCGAAGAGAACGCCCACTCCATCGGAACCTGCTGGTCGAGCAGCATCCCGATCACGAGCGCGAGCGGTTCCTCGACCAGCAGCGCGTCGGCCGCGGGGTCACCGGTGACGGGGAGCGTGGGCTTCATCCCGTCGAGCGTATGGGGTCGGTAGGACCTCCGGGACCACCCCGTATCACCGGTGATACACTTGGCTCATGGGTGAGACAACGGTGCGGAACCTCCGGAACAAGGGCGGTGAGGTCCTCGACCGCGTGCTGGCCGGCGAACGGGTCACCGTCACCCGCGACGGCAAGCCCGTAGCCGAGCTGCGGCCGGTGCCTGGCACCCGTCTCGACGCACGCGCGCTTGTCGAACGGTTCCGACGGCTCCCGCCCGTCGATCCCGACCGGTTTCGAGCTGACATCGACGGCGTCGTCGACCAGGCGCTCTGACCGATGGCCGCCGGCATCCTCGACACGAACGCCCTCATCCTCCTGGAGCGGCTCGACCCCGACGACCTGCCCACCGAGCCGGTCATCACCGCGATCACCCTCGCCGAGCTCACCGTCGGACCGCTCGTCGCCGTGGACGACCGCGAGCGCGCCATTCGGCAGGCGCGCTTGCAAGAGGTGGAATCGGTGTTCGAACCCCTGTCGTTCGACGCTGCCGCAGCGCGGGCCTTCGGCGGCGTCGCCGCCTCGCTTCGGCGCTTCGGTCGCAAGCCGACTGCTCGAGCGTTCGATGCGCTCATCGCCGCCACGGCGATCGCCAACCAGCTCCCGCTCTACACCTGCAACCCGAGTGACTACGCCGGGATCGACGACCTCGACGTCATCGAGGTCCCGCACCCCCGCACCTGAACGCCTCGGGTGACACGCGGGTCAGGCGAGGCGGGGGTCGACAGCGTCGGGGTCGAGGTCGTAGCGGCTGATCGCGTCGGTGACGGCTTCCCCCTTGATGTCGCCATGCGCGGCGAGGGCCGCGAGCGTGGCGACGACGAGGTGCGGTGCGTCGACCTCGAAGTGGCGGCGGAGTGCCTCGCGTGTGTCGCTGCGCCCGAACCCGTCGGTGCCGAGCGGTGTGAAGGACCGGTCAGCCGGCACCCAGCGGGCGATCTGATCGGGCACGGTCTTCATGAAGTCGGTCACCGCCACGACCGGGCCGCTGCCGTCGAGCAGCTCGGTCACGCGGGGCACCCGCGTCGGCTCGTCGGGGTGGAGGCGGTTCCAGCGCTCTGTGCTCAACGCCTGCTCGCGAAGGCGCTTGTAGCTCGTGGCGGAGTGCAGGTCGGCGCCCACGTCGTAGTGCTCGGCCAGCTCGCTCTGCGCGGCGCGTGCCGCGAGGTTCGCGGAACCCGAGAAGAGGATCGACGCGGGGATGGTGGCGCCGGACGGTGGGGCGGCCCAGCGGTAGAGCCCCTCCACGACGCCATCGGCGACGCCCTCGGGACGCGGCGGCATCACCTGGTTCTCGTTGTACAGCGTGAGGTAGTACACGACGTCCTCGCCGTCGCCGTACATGCGGCGCAGCCCGTCCTGCACGATCGTTGCGACTTCGTAGGCGAACGCCGGGTCGTATGCCTCGATCGCCGGGTTGACCGACGCGAGGAGCAGGCTGTGGCCGTCCTGGTGCTGGAGCCCCTCGCCCAGCAGCGTGGTGCGCCCGGCGGTGGCGCCGAGCAGGAAGCCCCGCGCGCGGGCGTCGGTGGACTGCCAGATCAGGTCACCGACGCGCTGGAACCCGAACATCGAATAGAAGGTGAAGAACGGGACCATCGGCACGCCGTGGGTGGCATACGACGTGCCCGCTGCGATGAAGCTCGCCATCGAGCCGGCCTCGGTGATCCCCTCCTCGAGGATCTGGCCGCTCTGCGACTCCTTGTACGACAGCAGGAGCGCGTGGTCGACGGGTTCGTAGCGCTGACCCTGTGACGCGTAGATCCCGAACTCCTTGAACAGCGAGTCCATGCCGAACGTGCGCGCCTCGTCGGGGATGATCGGCACGACTCGCGGGCCGAGCTGCGGGTCGCGGCACAGGTTGCGCAGCAGGCGGGTGAACGACGTGGTCGTCGAGGCGGCCTGTGTCCCCGAGCCGGCGTACAGCTCGTCGAACGCCGCATCGGCGGGAGCGGCGAGCGCTCGCTTCGTGCGCGTCACGCGGCGGGGGAGCGCGCCGTCGAGCGCCTGCCTCCGCTCGAGCAGGTAGCGGCGCGCCTCGGAGTCCTCCGGAAGGGAGATGTAGGGAGGGTCGACGTCGTCGGCGAGCGACTCCTCGGGCACCTCCTCCTGCAGGTGCAGCCGCTCCCGGAGCAGCCGGAGCTGGTCGGTCGTCATCTTCTTGATCTGGTGTGTCGCGTTGCGCCCCTCGACGTCGGGTCCCAACGTCCAACCCTTGATCGTCTTCGCGAGGATGACGGTGGGCGCGCCTTCTTGCTCTGTCGCGGCCTTGTACGCCGCGTAGAGCTTGCGGTAGTCGTGCCCCCCGCGCGGGAGGTTTCGGATCTCCTCGTCGCTCAGGTGATCGACGAGCTTGCGCAACCGCGGGTCGGGGCCGAAGAAGTGCTCCCGCGTGTACGCGCCCGACTCCACGGCATAGCGCTGGAACTCGCCGTCGACGGTGGCGTTCATGCGGTTGAGCAGCACCCCGTCGACGTCGCGAGCGAGCAGCTCGTCCCACTTGCCGCCCCACACCACCTTGATGACGTTCCAGCCCGCCCCCCGGAAGACGGCCTCGAGCTCCTGGATGATCTTGCCGTTGCCTCGCACGGGACCATCGAGGCGCTGCAGGTTGCAGTTGACCACCCAGGTGAGGTTGTCGAGGCACTCGCGCGCGGCGAGCGAGATCGAGCCGAGCGTCTCGGGCTCGTCGCACTCGCCGTCGCCGATGAAGCACCACACCCGCGAGGCCGACGTGTCCTCGAGCTTGCGGTGGTGGAGGTACTTGTTGAACCGTGCCTGGTAGATCGAGCTGATCGGTGCGAGCCCCATCGACACCGTGGGGTACTCCCAGAAGTCGGGCATGAGGCGAGGGTGCGGGTACGACGACAGGCCGCGGCCACCCACCTCGCGGCGGAAGTGATCGAGCTGATCCTCGGTCAGCCGACCCTCGAGGAACGCGCGTGCGTAGATGCCGGGCGCGGCGAGGCCCTGGATGTACACGTGATCGCCGGCGAGCCCGTCGTCCTTGCCGCGGAAGAAGTGGTTGAAGCCGACCTCGTAGAGCGACGCGGAGCTCGCGAAGGTGGCGAGATGGCCCCCGATGCCGTCGGCGGCCTTGTTGGCCTTCACCACCATCACCGCCGCGTTCCATCGGATGAACGCTCGGATGCGACGCTCGAGGTCCTCGTCGCCGGGGAAGAACGGCTCCTCGGTGGACGGGATGGAGTTGACGTACGGCGTCGACACCGCGGCGGGCGTCCCGACCTGGAGCTCGCGCGCACGCTCGAGGAGCTTCGACATCAAGAAGCGAGCCCGTGTCTTGCCCTGCGCGTCGACGACTGCATCCAGCGAATCGAGCCACTCCTGCGTCTCCGCGGCATCGGTGTCGGGGAGCTGGTGGACGAAGCCGTCGATGATCATGTGTCCCATTGTCTCGCTTCGAGGCCCAACACGCGCCACCATCCTGCGGTGACCTCCGCCAGCACCCCCGCGATCCGCGCCTACACCGATGGCGCGTGCTCGGGGAACCCTGGTCCAGGTGGCTGGGCCTGGGCGGTCCCTGCGGGCCCGTTCGCCTCAGGGTCGGCCGCGCAGACGACAAACCAGCGGATGGAGATCGCCGCCGCACACGAGGCGGTGAAGGCGATCGACGGACCGCTCGAGATCGTCAGCGACTCCACCTACGTCGTGCACTGCTTCCGCGATCGGTGGCACGAGGGCTGGCGCAAGCGCGGTTGGCGGAACGCCAAGCGCGAGCCGGTCGCCAACCGCGACCTGTGGGAGCCGTTCATCGACCTCGTCCTCGCCCGCGGGGACGTCACGTTCTCGTGGGTGAAGGGCCACGGCGGCGACCCGATGAACGATCTCGTCGATCGGCTCGCGGTGGAGGCGGCCGCCACCCAGCGCGGACGGAGTGGGACGGGCGTACCAGAGGACCTCGGGCCGGCCGACCTTCCGCGCGGCGTCACCGCTCCGCCCGGGCGCGACCGTCGACTGCCGCCCGGACGGCTCGTCCTCGTGACGGGTCTGCGCCCCGACGGGCTCGGCGGATACGACGAGAACCCGACAGCTGCGAGCGTGCGGACGCGCGTCGGGGAGACGCTCACGGCGACGATCCAGGTGGACGGACCCATCACGGTGGTCAGTGGCTTGCGGCTCGGCGCGGAGACCCTCGGGGCAGAGGCCGCGCTCGACGCGGGGATCCCGGTGGTCGCGGTCCTGCCCTATCCCGAGGCCGACGCTCCGTGGCCGCCGCCGGCGCGCCGCCACTTCGCCGACCTGCTTGCGCGGGCGGCCACCACGGTCACGCTCGACGACCGCGCTCCGGCCACGCGCCAGATGGCCGGCGCAGCCCTCAGCCGCCGCGACGCATGGCTCGCGAAGCAGGTCGACGCAGCGGTCGTGGTGTGGGACATGGAGGACGATGCCGTCGGCCGCCTCGTGCGATCCCTCGAGGACCACCTCGGTGCCGACCAGGTGCTGCTGGTCCACCCCTGAACGAGCCCGGCGGGCCGTCAGTGCTTGCCGCGACGGACCCGCAGCTCCTGGTACGCCGCGTTGATGTCACGGATCCGGCCCTCGGCAACGAGGACCTCGGCGGCTGGCCGCCCCTGCAGGCGGTCAGGGTGGTGGCGCCGCGCCATGGAGCGGTGCGCGTCCACGATCTGCTCCCACGACGCGCTCGAGCCGATCCCCAGCACCGCGTAGGGATCGGAGAGATCGTCCGGCCACGGCTCCTCCGACGGGGTCTGGTCGCCCTCCGCGCTCGCGTCCTCAGAGGCGGTGCGCCAAGCGGCGACCTCGGCCTCGTTCACGTCGGCGGAGGTGGGCGCCGTCGCCACGTCGTCGAAGGCTGTCTCCCAGTCGGCGCCGAGGTGGTCGGCGAGGATGTCGCGGGGCGGAGCCGCGGTGGGGTCCGGCTCGGGTGGCGGGCCCCACGGCTCGGTGAGGTCGCGCTGGGCCCACCAGGCGTGCTCGTCGGCGTCGAGGTCGACGTTGTCGGCGTCGGCCCCCCGCCCCGAGGGGTCATCGGCGTCACCTCGCCGCCGAAGGAAGCGCGGCGCCATGTCCCGATCCTCGCGCGTGGACCGACCCGCGACGGGGCTCTCGAGTCGGGCGGTTCGACCTCTTGACCGCACGGTCAATAGAGTGCGCAGCCATGGATCTCAACGGCATCTCAGCGATCGTCACCGGCGGAGCCTCGGGCCTCGGCGAGGCGACCGTCCGCAACCTCGCCGAACGCGGCGCGAAGGTCGTGGTGGTCGACATGAACCCCGACAAGGGCGAGGTCGTGGCGAAGGAGGTCGGCGGGGTGTTCGCGCAGGCCGACGTCGCCAACGTCGAGCAGGTGATCGCGGCAGTCGAGGCGGCCAAGGAGATGGGACCGCTCCGGGCGCTCGTCACGGCAGCGGGCATCGGTTGGGCCACGCGCACCGTCGGACGCGATGGCCAGTACGAGTCGGCCCACGACCTCGACATCTTCAAGAAGGTCATCGAGGTCAACCTCGTGGGCACGTTCAACTGCATCCGACTCGCTGCCACCGCGATGAGCCAGACCGAACCGCTGGTCGACAACGAGCGCGGCGCCATCGTCACGGTCGCCTCGGTCGCGGCCTTCGACGGCCAGATCGGCCAGGCGTCCTACTCCGCATCCAAGGGCGGCGTCGTCGGCATGACGCTCCCGGTTGCCCGCGACCTCGCGGCGGTCGGCGTGCGCGTGAACTGCATCGCTCCCGGCCTGATCGACACGCCGATCTACGGCCAAGGTGATGCGTCCGAGGAGTTCAAGGCGAAGCTGAAGCGCGATGTGCTCTTCCCCGACCGGCTCGGCACCGCCGGGGAGTTCGCGTCGATGGCGATCGAGCTGCTGTCGAACAGCTACATGAACGCCGAGACCATCCGGGTCGACGGCGGCGTGCGGATGCAGCCCAAGTGACCTGACGGCTCAGCCCGGCCGGCCGAGCACGTGCCGGAGGGCGGGCTCCAGGTCGGGGTGCTCGAACTGGAACCCGCGGTCGACGAGCACGTCGGGGAGCACCCGCTGACCCTCGAGCAACAGCGCCTCAGCGAGCTCGGCGCCGAGCAGCAGCTTCGGACCGAACCCTGGGACGGGGATGACCGTCGGTCGGTGCAGCACCTTGCCGAGGCAGCGGGTGAACGCTGCGTTCGTGACCGGTGTCGGCGCGGTGGCGTTCACGGGACCGGCGATGTCGTGGTCGAGCAGGAACCGGATGGCGCGCACCTCGTCGTCGATCGTGATCCAGCTCATCCACTGGCGTCCGGACCCGAGGCGTCCGAGCAAGCCGAGGCGGGCGATCGACGCCATGCGCGCAAGCGCGCCGCCCTCGCGCGCGAGGACGATCCCCGTGCGGAGCTTCGCGACCCGGATGCCCGCCGCCTCTACTGGCGCGGTGGCCGCCTCCCACGCCGTGACGACGTCGGTGAGGAAGCCATGCCCCGGCGGACTCGTCTCGGTGAGGAT
>JBQTHC010000036.1:0-68606 GCA_052390255.1 Microthrixaceae bacterium
GTCGCCGTACGCATAGGACGGGGGCGGCGGCGCGGTGGTGGGGGGCGCGGTCGTGGGGGGGACCGCGGTGGTCGTCGGCGCGGCCGTCGTCGGAGGCGCCGCCGTGGTGGTGGGCGCTGCCGTCGTCGTCGGCGCTGCCGTGGTCGGGGGCACCAGTCGCGCGTCGGGCACGTCAACAGCCCGGACCTGCACCGTGCTGGCGCTCGCGTCGTTCGTGTCGGCAGTCGCAGGGAAGTTGTCGAGCACGAGGACGGGGATCGCCGCGATGGTGACCGCGAGGGCGAACGCCAGGCGGCTGCGGTGCAACCGGACGACCGGTGCGGCGTGCGCCGGGGCGTGGTCGCCTCCGTGGACCTGGCCCGCCAGATGGCGTGGACCCGCGGACCGGTCGGTGCGTGGCATCGGATCGACGTTACGAGGAGTCGTAACGCAAATGCAAACTACGCGCGTGTCATTTCAGCCACTTCCGAGCCGACGTCAGGTGAGGCGGTAGATGCGGTCCGCCGTGGCCCACGTGGACTCAGCGACCGCTGTCGCGGCGATCCCTCGCAGACCAGCGATCGCCGCCCCGACCACGGGCACCCAGGCTGGCCGGTTCCGCTTCCCGCGGTGCGGGACGGGGGCGAGGTACGGGCTGTCGGTCTCCACCAGGAGTCGATCGAGCGGGCACATCGTCGCGGCCGCCTGCAGGTCGACGGCCGAGGGGAAGGTCACGATCCCGCTGAAGGAGAGCACCGCGCCGAGATCGAGGCAGCGACGAGCTTCGGCGGTGCCGCCGCTGAAGCAGTGGAAGATCGTGCGGTCCGGGACACCTTCGGCTTCGAGGATGTCGAAGGTCTCCGCCCATGCCTCCCGCGTGTGGATCACGAGCGCGAGGTCATGGGCGTGCGCCATCTGGATCTGCGATGCGAACACGTCACGCTGCAGGTCGCGGGGCGAGTGGTCGTAGTGGAAGTCGAGACCACACTCCCCCACGGCCACCACCCCTGGACGCGCGAGCAGCGCTTCGAGCCCCTCGATGCCGTCCTTGGCGTCGTGCGGGTGCACGCCAGCGGTCGCCCAGACGACCCCCGGATGGCGTGCGGCGATCGAGATGTAGTCGGACGACTGACCCACGTCGCAGCCGACCGTGATGAGCCGCTCGACGCCCTCGGCTGCTGCGGCCGCGATCTGCTCGTCGGCAAGCGTGGGGTCTCGCTCGAGGTGGCAGTGGTCGTCGATCCAGCGCTCCGGCACGACCGAACCGTAGATCGGCTCAGGCGACACGCCGCCCTCGGTCGAGCACCACCACCTGGTCTGCCCGTTCGAGCACGCCTGGGCGGTGGCTGACCACGAGGAGCGTCGTGGCGGTCGCGGTGTCGAGGAGCTGGCGCCAGAGGCGCGCCTCGGTCTCCACGTCCAGCGCGCTCGAGAGGTCGTCGATCACGAGCAGCTCGGGACGTCGGACGAACGCGCGGGCAGCGGCGGTCCGTTGGATCTGTCCGCCGGAGAGCCGAACGCCCTTGGCGCCGACGACCGTGCCGAGTCCCTCGGGCATCCATGCGACGTCGTCCTCGAGGCAGGCGAGGCGCACCGCTTCGTCCAACCCGTCCCCGGCGACGCCGAGCAGGATGGCGTCCTCCAACGGCTCGCTGAAGAGCCGCGGCACCTGCGCGAGGTACGCGGCACGCGGCGGCACGAGCAGCTGCGCGGGGTCGACGACGCGCTCGCCGTTCCAGCGGATCTCGCCGCCGCTGATCGGCACGACGCCGAGGAGACCGCGGAGCAACGTCGACTTGCCCGCCCCGACCGCGCCCGTTACGACGGTGAGCGACCCTCGATCGAGCGCGAGGTCCACGTCGAACACTCCACCTCCGCCGGGATGCGCCACCGTGAGCGCCGCGACCTCGACCTGGTGGAGGCGATGCGCGCCCTTGCGGTGCGCAGGGTCACCGACCGGCACCGGGGCGAACGCTCCGGGTCCTCGTCGCAGCGACGTGGGCGCCGCGGCGACCACCCCCGCCGGCGCGCGATCGGGCAGCAGCCGTGCCATCCGATCGACCGACACCTCGGCCTGACGGTGGTACGCCCCAAGACTGGCCGCCCAGCGGGGCAGGGTGGCGAGGACCGCCACCGCGCTCGCGAAGAGGCCCACGTCGCCCACGGTGGCCTCCCCACGTGCGAGCGCGGGAACCACGAGGAGCACAACGAGGCCGGTGCCGAGGTTCCCGATCGCGCCGGAGGAGGCGCGCAGCACCTGGGTGGCCACCTGGTCGACGCGCGCCGCTTCTGCGCGCGTGTCACCGAGCTCGGCAAAGCGCTGTGCGACCGCGCGCTCCGCACCGGCGACCTTGACGGCGCCGATCGCGCCGAACACGTCGCCGATGAACCCCGTGACCGCGGCCGTCGCCTCACGTTCGCGCCGTCGCCAGGCTCGAAGACGGTTGCCGAGCTGTCGGCAGAGCAGAAGCGCGAGCAGCACGGGCACTGCCACGACGAAGGTGACCCACGCGTCGACGGCGGCCATCACGACGACCGCCGAGATGGCGGACACGACCGCACCGGACATGTCGAGCCACACGTCGAGCACGCGTGACAGGTGCATCACGTCGTCGCGAAAGCGGCTCACCGACTCGCCGGCCGAGCTCGGCAGGCGACCCACCGTCGGGCCTGGCGCGGTCACGAGCGACCGGAGCATGTTGACGCGCGGCAAGGTGTGCCAGAACACCCAGCAGCCATGCCACTGCACCACTGCGAAGCCGAAGACGACCCAGCGACCGACCTCGACCACCGCGAGCGCGACGAGCACGCCCGTCACCGGACTCGTGGACGACCCGGTGACTCGATCGAGGAGCACCTTGAGGAGGAGCCCGGCGGGGATCGGCAGTGTGAAGAAGGCCACCCAGCACAGCCACGCGATCGCGTACGCGACGGGCTCACGGCGGGCCAACGCGCGCGCGGTGGCCACCGCACTCACTGGTGCACCCTTCGGGATGCACACAGTGAGCGATCGGCACGAGAGAGATGCGCGGATGGGGAGGCCGCCCGACTCATCCGTGCCCAAGCGGCGGCACTGTGCCATCCGTCGCCTCGCCTACCGGCTCGGCTCGTCCGTGCCGGGAAGGGCACTGCGCTGATGGTTCGCTCGCTTCGCTCGCTCACGCCAGCACCCCCGTGGCGTTGGCCGACACGGCGAGCAGCCGGGCGAAGTGGGAGTGGGGATCGGCGGCGAGCTCCTCGCGCCGACCGTGCTCGAGCACGGCTCCGCGCTCGAGCACCAGGATCTCGTGCACCGAGTCGAGCGTCGCGAGCCGGTGGGCGATGATCACGACGGTGCGACCGGCGAGCGCCCGGTCCGCCGCGATCGACAGACGAGCCTCAGTGTCGGGATCGAGCCGGCTCGTCGCCTCGTCGAGCACCACGAGGCCTGGGTCAGTGAGCAGCACACGGGCGAACGCGAGCAGCTGCGCCTGGCCGGCGGAGAGTCCCGCCCGCTGGTCGAGGACGGTCTCCAGGCCGTCGGGGAGACCTGCGGCCCACGTGTCGAGCCCGACGTCCGCGAGCGCCGAGTGCAGCTCGTCGTCTGTCGCGCTCACTGTGCCGAGGAACGTGAGGTTGTCGCGGAGGCTGGCCCGGAGGAGCTCCACGTCCTGGCTGACCACTGCGACTCGGTGTCGCAGGTCCGCGATCGCGGCATCGCGGATGTCGACGCCGCCGAGCCTGACCGCGCCGGAGCTCACGTCCCAGAGGCGCGCGAGGAGTCGACCAAGCGTGGACTTTCCGCTCCCCGTGCGACCGACCACACCGAGACGGGTGCCGGGCAGGAGGTGGAGGTCGAGGTCGACGAGCACGCCGGCGTCGCCCTTGTACGCGAACGAGACGGCGTCGAGGCGCACATCGAGCGGGCCGGCCGGCAGCGGGTCACCCCGACCGTCGGGGATCGACGGCTCGACGGCGAGGAGTCGCGCTGCTCGTCGTGCGCCGGCGGCCGCCTTCTGGAACTCGCGCATCTGCTCGGCGATGCGCTCGATGGGCTGGCGGATCATCTGGGAGAACCGGAACAGCGCGAGGAGCGCGCCGATCGAGAGGGCACCGGACCGGTGGAGCCACACGCCGAGCGCGAGGATCAGGACCGACCCGAGGCTGAACGCCGTCGCGGCGATCGTGTAGGAGCCGTCGCCGAGGATCGCTGCACGGCGCGCCGCGTGCCACCAGCGCGACGAGTGGTGCTGGAGCCGGTGGACCGCGTACTCGCCGGCTCCGCTCGTGCGCAGGTCCTCGAGCCCACCGAGGCGCTCCTCGAGATCGCCGTACAGCTGCGACTGGATCTCCCGCTCGTCGTCATGGGCGGGGACCGCCAGCGTTCGGAACCGCACCATGGCGAAGCCCGCGATCGCCGTGGACACGAGGATCAGGAGCCCGGACTGCCAGCTGAGGACGAGCGAAGCGCCGATCACGCCGACCACGAGGATCGCGTTGCCGAGCAGCTGCACGACTGCAGCGGACGAGAACGTGACGATCGCTTCCACGTCGCCGTCGAGCCGCTCGATGAGAAGTCCCGCACTGTGGCGGCTGTGCCAGTCGAGGTCGAGTCGGAGCGCGTGACGGGCCAGGTCGAGTCGCAGGCGGTTGCCGACGCGCCAGGCGAGGTGCACCGAGCGCCACGCGACGAGCACCTGGAGCGTGTCGGCGCCGACGGTGACCACGAGGAAGGCGACCGCGACCGCGATGAGATCGCTCGTGGGCTCGCCGCGGAGCGCCGCGTCGATCGCGTGCCCGAGCAGCACGGGTCCGGCCACTGGCGCGAGGGTCGCCACCACCAGGACGACACCGAGCGCCAGCAGCCTGGCCCGCTCGGGACGCAGGTACGTGCCGAGCAAGCCCGCGTCGGGGTGACGAGACCGCTCAGACATGGCGGCGCGACGCTACCGGCGCGCCGTCACGCCCCCGCCATGGTTTCCGCGCGCTACGCGGTGACGCGGGGGAAGATCGGGCCGGCCTTCTCGACGGGGAGGCCGCCGGGATAGCCGCCCCACGCGGTGTCATCCGGCACGCGGCGCTCGTCGGGTCGTCCGGCGAGCCCGATCCGGCGCCATGCCTCGGCCGACGCCGCTGGGATCGCGGGGCTGGCCAGGATCGACACGATGCGGACGGCCTCGAGCGCGTCCCCGAGCACGGCATCGACCTCGGGGCCGGGGTCGCGCTTCCAGGGCTCGTTGTCCTCGAGCAGCGCGTTCGTCTCGCGGATGAGGCGCCAGGTGGCTTCGAGCGCGATCGAGGGCGCGACGCCGTCCCACGCAGCGGACGTGGCCGCGACGACCTCGGCCGCCACCCCCGCCAAGGGGCTGTCGGGCCGCGGCGCGGGACCGACCCCGTCGCACTTCTTCGCCACCACGGTCGCGACGCGCGACACGAGGTTGCCGAAGTTGTTGGCGAGGTCGCTGTTGTACCGGTCGAGCACGCGCTCGTAGCTGAAGTCGCCGTCGGGCCCGAAGGGGGTGTCTCGCAGCAGGTGGTAGCGCACGCCATCCACGCCGAAGTCCTCAACGAGGCGGGCCGGTGCGATGTCGGTGAGCCGGGCGGGACCGTGCGTGGTCTTGGACAGCTTCTCGCCGCCCAGCAGCAGCCACCCGTGCACGTGCACGCGGTGAGGTGGTTCGAGACCCGCGGCCAGCAGCATCGCGGGCCAGTAGACGCAGTGGAAGCGGATGATCTCCTTGCCGATCACGTGGTGGACGTGCGGCCACCACGTGTCGAACCGGTCGTCGTCGGTGCCGAAGCCGATCGCGGTGGCGTAGTTGATGAGCGCGTCGTACCAGACGTAGAAGACGTGGCCTTCCGCCCACGGCACCGGGACCCCCCAGGTGAGCGAGGTGCGGGTGATCGACACGTCGTCGAGGCCCTGGCGCAGGAAGCCGAGCACCTCGTTGCGCTTGCCCTCCGGCGTGATCACCTCGGGGTTCGACTCGATCCAGTCGATGAGCTTCTGCTCGTAGCGGGACAGACGGAAGAAGTAGTTCTCCTCCTTGAACGTGGTGACGGGCTTGCCGGTGTGGATCGGGCAGAACGTGCCGTCGACGAGCTCGGCCTCCTGGTAGTACGCCTCGCAGGACACGCAGTACGGGCCCTCATAGGTGTCGAGCTCGATGTCCCCGTTGTCCTTGATCCGCTGGAGCAGCGCCTGCACCGCCGCGTGGTGGCGCGGCTCGGTGGTGCGGATGAAGTCGTCGTAGGAGATGTCGAGGCTGTCCCACGTGTCGCGGAAGCGAAGCGCGTTGCGATCGGCCTGCTCCTGCGGGCTGATGCCGGCGTCCTCGGCGGACTGCGCCACCGTGAGGCCGTGCTCGTCGGTGCCCGTGAGGAAGAACGTGTCGTCCCCGAGGAGACGGTGCCAGCGGGCGAGGGCATCCGCGTTCACGGTCGCGTACGCGTGGCCGACGTGGGGAGCGTCGTTCACGTAGTAGATCGGCGTCGTGACGTAGAAGCGATCGGGCACCCGATCAGCCTACGGGTGGGCCACAACGTGCCCCGAACCCGTTCCCTGCCCCGGCCGGACGGGCTCAGCCCGCCTCGGCGCTGCCCCAGGGAAGGACCTCGCCCGCGGCGCGACGCAGTGCCTCGCCCTCCCCGTCGCCGACCGCGAGCGGGATCTGAGGGAGGCCACGGCGGGCGCGCAGGTCCTCGATGCGATCGAGCTGGCGCTCGAGCTGGCGCCGCCGGGTGCCCGACAGGTCCTCGAGGCCCCGCTGGGCGGTGTCGAACCGCTTCACCACGAGATCGAGCGCGTCGGAGAACTTCACCCACTGCTGGCCAAAGCCGGCGAGGCACTGGAGGATCTCGTCGGACGTGCGGGTGAGGCGCGCCTGCTCGACCGCCTGGCGGATCACCGCGAGCACGGCGAACAGGCTGACCGGCGAGCAGAGGACGACCTTCTGGCCGAGCGCCACGTCGATCAGCTCGGGATCGCGCTCGTGGATGAACGCCCACACGCTCTCGTTGGGGATGAAGAGGAGCACCTCGTCGAGCGTGGCATCGGGGTCGATGTAGCCGCGGGTGGAGAGCTCCTTCACACGCGCGCGCACGTCGCGCAGGAAGGCCTTGGCGGCCGACTCGCGATCCGTGTCGGTGGTGGCCTCGAGGTGGCGGAGGTAGTTGTCGACCGGGAACTTCACGTCCATGTGGAGGACGCGGCCTCCCGGGAGCATGAACGTGACATCGGGGACGGTGCCACCGGCGATCGCCGTCTGCTTGCGGTAGGTGACGCCCTCGACCATGCCCGCCACGCGGAGGACGTCGTCGGCCATGCGCTCGCCCCACTGGCCGCGTGCCTTGGGGCTCGCGAGCGCCTCACGCAGGTGGCCTGTGGTCTCGGCGAGGACGCGGCCCGTCGTGGTGACCTGCTCGATCCCCGAGACGAGCTGCCCGTGCTGGAGGGCGCTGTCCTGCTGGAGCTTGGCGACCATGTCGCCGAGGCGCTCGAGCTGGCCGGTGAGGCCCTCGACGCGCTTCTCGAACGCCGTGGTGCGCAGATCGAGCTGGCGCGTGCCGCTCGTCATGCTGTCGCCGAGCTTCTCGCCGGCCATCTTGGCGGCCATGTCGGCGGCAGCCGTGACGGTGTGCTCGCGCTCGAAGCCGAGCCGTGCCTCCATCTGGGCTGCCTGCTGCGCGAGCAGCGCCGCCTGCTGCTCGAGGGCCGTGATCATGCGCTCATCGGCGGCCGCGCTGCCGGCGCGGGCAGCCCGGGCGCTCACGAAGTAGGCGAGCGTGATGACGGCGGCGGCCCCGAGGAGGGCGAGGGAGATGGAGATGACCATGCCAAGAGTGTGCGCAGGGGGTGTGACAGGGTTGGCGGACCCGGGCAAACGCCCTGGTCAGGGGCGGTAGCGTCGACGCAGATGAGCACCTGGATCCTGCGCCTCGACGAGCCTGGCGGGGGCCTGCGGGTCGCGATCAAGGACCTCATCGACGTAGCGGGCACCCCCACGACTGGGGGATCCCGCGTGCTGGCCGACGTCGCCCGACCGGCGACGCACGACGCCGCCTGCCTCGCCGGCCTGCGCGCCGTCGACGCCGCGCTCGTCGGCAAGGCGAACCTGCACGAGCTGGCGTGCGGCGGGACGGGCGTCAACCCGCACTTCGGCACGCCGCGCAACCCCTTCGACGCCGCGCGCATCCCGGGCGGGAGCTCGAGCGGCAGCGCGGTGGCGCTCGCTGAAGGGGAGGTCGACCTCGCGCTGGGCACCGACACGGCCGGATCCATCCGCACGCCATCAGCCTGCTGCGGCACCGTGGGCCTCAAGCCGACGTGGGGCCGCGTGCCCGTCGAGGGGGTGTGGCCGCTCGCACCGTCGCTCGACACCGTCGGGCCGATGGCACGCGACGTCGCCGGCGTGATCGACGGCATGCGGCTGCTCGACCCGAGCTTCGCGTCGCAGCAAGAACCCGCGCCGGGCATCGGCCGCGTCCGGCTCCCCCATGTCGACCCGGCGATCGATGCGGCCATCGATGCCCTGCTCGCCGCCAGCGAGCTCGAGGTCGTCGACGTCGCGTTGCCAGGCTGGGACCTCGCGTGCGACCTCGCCGTGACGGTGATGCTCCACGAGGTGTGGCAGGTCGATGCGCACCTCTACGAGCTCGACGCCGCCGGCATCGGTGCCGACGTGCGCGAGCGCCTCGAGCGGGGACGCGCGATCGGCGCCCCTGCCTACGCGACCGCCCTCGCCCATCGAGCCGCCTGGCGCACCGAGCTCGCGGGGGCGTTCGAGCGGACGCCCGTGCTCGCCTGGCCGACGCTCGCCACGTTCCCGACCCGCATCGACGCGCCAGTGCCGAACACCCGTCGCACCAACATCGGCGTGAACCTGGCAGGTCACCCCGCGCTCGCGCAGCCGGTCCCCACCCGCGGTCCACTGCCCGCCAGCATCCAGCTCGTCGGTCCCGACCGCAGCGAGTCGCTCCTGTGCGCGACCGGCCTCGTCCTCGAAGCCGCCGCGGCCACCCTCCCGTGAGGTTCGGGGCGATCCCGCACCTGGCCGCTACGGTCGAGCGGCCATGGCACGCATTCGGGTTCGCACGATCCTCGACGCGACGCCCGCTGAGGTGTGGGCGGACCTGGAGGACATCGCATCGCACTCGGACTGGATGGCCGACGCGGTCGGCATCCGCTTCCTGACGGCGCAGACCTCGGGCGTGGGCACTCGCTTCGAGTGCGACACCAAGGTCGGGCCCTTCCGCCTCACCGACGTGATGGAGATCACCGAGTGGTCGCCGGGTCGGGCCATGGGCGTCACCCACACCGGGCTCGTGACAGGATCCGGCCGCTTCACGCTGAAGCGAGCGCGTGGCGGACGAACCGCGTTCCAGTGGCGGGAGCGGCTGCGGTTCCCGCTCTGGATGGGCGGGCCGCTCGGCGCACTGGCGAGCAAGCCCGTCCTCACCCGCGTCTGGCGCCGCAGCATGCGCAACCTGCAAGCGCGCTTCTGAGCTCGGGGCGGTTGGGTCAGGGTCGGTCGCCGAGGAGGTACCGCGCACCAGGGCCGCGACGCCCCGCACGATCGTCGGGGTTGTAGAGCGCGCAGGTCCGCAACGAGAGACAGCCACAGCCGATGCAGGAGTCGAGGTCGTCGCGCACACGCTCGAGCGTCGCGATCTCATCGTCGAGTCGATGGCGCCACGCGCGCGAGAGCTTGGCCCAGTCGGCTGCGGTGGGGGTGCGCGCCGAGGGGAGCGTGGCGAGCGCGGCCCTGATCTCGTCGAGGCTGAGCCCGATCCGCTGCGCGACGCGGATGAACGCGACGCGCCGCAGGACCTCGCGGGGGAAGCGCCGGTGGCCGCTGTCTGCGCGCTCGGCCGCGATGAGCCCGTGGCTCTCGTAGAAGCGCAGCGCCGAGGTGGCGACTCCGGCGCGCGTTGCGACATCGCCGATGCTCAGCAGGTCGTCGTCCATCGGACGAGCCTTCCACGAGAAGACCTTGACTTCAACTTAACTTCAACTATTACGGTCCGGGCCATGTCCCCCACCTCGACGGCCCCGACCCCGATCCGCGCCCGCAGGCACGACGCAGAGTCAGATGCCGCCCTCGCCGAGGCCACGGCCGCCGCCCTCGCGGTGCCCCGTGCCAAGGCCGCCGACTCGTTCGTGCTCCATGCCCCGCTGGAGCTCCTCGCCCGCCTCGGCCTGCTGCCGATGGTGGAGCCGGCCGGCCAGGACGCGGCCCGTGCGCGCATCGAGGAGCTCGGGGATGGGTTCACCCACTGGGGGGTGGCGGCGGAGCCACCGCTGGAGGCGTCCGTGCACGACAGCACCCCCGAGGCCATCCGAGCCCTGTGCGCTGCGATCTCCGCGGGCGATCTCGACGACGCGGGTGCGACGGCCACATGGCTGGCGCAGCACCTCGATGCCCGCGAGCTGTCGGACGCGCTTGCGGACCCCGTCTTGCCACTGCTCTCGGCCGCGGCGCACGGGAGCATCTTCCTGTACCACCTGCCGCGCATCGCACCCCGGAGCCGCGCCGCGTCGCTCATGCTGACCGGTCTCGTGCGCGAGATGGCCCGCTACCCGGGCTGGGACCTGTCGTGGTTCGCCGCACTGCCCGCAACCTCCGCTGCGCAGGGCGATGCTGCCGCCGAGGTGCTCGCCCGTCGACTGATCCGTCCTGCCTCACCCGGCGATCCCGGCAGCGACTTCATCTACCCGGTGATGTCGCTCACCGAGCAGAGCGGCCTCGCCCACGAGGTGCTCGCCGACGTCGTCTGTGGGCTTCCGGTCGACGATGCGCGGCGCGCGCTGCTGCGCGTCGCCGCGCACTCGATGCTCCAGGACGACCCCGCGCACGCGCCCTACGGCTGGTCGCACTGCCTCACCATGCCGCAGGCCACGCTTGGCATCGCGCACGCCTGTTCGCGGCCGTCGCACGCGGTGGCTGTCGCGGCGACCTACGTGCTCGGGTTCCGTGGCGTGCTCGGTCGGACCACGCTCGACCTCGACTGGGCGCCGGTCGCGCCCATCGGCGCCGACCCGATCGAGGCGCTCGACGGCACGCCCGACGAGGCCGCGGCCGCAGCCTGGTACGCCGGTCCGGCAGCCCGAGAGGCCGTCGTCTCCAGGCTCGCGACCCGCGCGGCCGCGCATCACGACGCCCACCTCGTGAAGTACACGCTCGCCTGCTTCGACGCGGCGCACGCGGACCCCGATGCCACGCCGCTGTTCCTCGCGGCGGCCGCCTACCTCAGCGCCTGGTGGCGGGCGCTGGAACCGGCCGCGTAGCCCGACCCGCGCTCACCTCACACAACCAGGATCGCGGCGCCCGCGGCGACCGCACCGAGCGCGATCACCGAAGCGAGGACCACGTTCGGGTCACGCAGGTAGCGCGGCCCGGCGTCGACCAGGAGCCATCCGGCGATGAACCCACCGATCAACCCGCCCACGTGCCCGCCGATCGAGATGCCGGGGATCGCGAAGGTGAAGACCAGGTTGAGCACGATCGCGCCGCCGAGGCCGGTGTCGAAGGGGTTGATCCCGCGTGAGCGGAACACGGCGACGGCGACGCCCATCAGGCCGAACACCGCGCCCGAGGCACCGACGGTGAGCCCGTTCGGTTCGACGAGGAGCACGCCGAGCGCGCCACAGGTCATCGCCACGAAGTAGACGACCGTGAACCGCAGGCGCCCGAGGACGGGCTCGAGCAGCATGCCGAGCTGGTAGAGCACCCACATGTTGAAGCCGACGTGGATCGCGTTCGCGTGGAGGAAGCCCGAGGTGATGATCCGCCACCACTCGCCGTGCGCGACGCCGATCAGGTCCCCGTTGCGGAGCTGGCCCAACCCGATGAGTCCGCCGTCGACGGTCATCGACGACTTCGTCTCGAGCCCCGGCCCGAGCCCGGCGACGAACACGGCGAGGTTGAGTGCGACGAGCGCCTGAGTGACGACGGGCCGCGTGCGCAGCTGGCTCGCGTGCACGACCTTCTGGCCCTGCGATTTGGTGCACTCCGGGCAATGGAACCCAACGGAGGCTTGACGCATGCAATCCGGACAGATCGGACGGTCACAGCGCTGGCAGATGACGCCCGCTCGCCGATCGGGGTGGCGGTAGCAGGTCTGCACAGCGGTGTTCACGGGGCCGAACCCTACCGGCGGACCCTTCAGATCAGGGGCGCGGGCGACACGGTGTTGCGTTGCATCGTCACACAGGTCGCGTGATCTTCATGCAACCTTGTGCGCTCGTGATGGTCTGAACCCCTGAGCGGAGACTCGATCACCAACCCCTCAAGGAGGTCGGAGATGTATCACTTCGCAATGGTGGCCCTGTTGGCCCTCGGTACCCTGAAGCTCGTCGACTTCGTCGTCGACAACGTGGGCGGACTGGATCGCTTCCGGTCGCTCTTCACCTTCGTGGTCGCGGTCGGCACGGTGTGGATGCTCGACTACTCGCTCTTCGATGGCTTCGGCATCGGAGTTCGAGATCGGGACACCGGCGTCTGGATCACGGGCTTCCTCGTTGCAGGCATGACCGTGCCGTGGCGGGCGATCTTCGCCTACGTCACCCACGAGAAGGCCACGGGCGACGAGACCCTTGGTCATCACTCCCCCATGCGTCGGGTCGCCTGACCAGACGGCAGCACACCCAACGCGTCAGCACACCCTGAGGGGGCGAGCGCCCAGCGCTCGCCCCCTCAGCGCGTCACCACCTCCTGGAACCAGAGCCGCCGCCCGTCGCCGTGGGCCGGGTCGTTGCTCTGCGCGTCGGCGAGCACAGCGAGGAAGTCCTCGACCGGCGGGTGCTCGCCGAGCTGCTCGTAGAGGTCAATGGCGCGGGCGGCGTAGCGGAGGACCTGCACGGTCTCGATGCCCGCAAGGTCGTTGAAGAACCAGCCGCACGACGTGTACATGAGGAGCGCGTTGCGCTGGGCGTCGAGCAGCAGTCCCGCCTCGTGGTGATCGCCGACGACGTGCTCGGCCGCGAAGCGATCCCACGTCGCCGCGCCCAGCAGCACCCCGAGGTAGGCGTCGCGCGCCGCCCACGGATCACGCAGGAGCGAAGAGCCGCGCCGCTCGACCACGGTGATCCCCCAGTCGCGCAACAGGTCGAACGCGGCGCGCAGCGGTGCTCGCCACGCCTGGTTCCAACCCTGTTCGCCTCCGGTGCTGCATCCGCAGTCGGTCGTCCACCGGCCGAGGCCGTGTGCGCACGACCAGGCGCTCGTGCGCACCTGTGCCTCGTGGGTCGGTGGCCACACGTCGAGAAGGTCGACGAGCCGGGGTGTCGCGACGCCGTTGGCCGGCGCGCCCACGGTGAGCGCGTGCGCGACGTCGTGCTCCGCTCCCTTGTGGTGGTGCCCGAACGTCTCCCCGTCGGTCGCCGCTGCGACGAGCCCGCCCGCCGCGCCGGCGCGTGCGAGCGCCGCGGCAACGATGTCCTCGCTCGTCGGCCTCGAGAAGGCGAGTGCGTGTGCGAGCGCGCCGTCGTAGACGACGAGGTCGACGCCGAGCTCGCCGTCCGTCGGATGTCGCCACCGCAGCGCTCGGCTGATGTCGAGCGCTGCGGCGGCTGCGTCGTCAGGCTCGATCGGGCCGAGCCCCTCGTGGGCACCGATGCCGTGCGGCGACCACTCGTCCTCGTTCGTCCCGAGCGAGCGGGTGATGGCGATCTGACCGGGTGCGAGGATCGTGAACCGGATCCCCTCCTCCGCGAGCACGGCGAGGACCGCGTCGCTCACCGCGGTCTCCGGCAGCCACATGCCGTGAGGTTCCCGGCCGAAGCGGTGCCGGAAGTCGGCGATGCCCCAGCGCACGTGCGTGCGAAGGTCCCGCTCGTTGCACAGCGGCAGGATCGCGTGCCCGTAGGCCTGCGCGATCGCGCGGCCCGTCGCGCGGTCCGCCGCGACGATCCGCGCGTACACCTCGGGATGGCGCGACTCGAGCCAGGACAGCAGCGTCGGGCCGACGTTGAAGGACAGGTGCTCGAAGAGGTTCACGACGAAGTCGCCGTCGGCGCCCGCAACCCCGACCGTGGTGTTCGGGCCGTAGCACTCGGCCGTGATCCGCTCGTTCCAGTCGTGGAACGGGGCCGCGCTCGGTTGCTCGGGCACCTCACCGGTCCACGGATCCTCACGAGGCGGTTGGTAGAAGTGCCCGTGGATCACGAGCGCCACCGGCGATGTCGTGGTGGGCGCGCTCACGTGCGCGGCGCGAGGTAGAGGACGCTGCGAGCCGGCAAGGTCACGACCGCGGAGTGGCCGCGGTGCTGCCACGGCGTGGCCTCGACCTCCACCTCGGGCAACGCTCCGCCGCCGCCGCCGAAGCACTGGTCGTCGCTGCGCAGCGCGATCGACCAGGAACCGCCGCCGCGCAGACCGATCCGATAGCCGTGCCGGGGAAGGTCGGAGAGGTTGGCGATGCACACCACGGTCTGGCGCTCGTCACCTGGCATGGTCCGCTCGAAGGCAAGCGTCGCGTGCTCGGCCTCGTCGACCGAGAGCCAGTGGAAGCCGTCGGGGAGCCCGTCGGTCGCGTACAGCGCGGGGTGCGCGACGTGCATCGCGTTGAGTGCCGCGACCAGCGCCTGCACGCCGGCATGCTGCGAGTCGGCGAGGAGCGACCAGTCGAGCGACCGGTCGTGCGACCACTCCCGCTCCTCGGCGAGCTCGCCCCCCATGAAGAGGTGCTTCTTGCCAGGGTGTGCCCACATCCACGCGTAGAGCGCACGCAGATCGTCGAAGCGTGCGGCATCGTCGGTCGAGCCCATCTTGCCGATGAGCGGCCGCTTGAGGTGGACGACCTCGTCGTGCGAGAGCGGCAGCACGAAGTGCTCGGCGAACGCGTACGTGAGCCCGAACGTGAGCTGGTCGTGGTGCCAGCGACGGTCCTCAGGGGCCGTCGACCAGTATCCGAGGGTGTCGTGCATCCAACCCATGTTCCACTTGTGGGTGAAGCAGAGCCCGCCGAGGTGCACGGGCCGGCTCACGCCGCTCCACGCCGTGGACTCCTCGGCGATCGTGAGCACGCCCGGATGCACGCGGTGCACGACGGTGTTGAGCTGTTGCAGGAAGCCGATCGCTTCGAGGTCTTCGTTGCCCCCGTTGAGGTTGGGCGTCCACTCGCCGGGTCCGCGTGAGTAGTCGAGGTAGAGCATCGAGGCCACGGCGTCGACCCGGAGCCCGTCGACGTGGAGCTCGCCGAGCCAGTGCAGCGCGTTGGCGATGAGGAAGCTCCGGACCTCGGGGCTCCCGAGGTCGAACTCGAGCGTGCCCCAGTCGGGGTGCTCGGCGCGACGGGGGTCCTCGTGCTCGAAGCGCGCGGTCCCGTCGAAGCGAGCAAGCGCCCAGGGGTCCTTCGGGAAGTGCGCGGGGACCCAGTCGACGATCACACCCACACCTCGCTGGTGGAGGTGGTCGACGAACCAGCGGAAGTCGTCCGGGGTGCCGAAGCGCGCCGTGGGCGCGTAGTAGCCGGTGACCTGATACCCCCACGACGGGTCGAACGGGTGCTCCGCCACGGGGAGCAGCTCGACGTGGGTGAACCCGAGCGCGAGGACGTGGTCCGCGAGGAGCGGCGCGAGCTGTCGGTAGCCGAGCCAGCCGCCGTCGTCCGCTCGACGCCACGACCCGAGGTGGACCTCGTAGATGCTGATGCGGCTCGCCACCGGGTCGAGCGACGTGCGCGCCTCCATCCACTCACCGTCGGCCCACACGTGCTCGGACGCGAAGACCCGGCTCGCGTTCCCGGGCGGTCCCTCGCTCGACTGCGCCATCGGATCCGCTCGCAGCACGCCGCCACCTTCCGGACCCACGACCTCGTACTTGTACAGCGCACCAACGCGAGCTGCGGGCACGAACGCGCTCCAGACGCCCGACTCGCCGACGCGTCGCAGCGGATCACGTCCGGGCGACCACTGGTTCCAGTCGCCGACGACCGACACTGCGCGCGCCGCTGGCGCCCAGACCGAGAACTGCGTGCCGCCCGTGCTCGGGTGCGCGCCGAGGACCTCCCACAGGCGCTCGTGCGTCCCCGCGGCGAAGCGCGCGAGGTCGTCCGCGCTCGGCCCGTGGGGACGCGCGGCTTCGCTCAAGCGCCTGCCCGCGCGCCGACCAGCCGAGCGATCGCGTCGAGTGGGATGCCGACCAGATCAGGGCGGTGCCCGAGCTCGTAACCCACCTCGTACACGGCCTTGTCGAGCTCGAACGCGGTGAGGAGGGTCACACGCGCCTCGGTCGAGCTCGGGAGGAGCTCGTCGATCCCATCCGCACCGAAGTATGCGCCGCAGAGCGCCTCCCGGTTGCGCCGCTCCCACTCCACCACGAGATCTGCCAGCACGGGGTCGTCGTCGGCCCACTCGATGAGGCCTGTGACGCTGGCGTAGTGCAGCGACCGCACGAGACCAGCGACGTCACGCAGGGGCGACGAGGTCGTGAAGCGCTCTGCTCGACGGCGCGCTGGTTCGCCCTCGAAGTCGAGCACCTTCCAGCCGTCGTCGGACTTGATGAGCTGCGCGAGGTGGAGGTCGCCGTGGATGCGGATCTCCGACCCCGCGTCGTCGACCCGCGACACGGACCGGAACAGGTCACCGATCGCCGTCACGTCGAACGCGCCCGGGAGGTCGCTCGCGTCGGCGCGCACGCGCTCCAGGTTCGCCTCCATCTCCCTCGCCCACCGTGCGTTGTCGCCTGGTGCGGCTCCCCATGCGTGGGCCATCTCGAGGTGCAGGCTCGCGAGGAGCTTGCCGAGCCGCGCTGCATCGGGGGCGAAGTCCGCGCCCGACTCCTCTGGCGCGAGCCCTCCGGCGAGGAGGTCCCGCACAGACGCACGGGCGATCTCCCAGCCGTCGGTGGCACCGACGAGGTACTCGCGTAGCAGCGCCAGATCGAGGCCGTCGCGACGCAGCTCCGCGATGGGCGCCAGCACGTGGTCGACGCCGCGGCCCGAGAGCACCCGGGTGATCTCGGCGTCCGGGTTCACCCCGGGCTCGACCCTGCGGAAGATCTTGAGGATGTGGGCCTCGTCGAAGACGATCGAGCTGTTGGAGTGCTCGAGCACGATCGGGCGGCGCACCGACACCTCGAGATCGGGTGCGACGAGGTGCAGCACCTCGATCGCGAGGTCCGGGTCGACGAGCGCGTCGTACACGACGACCGGCGGCGTCGCGTCCGGGAGCACCGCGACGAGCTCGCGCTCCTTGCCCTGGAGGAACTCCGGCATCGGATCGGCGGGCCGGATCCCGAGGAAGAGCTGGTAGTCCTGTTCATCGCCGTCGTCGAACCTCACCCGAGCGACGGTCCAGACGAGCATCGGCGCCTCGGCGCGCACCACCTCCTGCCACCGGGGCTCCACGGAGGTCACGTGGCGGCCGTGCGCGCCCGACCAGCGCTGACGCTCCAGGTGCGCACGCAGGTGGTCGCCGATCAGCGGCAGCAGGTCCGACATCGAGATCATGGCTGGAGTCCGGCCTCCTCGCCCGCGTCTTGGATCGTGAACCAGTAGAAGCCATACGGCGCGAGCGTCACGAAGTACGGCAGCTCGCCGATGGCGGGGAACGGGACCCGCCCGGACATCTCCACCGGCACTTGACCCGCGAGCTCCTCGAGCATCAGCTCACAGGGCTGGGGGAACCGGCTGAGGTTGTGGACGCACAGCACGGTTGCGGTCTCGTCGCGGCGCAGGTAGGCGAGCACCGCGGGGTTGTCCGCGTGGAGCACCTCGAAGGACCCGACCCCGAACACCGGGTGGTCCTTGCGCACCTGCAGGAGGCGTCGCAGCCAGTGGAGGAACGACGACGGGTCGCGCTCTTGCTGCTCGACGTTGATCGCGTGGAAGCCGTAGACCGGGTCCATCAGCGGGGGCAGGTAGAGCTGCGCGAAGTCCGCGGCCGAGAACCCGCCGTTGCGGTCGGGGGTCCACTGCATCGGGGTGCGCACGCCATCCCGGTCGCCGAGGAAGATGTTGTCGCCCATCCCGATCTCGTCGCCGTAGTAGAGCACCGGGCTTCCCGGCATCGAGAACAGCAGGGCATGGAAGAGGCGAGCGAGGTCCTCGTTGTTGTCGAGGAGCGGGAACAGGCGTCGCGAGATGCCGATGTTGCGACGCATGCGCGGGTCCGTGGCGTACTCCGCGTACATGTAGTCGCGCTCCTCACCCGTGACCATCTCCAGGGTGAGCTCGTCGTGGTTGCGCAGGAAGATGCCCCACTGGCAGCCGTCAGGGATCGCCGGGGTCTGCGCAAGGATCTCGGTGATCGGGTGACGCTGTTCGCGACGCACCGCCATGAACATGCGGGGCATGAGCGGGAAGTGGAAGCACATGTGGCACTCGTCGCCGTCCTCGCCGAAGTAGTCGACGACGTCCTCCGGCCACTGGTTGGCCTCCGCGAGGAGCACGCGGCCCGGATACTCGTCGTCGACCATCTTGCGGACGCGGCGCAGGTACTCGTGGGTCTCGGGGAGGTTCTCGCCGTTCGTGCCATCGCGCTCGAACAGGTACGGGACCGCGTCGAGGCGGAAGCCGTCGAGGCCGAGGTCGAGCCAGAAGCGGACGACACCGAGCATCGCGTCGGCGACCTCGGGGTTGTCGTAGTTGAGGTCGGGCTGGTGGTGGAAGAACCGATGCCAGAAGTACTGGCCCCGCACGGGGTCGTAGGTCCAGTTGCTGGGCTCGGTGTCGACGAAGATGACACGCGCGTCGCTCCAGCGCTGGTCGTCGTCGCCCCACACGTACCAGTCGGCCTTGGGGTTGGTGGCGTCCTGGCGGCTCTCCTGGAACCACGGGTGCTGGTCGGAGGTGTGGTTCATCACCATGTCGGCGATGACACGGATGCCGCGCGCGTGCGCCTGTTCGATGAGGGCACGCGCGTCGTCGAGATCGCCGTACTCGGGGAGCACGGTGAAGAAGTCGCTGATGTCGTACCCGCCGTCGCGCAGCGGCGATGCGTAGAAGGGCAGCAGCCAGATGCAGTCGACGCCGAGCCACTCGAGGTAGTCGAGCTTCTGCGTCAGGCCCTGCAGATCGCCGGTGCCGTCGTTGGTGGAGTCGAAGAACCCGCGGACCAGCACCTCGTAGAACACCGCCCGCTGGTACCAGCGGGTGTCGGCGGGATCGATGGGGTGCGCCACCACCCCAGGGTTGCACACGTGCGAGCTCAGAACGTCGGGTCGTCCCACCACGGGTAGGCGGCGGGGAGATCCGCCGGCACGCGGTTCGGGAACGAGGGTGAGCGCTTCTCCAAAAAGCTCATCACGCCCTCGCGCGTGTCAGCGCCGCTGCCGACCGCGTCGATGAGCGCAGAGTCGACGCGATGGGCCGACATGGGATGGGGTTCGCCGAGCATGCGCCAGAGCATCGCCCTCGTCAGCGTGACCGACACGGCCGAGGTGGACGTCGCGATCTCCCCCGCGAGCGCGTACGCAGCCGGAAGGAGGTCATCGGGCTCGTGCAGCGAGCGGACGAGCCCTCCGGCGAGCGCCTCCTCCGCACCGAACACGCGTCCCGTGGCGCACCACTCCATCGCCTGGCTGATGCCGACGAGACGAGGGAGGAACCACGACGAGCACGCCTCGGGCACGAGCCCGCGGCGCGCGAACACGAAGCCGACCTTGGCGGTGGTGGACGCGAGCCGCACGTCGAAGGGCAGCGTCATCGTGATCCCCACACCGACGGCGGGTCCGTTGATCGCACCGATGACGGGCTTCGTGCACTCGAAGAAGCGAAGGGCCACGAGGCCGCCCTCGTCACGGTGGCGGCCGTCCGCCTCGTGCACCACACCCGCCGCCGCAGCCGACGTGCTCTGGTTGTCGAAGCTCGCCTCGCCGCTGCCCAGGTCGGCGCCGGCGCAGAAGCCGCGCCCCCGGCCGGTGACCACGACGGCGCGGACCTCGGGGTCGGCGTCGATCTCGTCGATCGCCGCACAGAGCTCGTGCTGCATCGTGACGGTGAACGCGTTGAGGCGGTCGGGCCGGTCAAGGGTGATGGTGGCGATGTGATCGGCCACCGCGTAGGCGATCTGGGTGTACGTCGTCACGCCGGCGACCCTAACAACCAACGTCTGTGAACCCTGGCGTCCGCAATGCGGCCATTGGGGTTCACAGACGTTGGAGGTGGAAGACGTGGGCGACCTGGCCGACCGTGGGATCGAGGCGGACGTAGCCGACCTCACCGGTCCACTCGTACGCGTCTCCGGTGAGCTCGTCGCGAAGGCGGTACCGCACGTCGTGCGCGACCCCGATCGCGCCGAGGTCGAGCCGCACCGTCGTGTCCTGCGCGTGACCCGGGTCGAGGTTGACCGCGCACAGCAGCAGGTCGCGGTCGGCGTGGCCGCGGCTGTAGACGAGGATCTGGTCGTTGTCGCTGTGGTGGAAGCGGATGTCGTGCAGCGCCCACACGTCAGGATGCGCTCGACGGATCTGGTTGACCGTGCGGATCAGGGGTGCGAGCGACGCTGGGTCGGCGTAGTCGCGCTCGCGCAGCTCGTACTTCTCGGAGTGCCGGTACTCGGTGTTCGCCTCGCTGGCCGGCTCGTTCTCGCAGAGCTCGAACCCCGAGTAGATGCCGTAGATCGGGACCAGCGTCGCCGCGAGCACGAACCGCAGCGCGAACGCGGTGGGCGGCCCGTTGCGGAGCACACCGGCGAGGATGTCGGGCGTGTTGGGCCAGAAGGACGGGCGCATGAAGTCCGCGAGAGGTGACCGGCTGAGCTCGGAGACGTACTCGCGCAGCTCCCACGCCGCGTGCCGCCACGTGAAGTACGTGTAGCTCTGCGTGAATCCGATCTCGGCGAGCTTGGCCATCATGGCCGGCTCGGTGAACGCCTCCGCGAGGAACACCACGTCGGGATCGGAGCGATGGATGTCCCCGATCACCCACTCCCAGAACGCGAGCGGCTTGGTGTGCGGGTTGTCGACACGGAACGTGCGGATGCCGTGCGCCATCCAATGGCGCAGGACATCACGACACGCCTCCCACAGCGCAACGCGATCCGCCTCGTCGGCTGGCCAGAAGCTGATCGGGTGGATGTCCTGGTACTTCTTCGGCGGGTTCTCCGCGTAGCGGATCGAGCCGTCGGGGCGTCGCTCGAACCACTCGGGATGGTCCCGAACCCACGGGTGGTCGGGCGAGCACTGGAGCGCGTAGTCGAGCGCGACCTCGAGGCCGAGGTCCTCGGCGCGGACGACGAACGCGTCGAAGTCCTCCAGCGTGCCGAGCGCTGGGTGGAGCGCGTCGTGCCCACCCTCGGGCGATCCGATCGCCCAGGGACTGCCGGGATCGTCGGGTCCGGCGACCAGCGTGTTGTCGCGCCCCTTGCGATGCGTCCTGCCGATGGGGTGGACGGGCGGCAGGTACACCACGTCGAAGCCGAGGCTCGCGACGTAGTCCAGATGGGCGGCAGCGCCGCGCAGGCCACCGAACGAGCGCGGGAACATCTCGTACCAGGCGGCGTGCGCGGCCCGGCGGCGATCGACCCAGAGCGGCTGGACGGACGACGAGGAGTGGCGCTCGTCGGGCAGCGGCGTCACGAGCATCGCCACTGCGTCGTCGAGCGCCGCGTTCATGCGCACGTGGAGCGAGCACGACGTGCGACGCAGTCCCGCAGCAGCGGTGCGCACTCTCGCCGCGTCGGCCTCGTCGAGCTGGCCCGCGAGGTCTTCGAGGAGGAGAGCCCCCTCCTCGAGCTCTAGCTCCACGTCCTGCCCGGCGGCGACCTTCAGCTCCACCTCGTGGGCCCAGGTCGCATAGCGGTCGGTCCACGCGTCGACGACGAGCTCGTGGTGACCGATCACCGAAGGCGTGATCGAGCCCACCCACCGGCCCTCCGGCGTGCGGGTGAGCGGTCGGCTCACCCACGTGTCGCCGCCGCTCGTGCGGCAGCGCACCCGAGCGGCGAGCAGGTCGTGTCCGTCGGCGATGATCACCGCAGACACCGCAACGGGCTCGCCGACCACCGCCTTCGCGGGGTGGCCCGCCGGGGTCCGAGGGTGGACGTCGTCGATCACGATCGGCGGCAGCACCCGACCCACCCTACGTGGAGCGCCGTTCGCGCTCAGACGGGTCGGCAGACGAAGTAGTGCTGGATGACCGCTGGCCGCGGCGGGTGCAGCGCCGCGACCTCCCACCCCGTGCCCTCGATCAGCTCCCGCGCGTACCGCTCGGAGTACACGGCCTCGAGGAGCGGACGTTCGGGGATCCGGTCGAGGAAGTCCGGGGGCTCGGACGCCGCAGGGGCGCCGGCCGCAAGCCGCTCCTCGATGGCCTTGAGCGTGTCCGGATCGCCTGCCGCGACTCGGCGCTCGATGGCTCGTTCGAGCGCAGGGTCGACCTCGTCCTGGTGGATGAACACGGAGAAGAGCAGGCCACCGCTGGGGTCGACGTGTGGCCGCAGCAGCTCGAGCATCGCTCGGTAGTCCGCTGGCGCGAGGTGCGTGAACACGGAGAACAGGGAGATGATCCCGAACAGGTCCTCACCGACGGGAAGTCGTTCGAAGGTGTCGAGGGGGCGACCACCAGGGTTGTAGAGGTCGTTGTGCGCGTCGAGGTGGTGGAACTCGAATCGGCTGTCGTGGACGCTGTCAGTGAGGAACTGGATGATGTCGCTCGACACGTCGACGCCGACGTACCGGCCGATCGGAATCCGGCTCTCGAGGATGGCCTTCGTGAGCTTTGTGCCGCACCCCATGTCGAGCAGCGCCGTGTCCGAGAGGTCGGCGAGGCCGAACGAGCTGGTCAGGAGGTCGAGCAGTGCATGCGCGGAAGCAAGCCAGCCATCGTCGTCGCGACGCCTGAAGCGCCCGCGGCGAAGCGCCCTTGGTACGTCGAACTCCACTGGATCGCCCCCCTGGCCGCGCCGACGCGCGGCGCGCGACCTTATCCCCTACCGGAGGACGTACCCGCGGCGGGGCACCGCCTCCACTGCCACACCTGCGGGTCCGAGCCGACGTCGCAGTCGCCCAACCGCCACCTCGACGAGATGCGTGTCGGTGGCCGCATCACCCCACACCTCGCGCAGCAGATCGGACTTCGCCACCACAGTGCCCGACCGCGTCGCGAGCGCGGCAAGGATGCGCGCCTCGATGTCGGTGAGCTCGATCCGCCGCTCACCACAGCGCACGACGTTGCCCGTGATGACGATCGGTCCCACGTGCTGCGACCGATCGACGAGTCGCTCGGCCACCGCGCGAACGAGCGGTCCGAGCCGTGACGTGCGGGGGACGACGAGGTCGCCGTCACCGATGCCCTCCGCCGCGGCGACCTCCGCGCAGGCGGGTCCGACGCAGCCCACCACCACGCGCCCCGAGGCCAGCGCTTCGCGGAGCGGTTCGGCGACCTCTTCCTCGGCCGCGAGCGCGAGCCAGCTCGTGAGGGCCGGGCCGAAGGTGAACGTGACGGCGTGCACGCGACCGGCGATCACGCCCTCGGCGAGCCGCACCGCTGCCCTCGAGTCGTCGGGCTGCCGCCACCGGTAGACCGGGACCTCGACGACCTCGGCGCCCACGTCGTGCAGCAGCGCGAGATCCGGCGACGACGGTCCGCCGTCGCGCTGCACCGCCACCCGTGCGCCCGCCGGGACGTGGAGGGCGACCAGCTCGAGGCACTCGCGCAGCCGCTCGCTCGGCGCGCGCACGTGCACCTCCAGGCCCAGCGAGTGCACCGCGCCAGCCGCCTTGGGGCCGCGCGCGAAGATGCGCGCCGGGCGCAGCGTCTCGATGAGCGCCTCGCCGAGGTCCCAGCTCTCTGCGGCCCCGAACCACGACCGCATGCCGAGCCCGGTGTTGGCGACCAGCGCGTCGGGCGGCCGGGCGATCAGCGCCTCGGTGGCGGCACGCAGGCCGTCGTCCTCACCGAGCGGCAGCGTCCGCACCGCGGGACCGTGCGCGACCCTCGCGCCGCGCCGCTCGAAGAGCGCGGCCTGCTCGTCTGCTCGCCGGTCCGCGGTGATGCCCACGGTGAAGCCGTCCAACACCCCGCCCATCGAAGCAACCCCGTGTTTCGCCGCGGTTTCCGGTGGGTGATCCCCCGATGGCGTGACGCGTCGCGTATGGGTCGACGCGTGGTTCGATGCTCAGGCCGCGTGTGGGGGCTCGGTGGTTCGGCCCAGGGTGCGTCGGCGGACGTCGGGTCGGAGCGGGTTGGGTTTGGAGCGGAGCTCGCGCCCGTAGGGACTTCGGAAGGTGAGCTCGGCTTCGGGGTCGCCTTCGATGGTCCAGCCGCCTTCATGGACGAGGTGGTGGTGCCACCAGCAGAGCCCGACGAGGTTGTCGGCGTTCGTCGACCCGCCGTGGCTCCACCACGTGAGGTGGTGGCGGTGCCGGATCGGTCGTTCGCAGCCGGGGAAGCGGCAGCACCCGTCGCGTTGCGCGACGTGGCGTCGCAGCCAGCGCGGCACCGCCTGAGAGACACGGCCGATCCCGACGGTGCGCCCGTCGGCGGTGTGGAGGTTGAGCTCGAGGTGGCTGTCGCAGAGGAGCCGCAGGATCGAATCGCGCCCAACGGGAAGGTCACCGATGGTGCCGTTGCCCGCGAGGACGTCGTCGATCACCTCGGCGTCGACGTGCACGACGACCATCGCACCCTGCGGGTCGAGATCGTCGGCGACGATCTGGTCGGCGAGCGCGACGAGCGCGTGTGCCGCTCGCTCCCGGAACGGCGCCCAGTGGCCGGTGTCGGCATCCGGGCCCAGGCGTTGGGCTTCGCGCTCGAGCGTCTCGTTCAGGCGGGCGCCCTGCTCAGCGGGCAAGAACCCCGAGTACCGAAATCCGTCGAGCTCAGGGTCGGGGCGCCACCCGAACCCGGTCTGGGCCTGGGTGCGCTGCGCGTCTCGCCGGGTCCGGACGCGATGCTGGCGGGCGAGCGCGCCGATCTGGTGCGCGGTGTGCCCGGACAGGTCACGAGCGAGCTCGGCGTCGGTGTCCACCGCGGCGAACACCGTGGCGGGCGCCACCTGATCCCAGCACAACGTGCCCGCCGCGAACGCGGCACGGATCTCGGGCAGGTCCTGCAGTGCGGCACCGACGCGCACCCACTCCCTCGCGGTGTGATGGCTCACCTCGAGGAGGCTCATCAGCCACGCCGCGGTCGTGGTGGCGCCATCCGCTCGGCGGTCGTCTTCGAGGTCCGACGCGGTCACCACGTCGACCAGCTCGGCCTGCACCGCGCACAGCAGCGCACCCAGCTGCTCGATCGCCTCAGCGCGCTCCACCTGGGTGCACGCCCGCAGCGCGATGACACGGTCACTGCACATCGCCTGCACCTCCTCCGGGACGCGGTTCTCACGTGGGACGGGGACCACACGGTCCCGAAGGGGAAGACCCCCAGCATAGCGAACTGATGTTCGCAACACAACCACAAACTGCACATTTCTTCCCGCCACAGCCCCCACAGCGCCCCCTCCCGCGTCGCGGGCGGGGCGTCCGGCTCTGCTCTTCAGACGACGGCCCGCGCACGACGGCGGCTCGAGCGAGATCCCATCCGAGACGCGGGGCGTGCGGCACAGTGATCTGTGCGCTTCGACGACGTCACCGCCTACGCCTGGCTCTACGGACCGCTGCTCGGACTTGTTTCGGCCGGCGCGCTCGCGCTCGGTCGGGACCGGCAGCGGCCCTGGGCGACGATCGCCGGGTTGGTGGCGGTCTCCACGCTCGCCTGGCTCCTCTTCGTCGGCCTCTACCAGCACGAGACACCATGCTCGACCGGCAACAGCGGATGCCCGACGGTGTTCGGCTACGACGCGCCAGTCGGCGACGAGAACCCGATCGGCCCCGTCCTGGTCCTCAGCGTCTTCGTCGCCCCCGCCGCGTGGTCTGGGTGGCGACGACGCGCGCCCGCGCTGACGATCGGAGCAGCGCTGACGGTGGGTCCGACCCTTCTCGCACTGTGGACCGCGCCTCGAGGCGACAACGACGGCCTCTGGGTCCTCGTGCTCTGGTTCTTGCCGGTGTTGGGCGGCCTCGCCGCGATCGTGGCTGCCCTCGCTCGTCGCGTCGGTGCCGCGCGCGGCACGGGCGACCGAAATGCTGCCGCCGAGGCGACGCTCGCTTCACTTGGCGACCGGCTCGCGGCGCTGGCCATCGACCTCTTCGTCGCGGGTGCGGTGCTCGTCGTGCCGCTGACGATGCTCAGCCACCGCAAGCTCGAGATCGTCGCGGCAGTGATCGGCCTCACCGCCGCGACCCTCTACCTCGCGCTGCCCGTCGCATGGCGAGGCCACTCCCTCGGCCAGCGCCTCGTGGGCATCTCCGTCCTCGACGCGACAACGCGCGTGCCGCCCTCGCTTCCTCGGGCGATGCTGCGCAGCGCGATCGTGGTGCTGGAGGTCATCGCCGTCCCGACCTTGATCTTCTCGCTCCCCGCGGTCGTCGAGCTCCTCGCGGTCACAGGCAGCGAAAGGACCCTCACCGACCGACTGGTCGGCACCGCCGTCGTGTCGCGACGCCCGTCGGACACCACCGCGCCGTAGCGTTCGAAGACCGCGCACCTCAACAGGCGTGGGGCGCGATGTCTCCGTCCTCGGGACTCGTGGAACGGGCGACGTCGCGCTCCTCGATGACACGCGCTGACGCTCCGTCGACCGCGACGGTGCGGACGTGCCAGGCGGTGGCACTCGACCGCTCACGAAGCACGAGCGTGCGTGGCGGTCCGCCCGCCGGACCCGACGCACACGTCCACTCGTACTTCGGGCCCCGCGCATCGAAGCCCTCGGCGACACCCAGCTCGGTTCCGTCCGCGAAGCGCACCGGCACGAGCCGATCGCCGGCAAGCACGTACACCGTGGCAAGCGCTGCGCCAGCGGTGGTCCCGCCAGCGAGGATCTCCGCATGGCCGTCGGATTGGATGTCGACGGTCTCGAGGTACTCCGCCTGGCCTGCAACCTCGAGCTCGGCCCCCACGCCGCGACCGGTGCACACAGACAGCACGGCAGCGCCGCGTTCCTCGTTCCACGCGAGGCTGACCGAGTCGAGGACCGCGTCGCCGTCCAAGTCTGCTCGCGCCTTACCCACTGCCGAGCAGCCCCGATCCACGACGCTCGGATCGCTCGCGCAGGCGCCGACGACCAGCCCGACCACGACCGCCACCCCCAGGTACGACACGAACCGCGACCCGCGCGACGAACGCGTGGCACGAGCCATGCTCACTCCCGGTGGGAGCGGACCCAGTCGGCCGTGCCGGCGAGGAAGCCCTCGATGTTGGCGGCCTTCCCCGCCGCGATGTCCTTGAACCATGCGGGCACGTAGACCTCGGCCGCGCCACGGTCGAGGGCATCCATCACACCGTCGACGAGCTCGCCGACGGGGATGCGCTCGATCTCGTCGGGCAGCGGGTCGTTGTCGGGCACGTCGAAGAGCGGTGTGTCGACCACACCGGGGTAGACGACGAGCACCTTGATGCCCGTCTCCCACAGGTCGACGGCCATCGCCTCGGAGAAGACCGACAGCGCGGCCTTCGAGGCGTCGTAGGCGGCCTCACCAGGCGACGACAGCGTTGCCGCCACTGACGACACGTTGACGATCCGACCCGAGCCGCGCTCGACCATCTGCGGCAGCAGCGCGAGCGTGAGCTGCACCGGCGCGAGGTAGTTGACGCGCGTGATCGTGTCGACCGTGGCCGCGTCGAGCTGGGTCACGTGCTTGCGCTTGGGGACGCCGGCGTTGTTCACGAGGACGTCGACTCCGCCGAGCTCCTCGACGCACTCGCGAGCGAGCGCGTCGACCGCGGCCGGATCTGCGAGATCGCACACCCAGCTCCGCGAGTCGGGCGAGTGGACCTGGCAGCGCTCGAGCACCGCCTGCAGCGCGTCGGCGCGCCGAGCGCAGATCCCGACGGTTGCGCCGGCCGAGGCGAAGCGCTCCGCCATCGCCGCGCCCATGCCCGACGACGCACCCGTGATCAGGACGCGCTGGCCCTTCGGATCGAACCCCATTCCCCAACCTCCTGACCGCGGTCGCCGGAGCCTACGCGGGCGACCGCTCGCTCGTAGGATCTCGTGCTCAGCACACGAGACCGCGACTCCCTGGGGAGAACCATGGCCGAGATCCAGCGCTTCGAGGCGACCGACGACCCGATGGCGATCGGCGACGCGATCGACGCCGACGGCGCAGTGATCGTCGAGGGACTGCTGTCGGCCGAGGTCGTCGACCGGGTGAACCGCGAGGTCGAGGAGGCGGTTGCCGCCGCCGACCCGAGCGAACCGCTGTTCAACCCGATCATGGAGGCGTTCCACGGACCGTTCACCAAGCAGGTCGCGGGCGTGCCGGGGATCTCCCCCACGTTCGCCGTCGACGTCATGTGCAACCCGTTGCTGCTCGCGATGTGCGACCGCTTCCTGGCCCCGTCGTGCGCGCGCTACCAGCTCAACCTCGGCCACCTCCTGCAGCGCGGCCCCGGGTCCGAGGACCAGTGGCTCCATCGCGACGAGGTGGTGTGGAACGACGTGCCTCGCCCCGCTCCTGAGCTCCAGCTCGCATCGGTCATCGCGTTCGTGGACTTCACCCGCGACAACGGCGCCACCCGCCTCGTTCCCGGCAGCCACCGCTGGCCGGACCGCCAGCTCTCCCCGGTCGAGCAGATGAGCAAGACGCCGCCCACGGACGACCAGATCGCGTACGCGGAGATGCCTGCGGGCTCGGCGGTCATCTACACCGGAGGCACGATCCACGGGGGCGGTGCGAACACGTCTGACGTGCAGCGGCGCGGGGCACACCTCAGCTACTGCCTCGGGTGGCTCCGCACCGAGGAGAACAACTACCTCTCCGTGCCGCCGGACCTCGCCGCCAAGCTCCCGCGCCAGGCCCAGGAGCTGCTCGGCTACGCGATCCACGACAGCATCCCGCGTGGCGGCGGCTACCTCGGCATGGTCCGGATGCAGGACCCCGTCGACCTACTCGCGCGCGGCGAGCTCTGAGCCGACCGCGGTCGCGGGCGGTGCGTCAGTGCACGGCCTCGACGCGCACGGCGCACTGCTTGTAGTTCGGCTCCCTGCTGATCGGGTCGCACTCGTCGGTGGTTAGGCGGTTCGCGCACCGCTCGTCCCAGTGGAACGGGATGAACACCTCGCCGGGGCGCACGATCGCGGTCACGCGTGCGCGCAGACGGTCGACGGACCCGCGCGACGAGGTGACCCGCACCAGCGAGCCTGACCGAACGCCGAGCTCGTGGGCATCGGCGGGGTGGATCTCCACCCATGCCTCGGGCGCGAGCCCCTCGAGGATCGGGACGCGGCCGGTCTTCGTGCGCGTGTGCCAGTGCTCGACCGTGCGACCGGTGTTGAGCAGGAGCGGGTACTCGCGGCCGGGAGGTTGGCGCAGCGGCTGACGCGTGACCGCGCGCACGGCGGCTCGTCGGTCAGGGCGGTTGAACCGCAGGTCCGTGTAGAGGCGCGGCGTGCCACCGAGCGGCACGCTCGGGTCGTCGGCCGGGCACGGCCACTGCACGCCACCCGCCGCGTCGATCCGTTCGTAGGTGATGCCGGAGTAGTCGCACGGTCGCCCCGCGGACACGAGCCGCCACTCCTCGAACGCGTCCTGCGGGCGGGTCCAACCGGGGAAGAGCTCGCCGCGGCAGCCCCACCGCTCGGCGACGGCGAGGAAGATGTCGAAGTCGGGAATCGCCTCACCTGGTGGAGCCACGGCCGCACGCACGCGCGAGACGCGACGCTCGCTGTTCGTGTAGCTGCCGTCCTTCTCGCCCCAGATCGCGGCCGGGAGGACCACCTCGGCGATCGCGGTCGTCGGCGTCTCGAAGCCGTCCTGCACCACGAGCAGCTCGAGTCGACCGAGTGCCACCTCGAGCACCTCCCGGTTGGGGAACGACACGAGCGGGTTCGTGCCGATGATCCAGAGCCCCTTGATCTTGTCGTTCATCACGGCGTTGACGATGTCGGGGTACGCGCGGCCGCGCTCGGTCGGCAGGCGCGCCTCGTCGATCCCCCACAGCGCCGCGAGCTCGCGGCGGTGGACCGGGTCGTCGAAGGAGCGATAGCCCGGCATCGACGCGGTGAACCCCGACTCACGGGTGCCCATGGCGTTGCACTGGCCGGTGATCGAGAACGGCGCCGCCCCCGGCCGGCCGATGTTGCCGGTGAGCACGCAGAGCGTGTTGAGGAGCGTCACGGTCTCGGTGCCCTGCGCGGAGTGGTTGACGCCCATCGACCACGCGACGAGGCAGCGCTCGGCGCGGCCGATCGTGCGGGCGACACGGACGATCTCGTCGCGTGCGATGCCGCACTCCGTGGCCGCCGCGTCGAGGTCGACGCCCTCGAGGTGGCTGAGCAGATCGTCGAGGTCGCTGACGAGCGTGCGCGCGGTGGCGATGTCGATGAGGCCGTCGTCGAGGAGCACCCGCAAGATCGCGTTGAGGAGCGTGACATCGGTGCGGGGCGCGACGGGCAGGTGCGTCGTGGCCAGCTGCGCGGTCTTCGTGACCCGCGGGTCGACCACGATCACCTTTGCCGCTTCGTTGGCGAGCAGGCGTGGGACGAGCAAGGGGTGGTTGTCGGCGATGTTGGCACCCCAGAGCACCACGACGTCCGCCTGCTCGAGGTCGTCGTAGCAGCCAGGCGGACCATCGGTGCCGAAGCTGAGCTTGTATCCCGACACGGCGCTCGCCATGCACAGCGTGGTGTTGCCGTCGTAGTGCGCGACGCCCATGCCGAGGCGTGCAAGCTTGCCGAGCGCGTAGAACTCCTCGGTGACGAGCTGGCCGGTCGAGAGGATCGCGACCGACTCAGGTCCGTGGTCGCGCAGCAGGCGCTGGAAGTCCCCGACGACGCGGTCGAGCGCGGCATCCCACGTGACTGCCGACCCGTCGATCGTCGGCGCGAGGAGCCGACCGGGAGCGGTGATCGTGTGGTGCTCGGCGAGTCCCTTCGGGCAGAGGCGCCCGCGGTTCACGGGGTGATCAGGGTCCCCGGCGACGCTCACCACGCGGTCGCCGCGCACGCCGAGGAGCATGCCGCAGCCCACCGAGCAGTAGCCGCAGGTCGTGCGGACCCAGCGGTCGGCGGCACGCGACGCGTGGATCGGTCCGCGCACGGGGTCGTCGACGTACTGGTACCGGTCGCCGCCGTGGTCGAGGCCGAGGAGGCGCCGCCCGAGGTCGACGATCGTCATCGGTGGCTTCCGGCCGTGCGTCGCCAGAACGAGCCCGGCATGTTCGCCGGCACGACGGTCACGTAGAAGAGCCAGCGACCGATCACCTCGCCGGCCAGCACCAGGGCCACCGCAGCAGCCAGGGGGCCGACGAGCGCCACCACGATGCCCACCACCGCGACCGCGACGCGGGTGAGCGTCCACGCGCGAAGGCGGTTCGCGTACAGCTCCGCGGTGCCGCCGCGCGAGATGTCGGCGTCCCGCCACAGGCGCCCGACGTTGGCCGCGAGCGCAACCAACGCCACGCTGATGCCGAGCGCGCCGAGCGCGACGTGACCCGTGAGCAGCGGACCGACGGCCATGCCCGTCGCGCCGAACACCACGACCGTGAGCCGTGTGTTCCAGGAAGGCCGGCCGGGCACGATGTAGAGCCGAGCCGAGGCGTAGACGCCCGCCACGCCGAGGAGTGCCGCGACCGGCACGAGGATCGGCAGGGCCACCGCCGCGAGTGCGACCGGCGCGTACAAGCCGAATAGCGCGACCTCGCGGCTGAGCCAAGAGCGACGGAGGTTCCGCAGGGCCTTCCACGCGAGTCCGGGGCGGCCCAGGTGCGCGAGCGAGCCCACGAGGGCGGCGCTGGCCAGCGCGCCCGCCGCGACGCGATCCCCGACGTCCGCGACGGTGAGGCTCACGCCCGCCGCGACCTGGGTGAGCACGGTGAGCCACACGAGCGGCCAGTGAGGATGCTCGGGTCGCACGTTCCAGTCGCTCGCGGCGACCGTCTGCGCGGGGATGTCGGCGGGCAGCTCGATGCGAGTCGTGGAGATCGTGAGGTCGGACGACGGGAGGTTCGGTCCATCAGCCAACGAATGGTCGAGCCGCCAGGCCTCGACGTTCACCGGTTCGACCGTGATCGCGTGCGTTGGGCACGCGCTCGCACATGCGGGGAGCAACCCCTCGCCGAGACGCGGCAGGCACATGTCGCACTTCGTCACGATGCGACGGTCCGGCTGGAACACCGGCACCGAGTAGGGGCAGTTCCACGTGCAGTACTGGCAGCCGATGCACTCGTCGGCGTGGTGCGCGACGACACCGTTGTCGAGCTTCTCGTAGGCGTTCGTGGGACAGCCGGTGAGGCACGCCGCGTCGAGGCAGTGGTTGCACGACATCGACAGCTGCAGCCGGCGCGTATCGGGGAACGCGCCACCTTCGACCTCCCCGACGCGGCGCCACACCGTGCCCTCGGGCAGACCGTTCTGCTCCGCGCAGGCGACCTCGCACGAGTGACACCCGATGCAGGCGCTCATCGAGAACCCGAACCGGTACTGCTCGCCGGCGTCGAGGGGAAGGAGCTCGGGCATGTGCCCCGGCGAGGTGCCCGCACGGAGCACCTGCTCGTCGCGACGCCGGAGCTCGACGGGCACCGCGGTCACAGCACTGCCACCTCGATGCGGCCAGCGCGGATCCGCGCCGCCCAGGTGCGCACGGCGACCGAGTCGTCGTCGAGGCAGCGGCCGGTGCGCAACGAGAACCGCTGCTTGTACACGGGCGACGCCACGGTCGGCTCGCCGGACACGTCGCCCACCAGCCCGCGGCTGAGCACCGAGGCGCCCGAGAACGGGTCGCGGTCGTCGATGGCGAACAGGTCGCCGTTGCCGAGCAGGAAGATGGCAACGTCGGTTCCGTCGATCAGCGCCGTCACACCGCGGTCGAGCGTGACCTCGCTCGTGGCGCAGACGGCCTCCCAGCGATGGCCGCGGATCGTGCCTTCCGGCCCGGCAGGCGTCGCGGTGTCGATGGCTCGGTCGCTCACGCTGGAACCCGCTGCCCGCGGATCTCCACCCGGGTGGGCCGAGGTGCGCCCGCAGGGTCGTTCACCCGCGAGCGAAAGCGCGCCATGCGGTCAGGATCGGCGAGCGTCGCCGTCCACTCGCACTCGTACGCGTCGACGTGGCGCGCCATGTCGGCCTCGAGGTCGGCACCGATGCCGAGCGCGTCGTCCATCACCACTCGCCGCACCTGGTCGATGCCGCCGGTCAGCTTGCGCTGCCACGTCGCCGTGCGCTCGAGTCGGTCGGCCGTCCGCACGTACCACATCAAGTAGCGGTCGATGCTGCGCACGAGCGTCTCCGTATCGAGATCCTCGGCGAGGAGCTCTGCGTGCGCGGGCCGCATGCCGCCGTTGCCACCGACGTAGAGGTTCCAGCCTCGCTCGGTGGCGATCACCCCGACGTCCTTGCTCTGCGCCTCGGCGCACTCGCGGGCGCAACCCGACACGGCCAGCTTGATCTTGTGCGGCGCGCGCAGACCCCGGTAGCGCAGCTCGAGATCGACCGCGAGCTGCACGGAGTCCTGCACGCCATAGCGGCACCACACTGACCCGACACAGCTCTTCACGGTCCGCACGGCCTTGCCATAGGCGTGACCCGACTCGAAGCCGGCCGCGACGAGCCGTGTCCAGATGTCGGGGAGGTCGTCGACGCGTGCGCCGAGCAGATCGATCCGCTGGCCACCGGTGACCTTCGTGTAGAGGTCGAAGTCGCGCGCCACCTCGCCCAGCGCGATGAGCTTCTCCGGGGTGATCTCGCCGCCAGGGACCCTGGGCACGACCGAGTAGGTGCCGTCTCGCTGGAGGTTCGCGAGGAAGTGGTCGTTGGTGTCCTGGAGGCTCGCCTGCTCGCCGTCGAGGATGTACCCGGACGCGAGCGACGCGAGCATCGACGCAACGGCCGGCTTGCAGATCTCGCAGCCGAGTCCAGTGCCGTGTCGCTCCACGAGTGCAGCGAACGTGCGGATCCCCGTCACGCGCACCACGTCGAACAGCTCCGCACGGCTCATCGCGAAGTGCGGGCACAGGTGACGCACGACCGCGCGACCCGACGCCGTCAGGCGCTCGTCGATCAGCTCCTGGAGGATCGGCACGCACGAGCCGCAGCCGGTCCCGGCCTTGGTGCACGCCTTCAGCGCGGGCACCGCTTCGTGCCCGTCGTCGATCGCGGCACGGATCACCCCGGCGCTCACGTTGTGGCACGAGCAGACGCCCGCGTCGTCGAGCATCGGCCCGACGAGCGCGGCGGGCGCCGGGCTCAGCAGCGCGAGCGGTTCGTCGAGCGGGGCCGCCAGTCGCAATGCGGACACGAGCGGGCCGAAGGGCGCGGCATCGCCGACGAGCACCGCGCCGAGCAGGCGCTGGTCGCCGTCGAGGACTGCTCGCTTCCAGGTGCCCGAAACCGGGTCGCTCACCACCACGTCGTGGCCTTCGGCGTGCGGATCGCCGACGCTTGCCACCTCGACGCCGAGCAGCTTGAGGCGCGTCGAGAGATCGGCCCCGGTGAAGACCTGGTCGCCGCCAGCGAGCCGATCCGCGACCACCTCGGCCATGGCCTGGCCGGGCGCCACAAGGCCGTAGACCCGCCCGCCGTGGGATGCCACCTCACCGACCGCGTAGACGTCGGATGCACTGGTGGCGCACGTGTCGTCGATGACCACCCCGCCGCGCTCCCCCACGATCAGCCCCGCGTCGCGCGCGAGCTGGTCGCGCGGCCGGATGCCCGCCGCGAAGACGACGAGCTCCGCGTCGAGCACCTCGTCGGCGCCGTCCTCGCGGGCGCCGAGGCGGAGGCCCGCGACTCGCCCGTCGGGCGTGGTGCAGACCCCGGCAACCGCGGCGCCCGTGCGCACGTCGATGCCGAGCGCCTCCACGTGGCCGCGCAGCGCACGGCCGCCGCCGTCGTCGAGCTGCACGGCCATCAACCTCGGCGCCATCTCGACGACGGTGGTGTGCAGGCCGAGCAGCCGCACCGCGTTGGCTGCCTCGAGGCCGAGCAGACCGCCTCCGACGACCACGCCGGCGGTGGCGCCCGTGGACCAGGCGCGGATCGCCTCGAGGTCGTCCAACGTGCGGTACACGAAGCACCCCGCGGCGTCGTGCCCGTCGATCGGCGGCACGAACGCCGACGAGCCCGACGCCAGCACGCACACGTCGTAGTCGATGCGACGCGACGCGGTGACCACGACGCGGTCGTCGACGAGCAGCTGCTGTGCGGGTTCACCGAGGGCAAGCTCGATGCCGTGCTCGACGAACCAGTCGTCGCTCGCGAGCGCGAGGTCGTCCGCGCCGGCGCCGTCGAAGAACGAGCTCAGGTGCACCCGGTCGTACGCGGCACGCCGCTCCTCGGACAGGACGACGATCCGGTGCGTGCGGTGCACGCCGCGTTCGACGGCCGCTTCGAGGAAGCGGTGGCCCACCATCCCGTGGCCGACGACCACGATCGTGGGCATCAGACGACCGCCTCGGCGAGCACGGTGCGCCCCGCAGGCGCCCACACCCGATCTCGGCTGTACACGGCCAGGGCAGCCAGCCCGATGGCGCCGGCGATCATGCCGAAGCCGACGGTGAAGGTCCCCGTGACGGATGCAAGCCAGCCGAACCCGAACGGGAGGAGAAAGCCGCCGAGGCCACCGGCCGCGCCCACGAGACCCGTCATCGCGCCCACCCGTTCGGGCACGCGCCGTCCGACGAGCTGGAACACCGCGCCGTTGCCCATGCCGAGCAGCCCCAGCACGCCGAACAGGAGCGCGACGGTGATCCCGAGGCCGGGCAGCGTCGCCAGGATCGCCGCGAGGCATCCGGCCACGACGAGCACCGCTGCGAGCACTCGGGTGCCGCCGAACCGGTCAGACAGCGCGCCACCCACGGGTCGGAGCAACGAACCCGCGACCGCGCAGAGCGCCGCGAAGCCACCAGCGGCGACCTTGCTCACCTCGAAGCGATCGACGAAGAAGATCGGCAGGTAGCCAGACAGCCCGACGAAGCCGCCGAAGGTGACGAGGTAGAAGGCGCACAGCCAGCGTGGGTCGACGTCGCGGAGCAGCGACAGCGAGCCTCCGCCTGCGGGCGGGCCGCTGTGCGCGCGCGGGGGCTCCTTCGCGAGGACGGCGAACGCGACCCATGCGAGCGTCACCGGGATCATCGCCAGGGCGAACGTGCCGTGCCAGCCCACATGCTCTGCCAGGCGGGGCGCGGCGAGCGCGGCGATCACGGTGCCGGAGTTCCCGGCGCCTGCGATCCCCAGCGCAAGTCCTTGGTGCTCGGGGGGATACCAGCGGCTGGCGAGCGGCAAGGCCACGGCGAAGCTGGCGCCTGCCACCCCGAGGAGCAGGCCCACACCGAGGACCTGCACATAGGTGGTTGCCAGGGTTGCACCCCAGATCAGCGGCACGAGCGTGAGCGACATCGTGATCAGCCCCAGCCGCTTGATGCCGACGCGGTCGCTGAGGGGACCGAGCAGCAGGCGGAACGCGGCGCCCCCGAGCGGCGGGACCGCGACCATGAGGCCCTTCTGGGTCGAGCTGAGCCCGAGATCCGATGCGATGTACGCGCCGAGTGCACCGATGAGCACCCAGCACAGAAACGACACGTCGAAGTGGATGAGCGCTGCTGCGAGGCTCGGTGTGTGGCCTGCCTGACGGAATCCTTTTGCCATGGCGACCAAAGAACACTGACGTCATTGCCCATCGGTTGCCCCCATGTGAAGAGGAGATGTCGTGCCACGCACATCCGGAGTTCGGCGATGTCAGCGCGGTGACGCTCGTCACGCAGCCGCGTCGGAGCTGTCGTCCCGCATGAGGAGCGCCAGCAGGCGCGCCTGCACGGCTCGGTAGGCGGGTTGGTCGATCACCGACACGCGATCGCGGGGCCGCGGCAGGTCGACGGGGATCACGTCGATCACCGACGGTCCGGGACCGTTGCCCATCACGACGATCCGATCGGCGAGCAGGATCGCCTCCTCGATGCCATGGGTCACCATGAGCACGATCTCGGTGTCGGACTCGCTGCGCCACAGGTCGATGAGCTGCGCCTGGAGCCGAGCGCGCGTGAGCGCGTCGAGTGCGCCAAAGGGCTCGTCGAGCAGGAGGGCGCGCGGCTCCACGGCGAAGGCGCGCGCCACGGCGGTGCGCTGCTGCATGCCACCCGACACCTGGCCAGGACGCTTGTCGCGGTGCGCCCAGAGGCCAACCGCCCCGAGGTAGCGCTCAGCGGCCGTGTCGGCTTGGTGTCGGCTCCAGTCCGGCCGTGACGCCCGAACCGCGTATCGAACGTTGGCGAGCAGGCTCAAGCGAGGCAGCAGCGAGTAGTGCTGGAACACCATCGCCCGGTCGGGCCCAGGACCGCTCACCGCGTTCCCGTCGAGGGTGATGCGCCCCGCGTCGATCGGGAGCAGCCCACCGATGGCGCGGACCAGGGTCGACTTGCCGCACCCGGAGTGGCCGATCAGCGCCACCAGCTCACCGGGCCGCACCTCGAGGTCGACGCCCCGGAGCACCTCCTGGCTCGTACCTCCATGCGCGAACTGCTTCCGAACTCCCTCCACCAGAAGACTCACTGGTGCCCCCTTCGGGTGCACGCAGCGAGCCGTCGGCACTTCGTGCCGGGTAGAGCAGCTGTGTCGATGGTTCGTTCGCTTCGCTCACTCACGGTGCTACCTCCTCGATGGCGACCATCCGTCCGAGGCGGAGGAAGGCCAGGTCGAGCATGAAGCCGACGCCGCCGATGATCACGATCGCGGCGACCATCGACGCGAGGTCGAGGGCGTTGTACTGCTCCCACACGTAGGACCCGAGGCCCTTGCCGCCGCCGGCGAGCATCTCGACGGCCACGATGACCATCCACGCGGTCCCCATCGACAGCCGCATGCCGGTGACGGTTGCCGGCAGCGTGTTCGGCAGCAGGACGTGTCGTAGGTAGGCGAGCCGCCCGAAGCGGAACACGCGGGCCACGTCGCGCTGGTCGTTCGGCACCTCGGCTGCGCCTGCAGCGGTGTTCAGCAAGGTGGGCCACAGCGAGGTGATGAAGATCACCCACACCGCTGCGTTGCCGCTGTCCTTGAAGACGACGAGCCAGATCGGGAACCAGGCGAGCGGCGACACCGGGCGCAGCACCTGGATGACGGGGTTCGCGGCTCGCCACACGCGGCGACTCGTCCCCATCGCGAGCCCGATCGGCACGCCGACGAAGGTCGCGAGTCCGAAGCCGAGGAACACCCGCTGGAGGGACGTCACGAGTCGCAGGCCCACGCCTTTGTCGTTGGGTCCGTTGTCGTAGAACGGGTCCTCCAGCAGGGTGCGCAGCCGCGAGAGGGTCTCGCCGGGCGTGGGCAGCTGTGGCACGTGCGCGGCGCCGAAGGCCCAGATCGCCACGACCACTGCGAAGCCCACCGTCGCCCAGCCGCAAGTTGCGAGGAGCGATCGCACGCGTCGCCCGGCGGCTGATGAGGGTGAGCGAGTCTCCGGCTCCTGCACGGGCGCGGCGGGCCCTTCGAGGCCGGGTGCGGCAGTGGCCTCGCCAATCAAGGTCACGGCCGGGCCGCCTCGACGCCGGGCTTGGCGGGATCGAAGGTGATGCCGTCGAGCCGCACCTCGAAGGGCGCCATGTCGTCATCGGGGACGTCGACGCCGGCCGCGTCGGCGGCCTTCGCGTACAGGTCGGTGAGGATCAGCTCGTCGGCCAGGCCTTGGTAGTCCGGCACCTCGTCGAGGTGGCCCATGCGCTGGTACTGCGCCAGCGCCCAGATGTAGTGCGAGCGGCGCGGCAGGTTCACGCGACCGCCGCGAAAGAACTGCATCTGGTCACCGTCGAAGGTCTTCTTGCCGAGTCCGGCACCGAGGTCATACGTGCCGGTCAAGCGGCCCCGGATCTCGCCGGGCGGCGCGTTGACATACGCCTCGGTGCCCAACGTGTCAGCGGCCTTCGACCGGTTGGCAGGTGCGTCGAGCCACTTGCTGGCCTTGAGGATCGCGACGATGAGGTCCTGGGCGACGTCGGGTCGCTGCTCGGCCAGGCGCTTTGTGATCACCAGCGCCTTCTCCGGGTGGTGCTCCCAGATGTCCTGCGAGGCGATCGTCGTGAAACCGATGTCCTGCTTGACGGCGACCGCGTTCCAGGGTTCGCCCACGCAGAACCCAGTCGCGTTGCCGACGCTCATGTTCTGGACCATCTGCGGCGGCGGCACCGGCTCGATGCCGATCGAGGACAGGTCGACACCACCCGCGAGGAGCCAGTAGCGCAACCAGAGATCGTGCGTCCCGCCCGGGAAGGTCATCGCGAGGCTGGCGCCCTTCTTGGCGGCGATCGCCTCGGCAGCCGCGGCCGGATCGCCATACCCGGCCGCCGACAGCTCCTTCGCGAGGGTGATCGCCTGCCCGTTGTTGTTCAGCATCATCGCGACTCGGAGATCCCGGCTCCCGTTGCCGCCCACGCCAGTCGCCACAGCGAGCGGGAGCGTGTAGAGGGCGTGCGCGCCGTCGATCTGGCCGTTCAGCAGCGCGTCACGGGTGGCCGGCCACGAGGCCTGCTTCTCGATCGAGACATCGAGCCCGCGCTCTGCGAAGTAGCCGAGCTCCTGCGCCATGACGACGGACGCGCAGTCGGTCAGCGCGATGAAGCCGAGCTTCACCTTGCGCGGCGCGCCGCCGCCGGAGGCTGCAGCGCTGGTGCTGGGCGCGGACGCCCCCTTGTCGCTGCTGCACGCTGCCACGAGCCCGAGCCCGAGGCCCGTGGTCGCCGCGGCCATCCCTTGGAGGAATCGTCGTCGTTCCATCTGGGCGACCGTACGGACGCTGCGGTGCGGCAGCGTTTCCCCAAGGTGATCGCCGTGAGTCAGTCCGGACACCGACGCCGCATGGTGATGTGCGCCCGGGGAAACACCCCGGACACGCTCGCCGTGACACAGCTCCTCGCCCGGACCGGCCGCCCACTACGCTGCGCCCTCTTGCGCCACCGCCTGCTCCCCGCGCTCATCGTTCTCGTCGTCGCCGCTGCGTGCAGCTCGAGCGCAACCGACGCGGATCCGGATCGAACCACCACGTCGACCACGCTGGCTGGCAACCCGAACGCGGCGGCCGATGGCGAGGTGGCGTCCGCCGACCCGACCCCGTCGAGCGGGTGCGGCGCCACGTCGGCCACGCCCGTCAGCCTCGAGCGGCGCACGATTCCGGCCCTCGACCGGTGGTACCTCCTCACCGTTCCTGCGGCGCACGACGGGAACGCCCCGCTGCCGGTGGTCCTCGACTTCCACGGCCTCTCCGAGGGCGCTGACGTTCACACGCGCACCAGCGGCCTGAGCCCGTACGCCGAGGCGCACGACTTCATCGCCGTCTTCCCGAACGGCACCGGGACCCCGGTCCACTGGAACGTGAGCCTCGACCGCAAGACCAACGAAGACCTCGTCTTCATCGATGCACTGCTCGACGATCTGGAGTCGAGCCTGTGCGTCGACACCTCGCGCGTCTACGCGACCGGGTTGTCGAACGGTGCGCTGATGAGCTCGGTGCTTGCGTGTTCGATGAGCGATCGGTTCGCAGCGGTGGCGCCGGTCGCCGGGATCAACGAGCCCGACGGGTGCGCGCCCACCCGGCCGATGCCGGTGCTGGCCTTCCACGGCACCCAGGATCCGATCCTCCTCTTCAACGGCGGCGTCGGTAGCCGGCTCGGCAGCGTGCTTGGGGGCGGTCCGCCCGACACCACCCCCCTGCCGGAGCCGGACCTCACGGGCAAGGGCTACCCAGCGAACGCCGCGGCATGGGCGGCGCGCAACGGCTGCGCGAAGGACTTCACCGACACGGAGCCCACCGCGACCGTGATCCAGCGAACGTGGGACTGCCCGGCGGAGGCAGCCGTGGTCTTCGACATCCTCGTCGGCGGAGGCCACTCCTGGCCCGGGAGCGAGTTCACGAAGAGCATCGAGGCCATCGTTGGTCCCACGGACATGAGCATCGACGGCACCGACCGCATCTGGCGGTTCTTCCAGCGCTTCGCCCGTCCCCCGGCCTGACGGCAGCCTTCCCCTCCTCGGGCGACCGCGCGCTCAGTAGGGTCGGCGCGGATGAAGGCACTGCGCAGCTTCACGGTCCGCCCGTCGCTCCCGCCCGAGCTGGCCGCGCTCGAAGAGCTGGCGATGAACGTCCGATGGTCGTGGGACGCACAGACGCGCGACCTGTTCCGCTGGGTCGACCCGGACATCTGGGACGCCACGGTGCACGACCCCGTGCGCCTGCTCGGTGTCGTCACGCGCGAGCGCCTCGACGCACTGGTGGAGGACCCCGGTTTCATGCGGTTCCTCGGCGAGGTGCGCGACGAGCTCCAGCGCTACCTCGACGGCGACCGGTGGTTCCAGGCTCGCGACGGATCACCGTTGCGGTCGATCGCGTACTTCTCACCGGAGTTCGGGATCGCCGAGGCCGTGCCGCAGTACTCCGGCGGTCTCGGCGTACTGGCGGGCGACCACCTCAAGGCGTCGAGCGATCTCGGCCTGCCGCTCATCGCGGTCGGCCTCATGTACCGGCACGGCTACTTCCGCCAGTCGCTGTCGGCTGACGGCTGGCAGCAGGAGCGCTATCCCGACCTCGACCCGCACGCGATGGCGTTGCACCCGTGCGACGAGCTGATCGAGGTCGACCTCGCCGGCAGCAGGCTCGTGGCACGCATCTGGAAGGCCGAGGTCGGTCGGGTTCCGCTCTACCTCCTCGACGCGGACGTAGAGGACAACCCTCCCGATCTGCGTGACATCACCGACCGCCTGTACGGCGGCGACACCGAGCATCGACTGCGTCAGGAGATCCTTCTCGGGATCGGCGGCGTGCGAGCGCTCGACGCCCTCGGCGTCGACGAGCAGGTGTTCCACACCAACGAGGGCCACGCCGGGTTCCTCGGCCTCGAACGGATCCGTCAGCTCGTGAAGTCACCGGGACTGACCTACGCCGAGGCGATCGAGGCGGTGCGCGCGGGCTGCATCTTCACGACCCACACCCCGGTCCCCGCCGGGATCGACCGCTTCCCGCGCGAGCTCATCGAGCGCTACTTCAGCGGATGGGCCGACGAGGTGGGGATCACGCTCGACGAGCTGATGGACCTCGGCCACCGGCCCGGCGACGCTCGCGATGAGCGCTTCAACATGGCGGTGATGGGCCTGCACCTGGCAGGCCGGTCGAATGCGGTCGCGGCGCTGCACGGCGAGGTCAGCCGCGAGATGTTCAGCGACCTGTGGCCCGACGTGCCCTCCGAGGAGACGCCGATCACCTCGATCACCAACGGCGTGCACGCGCACACCTGGACCGCGCCCGAGATGGCCGACCTGCTCACCCGCTACGTGCTGCCCGAGTGGAACGAGGCCGGCGCGGATCGCTGGGAGCGACTGAACGACGCGCGCGACGACGAGATCTGGCGCGCTCGCGAGCAGGGTCGGGAGGGCCTCGTCGCATTCGTCCGACAGCGGCTGCGGGCACAGCTCATCGCACAGGGCCTGTCGTCGTCCGACGTCGAATGGACGGAGTCGGTGCTCGACCCGAAGGTGCTCACGATCGGGTTCGCTCGCCGCTTCGCCACCTACAAGCGCGCCACGCTGCTCCTGTCGCAGCCCGAGCGCCTGAAGGCGCTCCTGCTCTCTGGCGACCGGCCGATCCAGATCGTGTTCGCAGGGAAGTCGCATCCGGCGGACGACACGGGCAAGGAGCTCATCCGACAGATCAGGACGTTCGCCGCGGACCCAGCGCTGCGTCATCGCATCGTGTTCGTCGAGGACTACGACATCGCGGTGGCCCGAGCGCTGCTCGCGGGCGCCGACGTGTGGCTCAACAACCCGCGGCGCCCGCAGGAGGCGTGCGGGACGTCGGGGATGAAGGCCGTGCTCAACGGCGGCCTGAACCTGTCGATCCTCGACGGGTGGTGGGACGAGGCCTTCGACGGCGAGAACGGGTGGGCGATCAGCTCCGCGGAGCACGTCGAGGACCTCGAGCGCCGCGACGAGGTGGAGGCGGGTTCGCTGTTCGACCTCCTCGAGCGCCAGGTGGTCCCGTTGTTCTACGAGCGGTGGCAAGGCCCCGTGCCGCGCCGCTGGGTGAAGCGCATCAAGCGGTCTCTCATCACGCTCGGCCCGTTCGTCACCGCGGCCCGCATGGTGCGCGACTACACCGAGCAGCTCTACGAGCCCACGGCCGCCCAGGCCGACGCGCTCCGTGCGGACGACCACAAGCGCGCCCGCACGTTGGCCGACTGGAAGCAGACCGTTGCCAGCGCGTGGCCTGGTGTCCACGTTGACCACGTCGAGGTCGACGGTGCAGTTGCCGACCTGGGTGTGACGCGCTCCGTCGAGGCGATCGTGTCGCTCGGCGACCTGAGCCCGGCGGACGTGCAGGTGCAGCTCCTGCACGGACCGTCCGGTCAGGGTGAGGAGCTGTCGTCGCCCACGGTGGTGCTCATGGAGCCTGCCGGCGCGGTCGACGACGACCACCTGCGCTACATGGGCTCGTTCACCTGCGGCCAGGCGGGTCGCTATGGGGTGACCGTGAGGATCGTGCCAGCGCACGCCGATCTCGTCTCACCGGTCGAGCTCGGTCGCATCGCCTGGGCTTAGCACTCGCGCGCCGTCGGCGGCCTCGAGGCGCCAGCCCTCCCGTAGTGCGCCGGGCTCGCAGAGCGCCACGGCGCAACCCCCGAACCCGGCGCCGGTGAGCCGCGCGCCGAAGACGCCCGGCATCGAGCGCACGCGCTCGACGAGCGCGTCGAGCGTGGGGGTCGACACCTCGAAGTCGTCCCGCAGCGATCGGTGGCTGGCGTCCACGAGATCCCCCGTCGTCACGAGGTCACCCGAGCGCAGCGCGGCGACGCACTCGAGCGTGCGCGCGTTCTCCGTCAGCACATGTCGCGCACGCCGCCGCACGACGTCGTGGCGGATCGCCTTGAGGTCTGCGAGCGACGCGTCCCGCAGCGGACCCACGATCTCGGCGGCGGCCTCGCAGGCCGCACGTCGGTCCGCGTAGGCGGACCCGGCGAGCCGTCGCTGCTCACCCGAGTGCACCGCGACGACCTCGAGACCCTCCGGGAGCCGCACGGGGTCGATCGCGTTCGTGGTGCAGTCGATCAGCAGTGCGTGTCCAGAGCGACCCGCCGCCGACGCGAGCTGGTCCATGATCCCGCACGGCACGCCGGACGCTCGTTGCTCCGCTCGCTGGCACAGGAGCGCAAGGGCCAGCGGGTCACCGTCGAAGCCGAGCGCGAGCGCGCACGCCACTTCGAGCGCGGCGCTCGACGACAGCCCAGCGCCGATCGGCAACGTGGTGCGGACGGTCCCGGTTCCCCCGTTGGCCGGACGGAGCTCGGCCACCACGCCGGCCACGTACCGCCCCCACGCGGGCTCGTTCGACGCCGGATCCACGACGTCGAGCGCCACCTCGACCTCGCCGGCTTCGTCGGCGGAGGTCAGCGACACGAGCGCACCTCCCGGCTCGAGGTCCACGGTCGTCCCGAGCTGCACGGCGATCGGGAGGACGAACCCGCCCGTGTAGTCGGTGTGCTCGCCGATGAGGTTGACGCGCCCGGGGGCGAACGCGCGCGGCACGCTCAGCGTCCGGTGAAGGTCGCGTTGCCCGGGCCGCGCTCGAGGAACGACTGCACGCCGGTGCGCGCATCGTCGGTGCCGAAGACCTGGGCGAAGAGCTGCTGCTCGAGGTCGAGACCGCCGCTCAAGGTGATGTCCAAGCCGCGGTCGATCGCGCGCTTCGCGAGGCCGTGGGCGACGACCGGGCCCGCGGCGAGCTCCGCCGCCTTCGCGACGGCGACGTCGTAGACGTCCTCGTGGGCGACGACCTGATCGACGAGCCCGATGGCGAGCGCTTCGTCGGCGCGGACCTGCCGACCCGTGAAGATGAGGTCCTTCGCCCGTGCCGAGCCCACGAGGCGCGCCAAGCGCTGGGTGCCGCCCCCGCCGGGGATGATGCCGAGCAGGATCTCCGGTTGCCCGAGCTTCGCCTTCTCGCTCGCGATCCGGAAGTCGCACGCCAGCGCGAGCTCGCAGCCGCCGCCGAGCGCGAAGCCCGAGATCGCCGCGATCGTGGCGCGCGGGATGTCCGCCACGGCGTTGAGCGCGCGCAGGAAGTGCTGGCCGATGAGCTCGGCCTCCGCGCGTGTGATGACCTCGCGCGGGTCCTCCCTGGAGCGGAACTCGGAGATCTCGGCGCCGGCCGCGAAGATGCGCTCGCCACCGGTGACCACGACGGCGCCCGGGGGGTCGACGCGCAGCGACTCGGCCGCAGCCTCGAGCTGGCGGAGCAGCTCCTTGCTGAGCGCGTTCACCTTGGGGTTGTCGAGGCGGAGCACGGCGACGCCGTCATCTCGACGGTCGACGAGCACGAGCGGGCGTTCCGACATGGCCGGACGTTACCGCGGGGTACCCGAGCGACCTCAGTCGGGAAGCAGGTCCTCGGCCGCGGTCCAGGGGTCGATCTCGCGGGCCGCGACGCGCGCCGCGAGCCGGTCGAGGTGCTCCCGCGTGGCCGTCCGGGCTCGCTCGCGCAGCAGCGCCGCCACGATCTCGGTGAGCTCGTCGGCAACGTGCGCCTGTCGTCGTTCCTCGAGCTCACCGGTGACGCTGAGGTGATCGCGATGCGCGACGACCGCGGACCACAGCTCCTCGACGCCCTCGCCCGCAGTGGCACACGTCGACAGGATCGGCGGTCGCCATGCGCCACCGACGCCGAGGTCGAGCACGCGGTCGAGGTCCCGACGTGCCTCGGCGGCGCCAGGTCGATCCGCCTTGTTGATCACGAAGATGTCGGCGATCTCGAGCAACCCCGCCTTGCTCGCCTGGACCGCGTCGCCCCAGCCGGGGTTGACGACCACGACCGTGGTGTCCGCGGCACGCGCGACGTCCACCTCGACCTGACCCACACCCACCGTCTCCACGACGATCCAGGGCCACCCGGTCGCGTCGAGCGCGCGGATCGCCTCCAGCGTCGAAAGCGAGAGCCCACCCAGATGGCCGCGCGTCGCCATCGACCGGATGAACACGCCGGCATCGCCCGTGTGGTCGTGCATGCGCACCCGGTCGCCGAGGATCGCGCCACCGGAGAACGGCGAGGTGGGATCGATGGCCAGCACGGCGACGGAGACGTCGTCGGCCCGCATGCGGCGCACGAGCGCGTTGGTCAGCGTGGACTTGCCGGCACCTGGCGCACCGGTGATCCCCACGGTGTGGCTCGCCCCACCGAGCGGGTGCGTGCGAGCGCCGATCGCCCGCGCATCGGCCCCACCGCGCTCGATCGCCGACAGCAGGCGCGCCAGCGCGCCGCGGTCCCCCGCACGCGCGTCGGCCAGCAGCGCCGCGGGTTCAGACGTGTCGCTCATCTCGAGCGGGGGTCACAGCGACACGGGTGTGCCGTCGAGCAGGACCTCGCCCACGTTGACCACCTCGGTGACGCCCTCGATGCGATCCTTCAGGATCCGTTCGATGCCGGCCTTGAGCGTGACGGTCGATGCCGGACAGCTCACGCAGGCCCCGACGAGCTCGACCTGCACCACCCCGGTCTCCGAGTCGACGCCGCGCAGGAAGATGTCACCGCCGTCGGCCTGGATGGCCGGGCGGATCGCTTCGATGGTGGTTCGCACCTTTGCTTCGTCCAGCACCGTGACTGGGCTCCTCATCTCGGGACGGTCAATGGTCGCGCAGCCACAGCCGCGCTTCCCAACCTCACGAGTCAACCGCTGCGGGCCGATCTGTGTTCCCCACAGCTGCCCCCGTACGATGCCGTCGATGTCCGCCCGTCCGGTCCGATGAGCGCCCACGCGCTCGTGCTGGCCCACCAGGGGGGGTGGGACGAGGTCCTGGTCGTCGTGGTGCCCATCCTGATCCTCGCCGCGCTGCTGAGGATCGCCGATCGTCGTGCGACGAGAGCGCGAGACGAGCGAGACCGAGCCGACCCTCCCGAACCGGAGTGACGCCCGCATGCCGCGGGTGACCCGCACGATCCCCGCCGGCTCCTCCGCGAGCACGGCGGCGCGCGAGCCGCGTGACGACGTCGTGATCGAGCGAGCCGAGGGCGGCGGTCGGTTCTCGGCCCTCGCGGGTCCGTTCACGAGCTACTCGCGCTGCCTCACGACCGGCCCCGACCGCACGGTGACCGAGGTGATCGAGTACCAGCTCGCTCCGCTCGTGTGGCGCGTTCCCTTCGGGCTGCTCTACCGGCGAGCGCTGCGCCGGGCGCCTGCCCGCGGCCACCGCCCGTTCTGGGCGCCACCGGAGACGAGCGACGCGGTCGCGGCCACGGCGATCGGCGCGCTCTGCACGCTCGCCGTCGTCTTCGGGTACCTCGGCACGCTCCTCACCCAGACCATCACGTTCGCTGCTGACGAGCTCGGGGCGAGCAAGACCGACCAGGGCGCGACGCTGGCCGCCGTGCGCCTCGGCGTGATCGGCGCGCTCGCGCTCACCGCGCTCGCCGACCGGCGTGGACGCCGCCGCGTGCTGCTCGCGGCCGCGACGGTGGCGTGCGTCGTGTCCGCGCTCGGCGCCGCGGCCCCGGGACTCGTCGCCCTCGGCGTCTCGCAAGCGGTCGTGCGGGGCCTCGCCACCGCCGGCGCGGTGCTCATCACGATCATCGCCGCGGAGGAGATGCCCGCAGGCTCCCGCGCGTTCGCGATCAGCCTGCTCACCATGGCAGGCGCCCTCGGCGTCGGGATGTGCCTCGGGGCGCTCCCGCTCGCCGACATCGGGCTGCACACCTGGCGCCTGCTGTACGCGCTGCCGCTGCTCGGGCTGCCGGTGGTCCGACACGTGGCGCGGCATCTCACCGAGAGCCGACGCTTCGCCGTCACCCACGTGAACACCCCGATGGCCGGGCACGGCCGACGCTTCTGGTTGCTCGCGACCTCCGCGCTGCTGCTCAACATCTTCACGGCGCCCGCGTCGCAGTTCATGAACGAGTTCCTGCGCGACGAGCGCGGCTTCTCTGCGGCGCGCATCAGCCTCTTCACGATCCTCACGAACACCCCTGGGGCCGTCGGGATCGTGGTCGGCGGGCGACTCGCCGACACCCGCGGGCGACGCATCGTCGGGGCGGTGGGCGTCATCGGCGGCGTCGGCCTCACCGTCGGCATGGTCCTGTCCGGCGGCTGGCCGATGTGGGCGCTGTCGGTGATGGGGGCGATGGTCGGCGCCGCCACGGTCCCGGCGCTCGGGGTGTACGGACCGGAGCTGTTCCCCACCTCGTTGCGCGGTCGCGCGAACGGGATCATCGCGATCCTTGGCGTCACCGGGAGCGTCTTCGGTCTCCTCGCCGCCGGCTACCTCTCGGACCGGTGGGCCGCGCTCGGACCCGCGCTCGCCGTGGTGGCGATCGGCCCCGCCGTCATGGCGGTGCTCGTGCTCGTGGCCTATCCCGAGACGGCGCACCGCGAGCTCGAGGAGCTCAACCCGGAGGATCTCCGCCCCACGGGGCCGTCGACCGGTTGATCGCGGGCCGCACCCGGCGCGCCCTCATCAGATCGACGCCACCCAGGCCGCGACGGTGGTCGCGATCATCTCGTCGGCGCCCTTCAGGTCATGGCGACCACCCTCCACCCACACGTGGGTGACCTTCCCAGCGATCGCAGACGCGTGGTGCTCGAGCTCCTCGGGCGTGCCGAAGGGGTCACGAGCTCCCGAGATGAACAGGCACGGCACGGCGAGCCGAGGGAAGTGCTCGATCCGCAGCGCGTCGGGCTTCCCGGGTGGATGCAGCGGGTAGGAGATGAGGACGAGCCCAGCGCTCGGCAGGCCGTCGGCCACCGCGATCGAGCACATGCGGCCGCCCATGGACCGGCCGCCGAGCACCAGGCGTGCGGGCGCGACTCCGGCGTCGGTCGCGAGGCGCGCCGCCTCCTCGACGACGCACGCGAGCAGCTTCGGTGCGCGGTCCGGCGCGCGACGACCCTCCCTGCGGTACGGGAAGTCGGCGCGGCTGACCGGCATCGGGGCAACCGCTCGCTCGATGGCGACGAGAGACGGGTGCGAGGACGCGCTACCAGCCCCCGGGAACAGGAGCATCGCTGCGGCGCGGGCGGATCGCTTGGCCATCAGGGGTCCCCGTGATCAGGAGGCGAGCAGGATGCGGCGGGCTTCGCTGAGGTCGGCGATCCGTTGCGCCGCGTCGTCCTCGTCGCCGCCGTGGTCAGGGTGCGCCTCGCGGAGCAGGTCGCGGAACCGTCGCTGGACGTCGGCCCGATCGGGCACGGCGAGGGCCTCCCCGAGATCAGCGAGGCCGAGCACGTCGATCGCCCACCGGACCGGGTCCTGGAAGGCGCGCGCCGACCAGCGCCTCGCGCGGTCGAGGCCGCTGACGTGCGCCACGAACCCTCGATCGAGCGGCCCGACCCACCGCATCGCGAGACGGACCGACTCGAGCACGCGTCCGCGCGCGACGAGGGGCAGGCGTCCGGCCGCGTAGACCGCCGCGAGGATGTGCTGCGCGGGAGCGCCCTTCTCGGACAGCTCGAAGTCGAGGTCCTCGCCCGAGCCGACGAGTCGGTGCACGCTGCGGGTGAGGCCGATGCGGTCGCTCTGGAACCGATGGCGAAGCCGCGGCTGCGGGATGCGATGCCCCTCTTGGAGCTGCAACGTCAGTCGGTGGAGATCGTCGAACAGCTCAGGGTCGAGCTCCGTCATGTGGCCGGCGACGACACCCGCGAGGAGGATCCCCCCGAACCCCGGCGCGGGGCTCACCGGGAGGTCGCTGCGTCCGAGCGCGACCCGCCGTGTGGGCGCGATCGGCCGAGAGTGGAACACCTCCAGCTCGGCGACGATCACAGGTTCACGCTAGTGGGCGGGCGCCTGGAGACGCCCGAGGGCTCAGACGAACGGACGCAGCCGGTCGCGCAGCTCCGTGGCCTCCTCGACCACCGCGTCCAGGTTCGGGTCGGGGGTGTCGAGGAGGACCACGAGCTGGTCGGCGTGGGCCAGCACGCCCTCCCACCACGACTCGTCCATGCCGTAGGGAGGGGTCGACGACGACGCCATGCGGATCGCGTCGATGAGCGAGAGCGTGCCCTCGTGATCGAGCGGATCGTGCACGAGCCGGTCGGCGGCGACGAACAGCTCCCCCATCACCTCCGGTCCAGGCTGTGCTGGCGCCTCACCCGCTGCGTCTGGCCGCACGATGTGATCGATGAGCTCGTCAACGCGATGCTCGTCGATCTCGTGGACGAACATCTCGTCGCCATCGACGCCGAACGCGATGACCTCGTCCTCGAGCTGCTCGAAGAGCCGCTCGCGACTGAGCACGTCCCAGTCGGTGAGGTCGTACGCGATCTGCTCGATGCCGGGATCGAGCGTGACCGCCAGCTCTGCTTCGACCTGGTCCATCACGCGCTCCACCCACGCCTCGTCATCGGCGGAGACGACGAGCGTCAGGTCCTCCCAGCGGTGCGGGAGGCCCAGCGTCTCGAGACGAAGGCGCAGCGCGCTGCGGTCGCGCTCGTTCCACTCGTCGAGGTCGTAGACGATCTCGTCGACCGCACCGATGTCGAGACCGGCGAGGGAGATCTCGCCGCGCTCCCCGTCATCTTCGGAACGTTCGGAGAGGAGGCCCATCTCCACAGCCTCGCATGCTCAGCGAGAGGATGGGTCGGCGACCCCACGCACCTGCTCCGCGACGCTGCGCCGGTCCCAGTAGACGCGTTCGCACACGATTCGGTCATCTGCGAACTCGAAGAACGCCGCGAGCCGGATCTCGAAGGGCGTCGTGCCGTCCTGGTCCCCGTGCCGAGGCGTTCCGCGCAACCACATCTCGATCCCGACCCCGTCGTCGGAGTGGTACATCGAGATGAGCTCGTTGGACTGATCGGGGACGAGCGCGCGACTCGTGCGGTAGTACTCGCGCACCGCCTCCTCGCCGTCGTAGACCTCGCCGCTCGCGACGAGCTCGTAGCGCGGGTGCGCGAACGTCGCGATCGTGTCATCGAAGCGGTGCTCGTTCTCTGAGCGCATGTGGTCGAGCACCACCTGCGTTCGACGTCGTCTCAGATCCTCGTCGTCGGACACTCGGACTCCTCCTGCGATCGTCGCGGCGCGTGGACGAACCATACGCGTGGCGGTGGCGGGCAGGATCCGTGCCGACAGGCAGGTCTTGTAGCCTCCACCCCCATGACCGCCAAGCAGCGCCCCGACCGCAACCTCGCGCTGGAGCTCGTGCGCACCACGGAGGCGGCCGCGCTGGCTGCGAGCCGCTGGATGGGGCGCGGCGACAAGAACGGTGCGGACGGTGCTGCCGTGGACGCGATGCGCGTCGTCCTCGACACGGTGCCCATGGACGGCGTCGTGGTGATCGGCGAGGGCGAGAAGGACGAAGCGCCGATGCTCTTCAACGGGGAGCGCATCGGTGACGGCACGCCGATGCTCACGGACATCGCGGTCGACCCGATCGACGGCACCACGCTCACCGCGCTCGGGCGCGGAGGCGCGATCGCCGTGATCGCCGTGTCCGAGCGCGGCACGATGTTCGATCCGGGGCCGTGCGTCTACATGGAGAAGATCGCGGTCGGCCCCGAGTGCGTCGGCGTCATCGACATCACGCGCTCCGCTACCGACAACATCAAGGCGGTCGCGAAGGCGAAGAACGAGAGCGTGCGCGACGTGACGGCGGTGATCCTCGATCGTCCGCGTCACGACGAGCTCATCGCCGAGGTTCGGGCCACGGGCGCGCGCATCCGGCTCATCCCGGACGGTGACGTGGCTGGCGCGATCTCCACCGCGTGGCCGGACTCCGGCGCCGACATCCTCCTCGGCATCGGCGGCACCCCCGAGGGCGTCATCACCGCGGCGGCGCTCAAGTGCATGGGCGGTGAGCAGCAAGGGCGGCTGTGGCCGCGAGACGACGCGGAGCGGGCCGCCGCGATCGCGGCGGGCTACGACCTGTCGAAGGTCCTCACGACCGACGACCTCGTGGCGGGCGACAACTGCTTCTTCTCGGCCACCGGGATCACCGACGGCGATCTGCTCAAGGGCGTCCACTACGACGCGCACGGCGCGAGCACCCAGTCGCTCGTGATGCGGTCCAAGTCCGGCACGGTTCGGCTCGTCAACGCGCGCCACCGGATCACCAAGCTCCGCGACTTCAGCTCCATCGACTTCGAGTAGCGGCACGCCCTTGGAGCCGAGCCCGTAGGCGAGGCGACCGCCAGCACAGTGTCACGGTCCTGGCACGGAGGGATTCCGGCGGCCTCCCTCTCCGCGCAGCTCTTCAGGCGTCGGTCACCACCGCTTGCCGCTGCTCCACCTGGTGCGTGGTGGCGGCGAGCGCGCTCAGGTTCGGGAGCGTGAGCCACGGTCCCCCGTCGATGCGGTACTCGGGGACGAGCGTGATCGTCGCCGTGATCGCATAGGTGCCGGTGCGCTCGTGGGCGTGCTGGACGGTGGACTCCTCCGGGTAGGCCCGCCCGAGGTCGCCGGTCTCGACGGTGCCGTCGCCGAAGTCCCACCGCACCGAGCTGGTCGACAAGCGCACGTCGATCGTCAGGCCGAACGCCGAGATGGGCGGTGCCGTGACCGACCCGGAGAAGCCGTCGACCCAGAACCAGGAGCGCAGCCCCACGAGGCCCTTGGCGCTCGGGTTGACGCCGATCGACACCGCCGGCGTGAGCACCTCGCGCACGTAGCGCTCCGCCTCGTCGAGCGCGGCAGCGTCCACGTCGACGATGTCCGACGGGGCCACCCAGATCGCCCGCACGATGTCGCCGTTGCACAGCAGCAGCGCGAACCGAGCATCAGGGTGAGGCTTCGGCCCCGGCGACGTGCCGTAGGGCGCATCCTCCAGCTCCGGCGCGAACAGCACGCTCCACGTGCAGCCCTGGCCTGATCCACCGCCACGGACCTCCTGCACCGTGTACTCGCCACCGGATCGGACCAACGTCACCCGCACCACGTTGTCCACCGTCTCCGCGCTGCCGACTGAGTTGTAGTCGCCCTCCTCCGCTCGAACGGGGGTGGCTGTCGCCACGATGAGCGCTGCGATGCATACGAGCCACCTCATGTGGTGACCTTTCGAATGAACACGATCCGCCATCCCTGCGGGAGCTTCTCCATCTTGAACTGAACGAGGAGCGGCTCATCCGGGTCCTCCTCCAGCGGCTCCAACGTTTCGGGATCTATGCGCACCTGGTGGTTCGTAAAGTTGTCGACCACGTCAGCCGTCGAGCCGTCACTGCCGACCACCACCTCGTAGCGGTGCTCCACACGAACGAGGGATGGTTCTCGATCGCGAATTCGTCGCTCGATCTCTGCCCGACGCAGTGGCAACGCGTCGCCCGCGTAGACCTCTGCCAGGGCTGCCTCGTCGAGGCGGAGGTTGTAGACGGCGTCGGCGTAGACGTCCCAGCTCCGGAGGTAGGCCGCCTCCACCTGACCCTCGACGGCGGCAGGGTCGTACATCGTGGTGGTGGTGCTGGTCGGGCGCTCCGGCGCGGTGGAGGTGGTGGTGGGGCGGGCCGTTGTCTGCGTGGTGACTGCGGCGTCGGAGCCACCGCCGCCGCATGCCGCGGCAACGATCGCCAGCAGCATCGTCACGCTCGTGACTCCCCGCATCGTCACGAACCGGGACGATAGCCACCCTTCGGTACACCGAGCAATGGTTCTCGATGCATCTCAGAGCATCGCGATCAGGGGACGACCTTCCAGGTCTCGCTCTGGCAGTCGAAGAGGATGGCTGCTCGGGTCATTGCGGGCTGGAGTCCGTCGGGCTCGGCGGGATCGGGCCACGGGCCGTCGCGTCGGTCGTCGAGGCGACAGCGGACGTCGTTCAGGAGGGGACCTTCGGTGAGGCGCACCACGAGCCTGCCGGAGCGGGCGTGGTGCGGCACATCGGGCTCGCCGATCGTGGTGCTCACGAGTCCCCCGAGGATCTGCGCGACCACGAGCGCCACCAGCCAGCCTCGCCGCACCGCGGGAGAGGCGCCCACCAGCAGCGCGAACCCGGCGATCACCGGGAGGAGGTGGACGGGCTTCCACGGGAACCGGAAGAACACGAGCTCGCTCGAGAGCACGACCAGCACCGCGAACCGCACGACCGCCGAGGCGCGCCAGCGAGCGAGCGCGCCGAGTCCTCGACGCACCCCCACGAGCAGCACGATGCCAGTCGGCACGCCGATCACCGCCGCGTTCTTGACCGCCCAGCGACCGAGGTTGAGACCGAGGCCGGGGAACTCGGGTTGGTTGCCGAGGAAGTCGAAGGTGCGCCCTGACGCGAGCCAGGCCGGCACGAACGACGCGGTGCCCACCAGGCCGAGAACGGCTGCCGTGACGAACGTCGCCCGCCACGTCGGTCGGTAGAACCGCTCGCCCAGGCGCTCGGCGACCAGCCAGGCGAGTGCGAGGGTCACCGTCGAGAGTCGGCACCCGATCGCGAGACCGAAGAGGACCCCCGCGAGCACGCGCCGATCGTGGCGCGCAGCCACGACGGCGCCGAGGCCGAGCCCGAGCGCCCAGACGAAGTCGCCGAGCGACGTCGACGCCAGCCAGAACCACGGGTTCGCGGCCACGAGCAGCATCGTCCAGTTCGGCCAGCGGTCGTCGTCGTCGAGCGCGATGCGGTGGATGCTCCACAGGGCCAGCGCGGCGAAGCCGACGCCGGCCAGGTTGACGGCGACCGAGCCGCCCAACCGGTCGAGCAGTGCGGTGGCGACCTCGTGGATGGTCGAACCGGGCCAGCGCGACACGAAGTACTCGCCGTCGCGGAGATAGGTGCGGCCGGCGCGCAGCACGTTGGCGACGTCGATGTCGGTGCCGTAGCCGAGGAGGGTGAAGGGCAGGTAGACCGCGACGCACGCGAGCAGCACCACGTGGCTGCGCGCTCGCCACGACCGCTCGGTGGTCAGCGCGGTCACGACTGGCCGGGTCCCAGCTGTCGCTGCCACCGCCGACGCGTGCCCGCCGACCCGGTGCCGCTCAGGGGCGTGAGCGTCCAGCCACAGCTGTGGAGGAGCGCTGCCGCGGCACCCACCTCCGGTGCAGCGACACCGGCCGTCGTGCAGTCGCGCCGTCGGCCGAGCGCCTCGATGGCGACGACCAGGTGCCGACCGATGCCCTGCATCCGATGTGCGCTGCCCACCGCGAGGTCCGCGACCTCGAGGTGTCCACCCACCGTCCAACCCCAGGCCGCACCGACCACGATTCCCTCACGGCGCGCGGTGATCGCATAGGGCAGGCCGGGCGCGTCGGACTCGATGGCAAGGATCGCTGCGGCCTCGAGGTCCGGCCGACCGCTGACCGACAGCTCCAGGGGCAGGCTCCCCCGCCCCACCACCTCGGGCCGCGCGCCGAGTGGCACGTCGGCGATCGGCACCCACACGCGGCCGGGCTGCTCGGCGAGCACGTGGACACGGTCGATCGTCACGTCGACGGCGAAGTCGCGGAGCACCGAGGTGACCTCGTGGAGGCGATCGGACGCGAGCCGATCGGCGACCGTCACGTGAGGCACGAACTCGTGGTCCTGGGGTCGGTCGAGCGGGCCGGCGAGGCAGCGTCCACGCAGATCGACGAGGGCCGCGAGCGCGTCGTCAGCCCCACCAACCTCGAGGTACGCCACGGGGCTCACGGGATCGAACGTGCGCACCGGACCGAGCCGCAGCGCGATCGGCTCGTGCACCGACGCTGCCTCGCGCACCACGGCGAAGGCCGCGGGCAGGTCTCGCTCCGCGACGTTCACGGGCGGCACCAGCGTGACGTGTGGCGGGATCCGACCGAGCGCGCCGTCGCCCAGGGCACGCCGCAACCCATCGATCTGGGTGGCGAGCGGCTCCGGGACGAGGAGGACCACCCCCAAGCGCTGGCGGGTCATCGATCGAGGTTACCGACGGGCCATCCCCGCGGTGCCGGGGTCGAGGTCAGTGCCCGGTCGCCGCGGTCTTGCCGTTGGCCACCGCGAGGCGCACGTGCGCCCGGCGCAGCGCGGCCTCTGCCTCGACGTCTGCTCCGGCCCGGAGCGCGGCCTCCGCACGATCCGCAGCGGCCTGCGCGCGCACCACGTCGATCTGGCTCGCGATCTCGGCGACGTCGGAGAGGATGGTGACCTTGTTGTGGCTGACCTCCACGAACCCACCATGCACGGCGACGAGCTCGTCGGGCCCCTCCGGCGGACGGATCGTCGCGGCGCTGATCTCGAGCGCGCCGACGAACGGCGCGTGGTCGGTGAGGAACGCGATCTCGCCGTCGCCGATCGTGCGCGCGATGACCATCTGGGCGTCGCCGCTCCAGAGGATCCGCTCGGGCGACACGACCTCGACGTGCAGCGTCATCGGAGGAGCTCTGCAGCCTTCGCCCGTGCGGAGTCGGCGCCGCCGACGTTGAGGAAGGCCTGCTCGGGCAGGTCGTCGAGCTCGCCGGTGACGAGCTGCTCGAAGGAGTCGACCGTCTCCTCGACCGGCGTGAACACGCCGTCGAGACCGGTGAACGCCTTGGCGACGAACATCGGCTGCGAGAGGAACCGCTGGATCTTGCGGGCGCGGGCCACGGTGATGCGGTCCTCCTCGGAGAGCTCGTCGAGGCCGAGGATCGCGATGATGTCCTGCAGCTCCTTGTAGCGCTGGAGGATCTCCTGCACGCGGCGGGCCACCTGGTAGTGCCGGTCGCCGACGACCTCGGGGGCGAGGATCGTGGAGGACGATGCGAGCGGGTCCACCGCCGGGTAGATGCCGAGCGCCGCGATGTCACGGGAGAGCTCGGTGGTGGCGTCGAGGTGGGTGAAGGTGGTGAACGGCGCGGGGTCGGTGTAGTCGTCGGCGGGCACGTACACGGCCTGCAGCGAGGTGATCGACCGGCCGCGGGTGGACGTGATCCGCTCCTGCAGCTCGCCCATCTCGTCGGCGAGCGTGGGCTGGTACCCCACCGCGGACGGCATGCGGCCGAGCAGCGTCGACACCTCGGAGCCCGCCTGAACGAACCGGAAGATGTTGTCGACGAAGAGGAGCACGTCCTGGTTCTTCACGTCACGGAAGTACTCGGCGATGGTGAGCGCGGCGAGCGCGACGCGGAGGCGGACGCCGGGCGGCTCGTCCATCTGGCCGAACACGAGGGCCGCCTTGTCGAGCACGCGGGTGACGCCGTCACCCATGATCGTCTCGCCCATCTCGAGGAACAGGTCGGTGCCCTCACGGGTGCGCTCGCCGACGCCGGCGAACACGGACACGCCACCGAACTGGCTGGCGACTCGGTTGATCATCTCGGTGATGAGCACGGTCTTGCCCACGCCCGCACCGCCGAACAGACCGATCTTGCCGCCCTGGAGGTACGGGGTGAGGAGGTCGATGACCTTGATGCCCGTGGGGAACACGATCTTCTGCGGCTCGAGCGTGTCGAAGTCGGGCGCGTGGCGGTGGATGTCCCAGAGATCCTCGATCTTGCTGGCGTCGAGCTCCGGCACGTCGAGTGGCTGGCCGATCACGTTCACCACGTGACCGAGGACTGCGTCGCCGACGGGCATCTGGAGGCCGGCGCCAGTGTTCTTGACGGTGGTGCCGCGCACGAGGCCGTCGGTGGGACGCAGGCAGATCGCGCGCACGCGGGCGTCACCGATCTGCTGCGCGACCTCGGCTCGCACCTCTTGCGGCTTGCCGTCGATCGTGATGTCGAAGGAGAGCGCGGTGTTGATCTGCGGCACCGCGTCGGGCGGGAACTCGACGTCGATCACCGGGCCGGCGATGGCGACGACGCGGCCGTCCTTCAACGTGGGCTGACTGTCGGTCACGGTCATGACTGGTCTCCGGTTCAGAGGTGGCGATGGTTGTGCGAGTGGCTGTGGGCGTCCGCGAGCTCGTCGCCGTGTCCGATCACGTCGGACACGCGGAGTGCGTTGTCGGCCAGGAGGTCGGCGCCGCCGGCTTGGCCCGAGCGCAGCGCTTCCGCGCCGCTCACGATCTCCATGATCTCGGTGGTGATGCTGTCCTGGCGCGCCCGGTTCATGACACGGCTGAGCTTCGTGATGAGCTCCTCCGCGTTGTCGGTGGCGGACTTCATGGCGCGCTGCTGTGCGGCGAAGAAGGAAGCAGAGCCCTCGAGCAGGGCCGCGAACAACCGCGCTTCCGCGTAGCGCGGGAGCAGGCGGTCGAGGATCTCGTCGGGTCCGGGCTCGAACTCGTAGTCGGCCGAAGGACCCGCTGGCTTGTCGGCAGAGTCGAGCACGTCGGTCTCGATCGGCACGAAGCGGCGCTCGGCCACCTTCTGCACGCCGGCGGAGATGAACTGCGTGAAGAAGAGCTCGACCTGGTCGTACTCGCCTGCCTCGAACCGCGCGACGACCGCTTCGGCCACACGACGGGCGTCCTCATAGGTGGGCTCGTCGGAGAAGCCCGTGAACGAGTCGTCGATCGCGAACCCGCGGAAGCGGAAGTACGCGGTGGCCTTCTTGCCCACGGTGACGAGGCGCGCCTGTGTGCCGAGGCCACGGAGACGCGCGATCTCGCGCTCGGCCGCACGGATGACGTTGGTGTTGTAGCCACCGCACAGGCCACGGTCAGCAGAGACCACCACAACGGCGACCGTGCGCACCTCGTCGCGCTCCTGCAGGAGCGCGGAGCCGCGACCTGCACCCGCCGCGGCGAGGTTCTTGATCACCTGGGTGATCTGCTCGCTGTAGGGACGTGCAGCGTTGACCCGCTGCTGGGCCTTGAGGATGCGGGTGGCGGCGATCAGCTCCAGCGCCTGTGTGATCTTCTTCGTGGACTGCACCGACTTGATGCGTCGGCGCAGCACGCGCTCCTTGCCGCCTGCCATGGGCTAGACCGCTGCCTCTTCGGCGTCGTCGACCAGCGCGGCGTCGGCGGCCACGACGTGTGCCGGCGCGGGCTCGTCGGTGCCACCGGTGGCCTGGAACTGCTCGCCGAAGCTCTTGAGCGCGGCTTCGAACGCCTCTACGTCCTGGATGTCGCCGGTGGTCTTGATGCTGTCCAGAACTGCTGCGTGACGGCTGCGGAACCAGTCGAGCAGCTCGCGCTCGAACCGCGGGACGTCGTCGACGGGGATCGGATCGAGGTACCCGTTGGTGCCCGCGTAGAGCGAGACCACCTGCTCCTCGACCGGCATCGGGCTGTTGAGGGGCTGCTTCAGCAGCTCGACGAGGCGATACCCGCGGTCGAGCGCCGCCTGGCTCACCTTGTCGAGCTCCGAGCCGAACGCGGCGAAGGCTTCGAGCTCGCGGAACTGGCTCAGGTCGCCCTTGAGCGTGCCGACCGCCTTGCGCATCCCCTTGATCTGCGCCGCGCCGCCCACCCGTGAGACGGACTGACCCGTGTCGAACGCGGGGCGCACACCGGACTTGAACAGGTCGTCCTGGAGGAACACCTGGCCGTCGGTGATCGAGATCACGTTGGTCGGGATGTACGCAGAGATGTCGCCGGCCTTCGTCTCGATGATCGGAAGGGCCGTGAGCGAGCCGGCGCCGTTCGCGTCGGAGAGCTTGGCCGCACGCTCGAGCAGACGGCTGTGCAGGTAGAAGACGTCACCCGGGTACGCCTCACGACCCGGCGGGCGGCGGAGCAGGAGCGACACCTGGCGATACGCCTCGGCCTGCTTGGAGAGGTCGTCGTAGACGATGAGACCGTGCTCGCCGTTCTCCATCCAGTGCTGGCCCATCGCGCAGCCGGCGTAGGGAGCGAGGTACTTGAACGGCGCCGGGTCGGACGCGCCGGCAACCACGACCACCGTGTAGTCGAGGGCGCCGTACTGCTCGAGGGTGGCGACGGTGTTCGCCACCGTCGACTCCTTGAGCCCGATGGCCACGTAGATGCACTTCACGCCGAGGCCGCGCTGGTTGATGATCGTGTCGACCGCGACCGTGGTCTTGCCGGTCTTGCGGTCGCCGATGATCAGCTCGCGCTGGCCGCGACCGATCGGGGTCATGGCGTCGATCGCCTTGATGCCGGTCTGGAGTGGCTCGTGCACCGGCTTGCGCCCGATGATGCCGGGGGCTTGGAGCTCCATGCGGCGGTCCTGCACGTTGGTGAGCGGACCCTTGCCGTCGACGGGGACACCGAGCGCGTCGACGACGCGACCCAGGAGGCCGTCGCCGACGGGGACCGACAGGATCTGGCTGGTCGCCTTCACGGGCGAGCCCTCACGGACGGCACCACCGTCGCCGAGGATGACGGCGCCGATCGACTCCTCATCGAGGTTGAGCGCCAGGCCACGGATGCCGCCCTCGAACTCGAGGAGCTCGTTCACGCCCACGCCGGGCAGTCCCGACACGGTGGCGATGCCGTCGCCCACCTCGATCACGCGACCGACCTGGGCCGCGGCCGTGTCGGGCGAGAAGTCCGCCAGGTTCTTGCGGAGCGCCTCGGCGATGTCTGCGGTGTTGATGGTCAGCTCTGCCATCTTCGTCATCTCTTCTTTCTCGATGCGGTGCGTCGTGGGGACGACGTGATCAGAACGCGGTCTTGAGCTGGGCGAGGCTGGTCTTCACGGAGCCGTCGATCACCGTGTCGCCCACCTGGGCGACGAGCCCACCGAGCACGGTCGGGTCGACGATGACCTTCAGCTCCACCTTCTTGCCCGTGGCTGCCTCGAGTGCTGCGGCGAGGCGCTGCTTCTGGTCGTCGGTGAGGTCGATGGCGGAGCGGACCTCGGCCACCTCCTTGTTGACCTCGGCCGCGCTGAGCTTCACGAGCTCGTCGACGATGGCGGTGAGGTCACGAGCGCGACCCGTGCCGACCACCATCGAGACCAGTGAGGTGGTGACGGGGTTGGCGCGACCACCGAGGAGGTCCTCGACGATCTGCTGACGCCGGCTCACGGGAAGGGCGTGGTCGGTGAGCGTGGTGCGCAGCTCGTCGTTGCCCTCGAGCAGGCGCGCGACGCGGAACAGCTCGTCCTCGACGTCGGCGAGCGCGCCCTCGGAGCGGGCGACGTCGAGCAGTGCCGTTGCGTACGTCAGCGCGCGCTCGCTCATCGTGAGCTCGTCACCTGGTTGATGTAGTCCTCGATGAGCTGCGTCTGCGTGGCGGCGTCGAGGTTCTTGTGCACGACGACGGACGCGGCACCGACGGCGAGCTGCGCGACCTCGCCGCGCAGATCGGCGACGGCCTGGGCCTTCGCCGCCTCGATGTCGGCCATGGCTCGCGCACGGATCTCGGCGAGCTCGTCCTGAAGGCGTGCGGTCTGATCCTTCTTGAGGGCATCGGCCGCAACGCGGGCCTCCTCGATGATGCGACCAGCCTCGGACTTCGCCCCGGCCAGCTCCGCGCGGTATCCGTCGAGCACGTTGACGGCTTCGGACTTGGCGCTCTCCGCCGCGTCGAGGTCGGCGCGGATGCGGTCGGTGCGGGCGATCATGCCCTTCTTGATCGCCGGGTAGGCGAACTTCCGCATGAGGATCACGAGGATGAGGAAGGAGATCGAACCCCACACGAGCTCGTCGGTGGCGGGCAGGATCGGGCTCGGCGCCTCGTTGCAGTCCTCGGGCGAGTTGCCGGCGAGGAGGATCGGGATGCAGTGCGAGTCGATCTCGGTGCCGCCGTTCTGGATGACGATCTGCTCGGCCTCGTGCTCGATCTCGGCGATCTGCTCTTCGGTGAACTTCTGGTCCGTGCCGTGCTCCTCCTGCGCGGAGGCAGACGGGGCGAGGGCCAGGAGCCCGGCCGCGAGCAGAGCGCTCGCGGCCATTGCGCGGGTGCGGAATCGCACGGTTGGCCTCCTCAGCCCGAGATGATGAACGAGAGCACGAACCCGAACAGCGCGAGCGCCTCGGTGAACGCGATGCCCAGGAACATGGTGGTGCGCACCATGCCGGCGGCCTCGGGCTGGCGGGCCATGGCGGTGATGGCATTGCCGACCACGATGCCGATGCCGATGCCCGGACCGATCGCCGCGCCGCCGTAGACGATGCCACGGCCGACGGCGGTGAGGCCGGCCTCTAGCTCACCGGGGGCTTGCTGTGCGAGAAGTTGCAGCACGGTGTTGTCTCCTTGGGTCTTTCTCTTAGTGCTCGGGATGCATGGCACCGCCGATGTACACGGCGGCGAGGATGGTGAAGATGTAGGCCTGGAGGAACGCCACCAGGACCTCGAACGTGCTCAGGAACACGAGCAGTGCGAACGGGGCGACTGCGCCGACGATCGTGGCCTCGAACAGGGCCTGGCACAGGACGGCGAACGTCACGAGGAGCAGGTGGCCCGCGATCATGTTGGCGAAGAGCCGGACGGCCAGTGAGAGCGGACGGGTGACGAGGATGCCCATCAGCTCGATGAGGAAGACGAGCGGCAGGATGGCCTTGGGCACGCCGGGCGGGATCGTGGCCGACTTGAAGTAGTGGATCGGCCCCTGCGACTTGATGCCGATGACGTGGTAGCTCAGCCACACCAGGATGGCCATGAAGGCCGGCAGGGCGATGCGGGCGTTCACGGGCATCTGCACGCCGGGGATGAGGCCCCAGATGTTGCTGGTGAGGATGAACGTGAACAGCGTGAGCAGGTACGGCGTGTACTTGAGCCCGTCGGGACCGATCGTCTCCATGACGATGCCGTCCTCGATGAAGCCCACGGCCGACTCGGCGACGTTCTGCATGCCTGTCGGCACCAGCGCCTGCTTGCGGCCGCCGACGTACATCACGGTGAACGCGATCGCGGCGGACACCCACATGAGGATGATCACCTTGTTCACGGCGAACGCGCCGCTGCCGAAGATCGTGGGCCACTCCACGACGTGGGAGATGGGCGGGAACTCCAACCCGAGGATCACGAGGGGACGGCCTCCTTGTTGGGCGCGGGCCGGAGGCCCGGGAAGGCGAGCGAAGCGGACACGTACCGGAGCTCCCAGAACAGGAGCCCGAGGTGGGTCACGAGCACCGTGACCCCGAGGGCAGTGAGGTTGATCCAGGTGGCGTCGCGGATCGCGAGCAGCACGCCGCACACGAGCGCCATGCGGACGGCGAACCCGCCGAGCGACACCGCCATGATCGCGGTGAGCGAGATCTTGGCGGCCCAGGAGAGGCCGAGGGCCGCGAGCACGAGGTTCACGCCGACGAGCGCGATCGCGACGAGCGCGGACGACGCGCCACGAGCGCCCCACACGAGGGTGGCGAGCACGACGACGGCTGGCGCGAGCCACACGCCCCGCTTCACCATGTCGAAGGCGAGCTCGCGCTCCACCTCGGGTGCAGGGGGCACCGGCGCGCGGCGATCCTCGCGGCTCATGCGCGCGACCGATCCGTGGGGCGGCCGAGCAGGTCGTGCTCCTGGCGACGCATCCTGGCGTCGTACGCGAGGTACTGCTTCCAGCTCACGTACCCGACGGTGAACACGAACAGGAACAGGAGGAACAGCGGCGAGGTGCCGAGCCAGCGGTCGATCTGCCACCCGATCAGCGCAAAGATCGCCGGGGTGACGGCCAGCTCCACGGCGACGGTCAAGGCGTTGCCGAAGCCGTTGTTGAGCTCGCGCTTGGCGGAGAGATCGAACACCGTCGTCCAGGACCTCAGGACCCTCGAGCCCGTCCGGCGACGGGCGCTTGTGAATGCATTCGCAACCTAGAACCCGAGGCGCTCGGCAGGCAAATCCATGCTCCCCAGGGGCCGGCGGGGCACCTTAGCGGACTCGCGAGCGGAAGTTCGACGCGTCGCGACCGTGCGGGATCGGTCGCGACTACTCCACCTCGAAGGTGCCGTCCATGCCCCGCTTCTCGTGGTCATCGATCCCACACACGTAGCGATAGGTCCCCGACCCGCCGAGGGTGAGGATCGCATCACCCTGCTCGCCCGCTGCGGTCGGGCCGATCTCGCCGAGCACCTTGCCGTCGGGCCCGAACACCTCGAACTCGTGCTCGACCGTGCCCGTGTTCGACATCTCGAACTTGACGCGTGCTCCGGCGTGCAAGTCGAGCGACTCGAGGCCTGAGTACGAGTAGTCGGTCGCGGAGAACTCGACCTCGACGTCGGCCTTCGTGGGCAGAGCCGCGCCTCCGGTTCCGGTGACGGTGATGGTCTGGCGGATGCCGTCGCCCTTCTGACCGGGCTTGCAGGCCAGCTCGTAGGTGCCGGCAGCCAGGTCTGCGGTGAGGTCCGCGCTCGTACCCGGGCCGATGTTCTCCCGCTCGGTGACGACCCGGTCCCCCTTCGCGTAGATGTAGACCTCGGTCACCTCGTCGCCCTCGTTGTGGATCCGGAACGTCGTCTTGCCGGCATCGAGCTCGGTGCGCTCGGCCACGCACGAGTCGTCGGACGCGGCGAGCGCGACCACGGCGCCGCTGCCGCCGTCGCCGCCGCACGCGGCCGCCGTGACCGCGATGACGAGCGCGGAGAAGAAGAGGTGGTGACGCACGAGGACTCCTCGGGATCAGTCGACGGTCGCGAGCGCGGCGTCGGGATTGTCGGTGCTGGAATGCCCACCAGCCGGTTGGGCCGGACCGCGGGACGGCCGGAAGAACAAGGTCATCACGATCGCGAGGTACGCGCCCCAAGCCACGACCTCTGCCCAGGCCGGGTCAGGTCGGAAGTTGATCGTGCCGCGCAGCAAGGTGCCGTACCACGACCCCGGCGGGACCTGCTCGGACACGTCGAAGGCGGGGCTGTCGAACAGCGAGCCCGACAGGAACCCAGCCTCCCAGAACTCGTGGACGCCGTAGGCGAGCACGCCCGCCGCCACGACGATCAGGCCGGCCCCGGTCCAGGTGAAGAACTTCGCGAGGTCCAGGTGCACCGCCCGGCGGTAGAGCAGCCAACCGAGAACCACCGCCACCGCGATCCCCAGCAGTGCCCCGACGATCGGTGTCGTGGTCGTCTCGGTGGCCCTGGCCGCCGACCAGACGAACAGCGCCGTCTCGAGGCCCTCCCGCGCGGTGGCGATGAACGCGGTGACGACGACGGCTCCAGCACCACCCGCGAGGGCGACGTCGAGCCGGCCCTGCAGCTCAGCCGTGAGACCCCGTGCGGTGCGGCGCATCCAGAAGATCATCCAGGTCACGAAGCCGACGGCCACGATCGACATCACCCCGCCGAAGATCTCCTGCGCCTTGAACGTGTCGAGACCGTGCTGCGTGAAGGTCAGCAAGGCCCCTGCGCCGAGGCTCAGCGCGACCGCCAGCGCGACCCCGACCCACAGGGGGCGCAGCCGATCGGTGCGGCCCGTGCGCACGAGGTAGGCGACGAGGATGCCCACGATGAGCGCGGCTTCCAGCCCCTCGCGCAGCCCGATGAGGAAGTTGGCGAACATCGGTGCTGACGGCTCCCGTGGTGGTGGGGCTCGGGCCCCGTGAGGGATACCCGACGCGTGAGTGTTCGGTTACCCTAACACGCCCAGGCCGCCCAGTGCCAACCCGGCTACTCGGCCTCTCGTCGTGAGCGGACCCCCGGACCGAACCACGTGTAGAGCAGCAGGGCCGCCCCCGCGATCGCGAACGGGATGTAGAGGTCACCCTGCCCGCGGGTGTAGGTCGGGTACAGCGCGATCGCGGAGAGCAGCACCGTCCACGCCCAGAGGATCAGCACGCTGCGCCGCTGGCCGTGACCGAGCCGCATGAGCCGGTGGTGCAGGTGGTCCTTGTCGGCGACGGTCACCCCTGCGCCGCGCCGAGCGCGGCGCACGATCGAGAACAGGGCGTCGACGATCGGCACGCCGAGGATGACGAGCGGGATGAACAGCGGCGCGAAGAAGAAGAACGTCTGGCCCGAGAACTGCGCGTCGGTGTTGCCGCCGACGGCCACGGTCGCGGCTGCCATCAAGAGGCCGAGGAGCAGCGCGCCTGCATCGCCCATGAAGATCTTCGCGGGATGGAAGTTGTGCGGGAGGAACCCGACGCATGCGCCGCACACGGAGGCGGCGATGATCGGGCCCGCGTTGTCGGCGCCGATCGCGCCGGAGCCGGCGAGCCGCTCGCAGTAGAGGAGCAGCGCGGCGGCAGCGATCGCGACGATGCCGGCCGCGAGGCCGTCGAGACCGTCGATGTAGTTGATCGCGGTCGACATGCCGATCACCCAGATCACGGTGAGGAGGGTCGACATGTCGGGCGACAGGGACAGGAGCCCCACGAAGGGGATGCGGAAGAACAGGATGCTCACGCCCGCGATCGACAGCACGCTCCCCGCGAGGACCGTGCCCGCGATCTTCGCTGGCGGGGACACCTCGCGCAGATCGTCCACCTGGCCCACGACGAAGATCACCGCGGCAGCGATCGCGACGCCGAGTGGCACGGTGCTCGCGCCGAACACGTCTTGGAACCGATCGACGCGCCATGCGATGCCCAGGCCCGCGAGCACACCGAGGAGGATCGCAGCTCCGCCGAGGAGCGCGGTCGGCTGCGTGTGCACGCGTCGCTCGTCGGGACGTTGCACCGCGCCGATCGCGAACGACAGCCGCCGGAAGAGTGGGGTCGACACCATCGTGACCAGCGCGGCACCGACGATGATCGGCGTGAACTGGCCGAGATAGTCCCTCACGCGCACAGCCTCGCGCGGCAGGGTCAGCCCGAGGGATAGCCCCCGCCCCCGACCGGTCAGCGACCGGTCGAGAGGCGGACGGTACGCCCGCGGGCGTCGGTCCAGCGGACGCTGCCGAACGACCACTTCGTGGGACTCGATCGGGCGCTCGGTGCGATCTCCAGGGTGGTCATCCCCTTGGAGAGCCGGAAGCGCGCGACCAGCTCGACGGTGTCGCCGCGTGCGACACGGACCCAGGTCGCAACGGTGCGGTTTGGCCCGTCGGGGCCGGCGACCGCGAGCGAGGTGTCTCCGTCGAAGCGGATGTCGGTCGCCCCTTCGGGCAGGGTGAGGGTCACGAGGCCGAGGTACTGGCCAGCCACCAGGCCGCTGCCCGGGTATGGCCCGACGACGTACGCGGGTTCGCCCTCGGCGGGAGCCCTGTTCCGGAGGCGGATGCGCAGCTCGCCGGCGTAGCCGCGCGAGTCCTGGGTGATGCTCAGGTCCGCAGAGGTCCGCAGGAACCAATCGAGCTTGTTGCCCGAGCGGTTGACGAAGGAGAGCAGTGCGGTCGACGGGCTGATCTGACCGTCGATCCCGGCGGCGACCCAGCCTGCCTGCACCTGCGGGTCGCTCGACCACCCGAACAGATGTCGACCGCTCGCGACCTGGGACAAGCGCTCGAGGAACGCCGGCTCCACCGTGCGGACCTTCTCGAACTCGCGCACGGCCTCGACGGCGAGCTCGCCGAGCTGGTCGCGTCGCCGTCCCGAGAACGACACGTCCTCGCCCTTGGCGTTGAGGTACCCGCGGTACTGGTCGTGCAGCGCGAACGCGACGATGGCGTTCGCCTTGATCTCCTTCGAGCCGACGCTGACGGGACCGCTCGCCTCCATGATGACCCGCAGGAGGTAGGGGTCGACCACGAGGACGCCGTCGACGGCAGGCCGTCCGGTGGCCGCCCAGAGTGCGGCTGCGGTCTCAGCGGTCACGGGGAACCGGTGGGAGAGGCCGAGGTGGCGGAAGTCGCCGTTGGGGTCGAGCCAACCCCAGCGCGCGGCGAGGTCGGGATCGAGGGGGACCGGCGGCGAGGCGGGCGGCAGGTCGGACGTGGGCTCCATCCCTCCGAGGTCCATCCGACCGTCGGCGACGTGCAGGACGCCCGCCGACAGGAACATGCCCTGCCCGTTCTGCATCTGCGCGTTGTTCGCGGCGAGCAGGAGGTAGTCGGACGGTCCTTCGAAGAAGGTCGCGAGACCCGCGCTCATCGCAGCAGCGCGGTCGAGGAGCTCGAGCGCGTCCTTCCGGTCGGCCTCGATGCGGGCGCGGGCGTCGCCGAGCTGACCGAGCAGGGCACGGTCCGGACCGAGGTCGAGGTTCTCGAAGGCCCCTCGACCGGCCTTGGCCACTTCGCCGACCTGGCGCAGCGCGGCAACGCGCGCCGGGCCGGAGGTCACGCTGCTGTCGACGAGGCCCTTGAGCTGCCCGCTGATGTCGGCCGCGGCGCGGAGCCCCGCCGCTGCGGCATCCGCCTGGTGCGACGCGGCGGAGAGCTGGCGTCCGACGAACGGCATGACGCGCACGGGCGCGAGGAGCGGGGTGCCGAGGCGGTCGGAGATCGCCTCGAAGCGGCCGGCCGACGCGGTGAGGGAGTCGATGCCCTCACCCTCGAGCATCGAGCGGACGCCGAGGTCCCGGCGAAGGCTGCGCAGCTCACGGTCCGCCGCGCGCCCGTCGCTCCACGCACCGAGGATCGTCCACACGACCCAGGCCGCCCAGATGACGACGAAGAGGAGCCCGCCGCGGCGCAGGGCGGCGCGCAGCCGCGGCGGGATGCGAGACGAGCGGGTCAGGCTGGGGCGTTGCTGGCGCGGCGGCGGGAACCGACCACGGCGGCGGAGCCGACGGCGGCTGCGCCGAGCCCGACAGCGACGAGACCGGCGATGTCGCCGCCCGTGAGCGGCAGCGCGCCACCCCCACGCGACTGCGTGTTGCCGAGCACCTCGGCGCCAGGGTCGACCTTGGCCGTGGTGGGCGTCTCGCCGCCGGAGTGCTGATCCTGGGCAGACGCGGTACCCGCGCCAACCGCCAGCCCGACGACCATCGTGCCCGCGACGACCAGGCGTCGCACTCGGTTGATCTCGATCGATTCGCCCACAGAACTCTCCCTCGTCTGGTTCGCTTCACAAAGTATCGCTCAGCGTGGCGGGATTCACCAGCGCGGTCGACGAACTTTTACACAGAGCGATTGATGAGCCACATATAGTAGCCATCGCGGCAGGATCAGACGCCGAATGGGCCGAATTACCCCCCCTCGGCGCTGTCCCCCACATCTCACTCTCTGTAGGGTGGTGGCAACGCAAGGAAGGC
>JBQTHC010000037.1:0-15704 GCA_052390255.1 Microthrixaceae bacterium
TGCAAGCGAGCGCGGAACATGATCGGCCATGGAACGACGGCGACCTCGTCGGCTCCCGGCGCATCGATCGACAGGTCATCGAGATGTCGATCGTCGGCGTCGGGCACGGCGATCAGGCTACGGGAGCGTCGCGCCAACTCCGTCGGCGGAGCGGGCGCGAAGACGCCCGACCTGCTGGGGCGGCGGCTTCATCGTGGCGGCTGGGGAACGCCACGTCCGGCACGCCGCCCCAGCAGGTCGGGCATCCGGCCCCTGCAGGGTACACGCGTCGATCCACGGTGTGACCGCGGTCAGCCGACGATTCCGGGGAGCTCCTCCGCGAGCGCGTCGATCGTCCAGCGACCGTCGCGGTCGATGCGCGCGCCGAGCCGCCACGGCTCGAGCACGCGCACCGTGCCGCCCTGCGCGAAGAACGTTCGCCCGGTGATGGGACACGCCGCGGTGGCGAGATAGGCGACGAGCGGCGAGACGTTGGCGGGATCCCACACGTCGAAGCCCTCCTTCGGCGCAGCCACCATCTCCCCCAGTCCGGGTGTTCCCTCCGTCAACCGCGTGCGCGCCGCGGGTGCGATGCAGTTGGAGCGCACGCCGTAGCGGGCGAGCTCCTGTGCGCAGATGATGCTGAACGCGCCGATCCCGGCCTTTGCCGCGCCGTAGTTGGTCTGCCCGGGGTTGCCGAGCAGGCCCGACGTGGAGGAGGTGTGGATGATCGACGCGCGCACCTCGTCGCCCGCCTTTGCCCGCTCGCGCCAGTGCGCGGCCGCGAACCGCGTCGGCACGAAGTGCCCCTTGAGGTGGACGTCGACCACTTCGTCCCACTCCGACTCGCTCATGCTCACGAGCATCCGGTCTCGGAGGATGCCCGCGTTGTTCACCAGCACGTCGAGACCACCGAGCTCGTCGACCGCGAGCGCGACGAGAGCCTGACCGCCCTCCCAGCTCGTGATGTCGTGCGTGCTCGCGACCGCCTCCGCGCCGAGGGACCGGAGCTCCTCGGCGACGCTCTCTGCCTCCGGTCCGAGGTCGTTCACCACGACCCGCGCCCCCTCCGCGGCGAAGAGGAGAGCGTGCTCACGCCCCAGACCTCGGGCAGCCCCCGTGATGATCGCGACCCGGCCCTCGAGTGATCCCACGCCGACCTCCTCGTTGCCCGCCGTGCGGACCACGCGGACCGCGGACGGGCACTGTACCGGCCGCCTCGCGTGGCGGCGGTCGGCGGGTCAGCGCCGGAGGTAGATGTCGACGGTGGAGCCGCGCTTCACCTTGGCGCCAGCGGAGGGGTCGGTGTCGGAGGGCTTGCCGTTCGCGGGACCGAAGACCTCACCGGCCTTCAGCCCGGCCGCTTCGAGCTTCGCCACGGCGCCTTCGAGCGTCGTGCCCTTGATGCTCGGCACCACGACGAGGTCGGGACCCCGCGAGACCACCACCTGGACCTCGCTGTCGCGGGGGGCGCTCGTGCCCTCCGCCGGCCGCAGGCCGATGACGAGGCCGGCCTTCACCGTGTCGCTGAACTCCTCGACCTTCACCGGCACGAACTTCGCGGCCGTGAGCGCGGCCGCAGCCTGGTCATAGGTCTTGCCCGCGAGGCCGGTGGGCACCGGGCGCGGCGCGGGGCCGTTGGAGACATCGAGGATGATCTCGCTGCCCTTCGGTTGGTTGCCGGAGGACTCGGGTGCCACCGCGAGCACGATCCCCTTCTTGATCGACTCGTCGAACACGGGACGGACCTTGGGCAAGAAGCCGACCGCATCGAGGGCCGCGGTGGCCTGCTCGATCGTCTTGCCGACGAGGTCGGTCGGGACCGGCGCGAGGGAGTTCCCGAGCGAGACGTAGAGCGTGAGCGTGCGGCCCTCCTTCAGGCGCTCACCCGCCGCCGGGTCGGTGCGCAGCACGTGCCCCGGCGTGCTGCCGTCCTTGCGCTCGGTGCGACGCTCGATGGTCCAGCCGAGGCCGTCGACCGCCTTGCGGGCCGCCGCCTCAGTGGTGCCGACGAGCAGCGGCACGTCGTGCGCGGGAGTGCGGATCTCGTTGACCGCCCAGGCCGCGCCCACGCCGAGCAGCGCGGCGAGCACGACGCTGATCGCCGCGAGCGCTCGACGTCGCCGGCGGGGGGCGACCGTCGCCGTGGCCGGTGCGGCGAGAACGACGGGGTCCCGCGGGCGCTCCTGCGGCGCGGGCACGGCGATCGTGGGCATCTCACCCGGCTCGGGGACGCGGGAGGGTGCGTGCTGGGAACCGCCGAGCATCGTGGCGTCGAGCTCGTGTGCGCTCTGCGAGAGGTCGATCGCGGGCGGCGCGCTCGCCAGCGTCAGCGGCTCCGGCCGCGGGAGCTCGCTCGCGCACGCCATCAGCGCGATGTTGAGCTGACTCGCGTCCGGGCGCTCCGCCGGATCGGCGAGACCGGCACGAAGAAGCGGCTTGCGCAAGGGACCGAGCGCCTCGGGCACCGGCACCGGTCGGCCGATCCTCGCCATCAGCGTGGCGATCGTGGTGTCGGCGGTGAAGGGCACAGAACCCGTGACCGCCTCGATGAGCACGAGTCCGAGGGAGTAGACGTCGGCACGACCGTCGACGGACTCACCCTGGGCCTGCTCGGGAGATGCGTACCGGGCGGTGCCCAGCACGGCGCCCTGCGGTTCGGTCCACCCGGCCTCCGCGAGCGCCCTCGCCAGACCGAAGTCGGCGACGCGCAGCCGGCCGTCCTCGCCGAAGAGCAGGTTCGCGGGCTTGATGTCGCGGTGCACGATGCCACGACGGTGCGCGTACTCGAGCGCGCGTGACGCCTCGAGACCCACGAGCAGGGCCTGCGAGGTGGTGAGGAGGCCGCCGTCGTCGAGAACCCCGCGCAGGCTGCCGCCGCTCAGGTACTCGGTGACGATGAAAGGGCGGCCCGCGTCGTCGCCCCAGTCGTAGACGGCGACGATGTTGGGGTGGCTCAGGGCCGCCGCCGCCTGGGCCTCGGCGCGGAATCGTCGCAGGAACGTCTCGTCATCGGCGAGCGCCGCGTGAAGGAGCTTCACGGCGACGCGACGACGGAGCCGGACGTCGTCGGCGAGGTACACCTCGGCGGACGCGCCAGTGCCGAGCGGTGCGATGAGCCGGTATCGCCCGCCGAGCACGCGACCGACCTGGTCCGTCATGCGGGACATGACCACGTGGCGAGGGTACCCGGAGGGATCCCGAGCCCGGCGCACCCCCCGGAGGGGGCCGATGCCGGAGGCACCCCCGTCAGCGGTCAGACTGGTCGGCGGCGGGCCGCACCCGACTCCGTGCCCGCACCGAGGACCCGTGACCGAACCCACCAGCGAACCGCCGTCGCAGCGCCCATCGAGCCTGCGCTACCAGGCGCTCGTCACCGCGGCGATCGTCGTGGCGGCACTCGCGCTGTTCGCCGGGATCCGCGCCACGGAGTCGAGCTCCGGCACGAACGTGCGGATCAACGGCCGACCGGACGTGGTGGAGCACGTCGTGCCCACCGACGGTGCGCAGGTTCTGCACCAGTCGGAGATCGGCATCGACCTCGCGCCTGGCTACGAGGGCGCCCTCGTCCTCAACGGCACCGCGATCCCGACCGAGGAGCTCCGGATCGTGGCGCAGCAGAACCAGGTGTTCTTCGCGCCCGGCGACGGTCGCACCTTCGCGGCGCTTCCGTCAGGCCGGAACTGCGCGACCGCGATCGTGTGGAAGTCGGCGGCCGGGCGCGGGACGAGCGCGGACCTGACGTTCCAGTGGTGCTTCGACGTCACCTGACCGGCGTCAGGTGAACTCGCCGGTCTCGAGGAGGCGCACGAACGCGGCCTCGTCGATCACCGGCACGCCGAGCTCGGTCGCCTTCGAGAGCTTGGATGCGCCCGGACCTTCGCCGACGACGACCGCGGTCGTCTTCTTCGAGACGCTCCCGGGCGACTTGCCCCCGCGCAGCTTGATCGCCGCCTCGACGCCCTCTCGGGTGAAGCCCTCGAGGGTCCCGGTGACCACCACGGCCTTGCCCGTCAACGTCTGGGGGACCGCGACCACCTCGCGGGGACCTTCGAAGTTGAGGCCGGCCGCGCGCAGGCGCTCGATCAGTGCCCGGTTGGCGTCGTCGGAGAACCACTCCTCCACCGCCCCCGCGATCACCTGGCCGACGCCGTCCACCTCGGCCAGATCCTCCGCGGACGCGTCGATGATGCGGTCGAGGTGGCCTCGCGCGGCTGCGAGCGCCTCGGCACCTGCCGGCCCGAGGTGGCGGATGTTGAGCCCGACGAGCAGCCGCCACAGGGGCTGACGGGTCGAGGCCGCGAGCGCTGCTTGGAGGTTGCCGATCGACACGTCACCCCACCCGTCGAGCGGCCGGAGCACGTCCCAGTCGATGGAGTAGAGGTCGGCGACGTCGCGCACGAGGCCCAGGTCGATGAGCTGGCGGACGCGCTGCTCGCCGAGCCCCTCGATGTCGAGGGCGCCGCGGCTGGCAAAGTGCTCGATGGCTCCCGCCGAGCGCGCCGGGCAGGCGTCGTTGACGCAGCGCGTGTCGGCCTCGCCGGCCGGGCGCACGAGTGGTTGACCGCACACCGGGCAATCCTTCGGGAACGACCACGCCGGGCGATTCGCTGGCCGATCAGCCAGCACCGCGCCGAGGACCTCGGGGATCACGTCGCCCGCTCGACGGACGAGCACCGTGTCGCCCGGGCGCACGTCCTTCGCGCGCACCTGGTCCTCGTTGTGGAGGGTGGCCTGGCTCACCGTGACGCCGCCCACGAACACGGGCTCGAGCACCGCGAACGGGGTGGCACGACCCGTGCGTCCCACCGAGACCATGATGTCGAGCAGGCGCGTCGTGCGCTCCTCCGGTGGGAACTTGTAGGCGATCGCCCACCGGGGCGCCTTCGCCGTGGCACCGAGCTCGCGGCGGCGTGCGAGGTCGTCCACCTTCACCACGACGCCGTCGATCTCGTAGGGGAGGTCGTGGCGACGCTCCTGTCGATCGCGGCAGTAGGCGTAGACCTCGTCGAGCGAGTCGACGCGTCGGATCTCCGGGTTCACCGGGAGGCCGAGCTCGCGCAGCATGGCGAGCGTGTCGGTGTGGGTGGCGGAGTCCGGACCGCCGACGACCTCGCCGAGCTGGTAGCACCACAGCGAGAGCTCGCGCGACGCGGTGATCGACGGGTCCTTCTGACGCAGCGCCCCCGCCGCCGCGTTGCGGGGGTTCACGAACGGCCGTTGCTCCTTCGCGACCTGGGCCTCGTTGAGCGCCGCGAACGCCGCGGTGGACATGTAGACCTCGCCCCGCACCTCCAGAACGTCTGGCGCCGGGGCAGGCAGCCGCGCTGGTACGTCGCGCAGCGTCGCGACGTTCGCGGTCACGTCCTCTCCGGTGTGGCCGTCGCCGCGTGTGGCGGCCTGCACGAACCGACCCTGCTCGTAGCGCAGGGAGACCGCGAGACCGTCGATCTTCGGCTCGCACACGTAGCCCACCGCCGTAGGCGAGTCGTCCTCGCCCAGGCGTCGACGGAGGCGCTCGCCCCACGCCCGCAGCTCGTCCTGGTCGAACGCGTTGTCGAGGCTCATCATCGGCACGCGGTGCACGACGGGCGCGAACGCGACGGCGACCCGTCCGCCGATCCGCTGGGTCGGCGAATCGGGGGTGATGAGCTCCGGGAACTCCTCCTCGATCGCCCGCAGCTCGCGGACGAGGTCGTCGTAGTCGGCGTCGGAGATCGTTGGATCGTCGAGCTCGTGGTAGCGCCGGTTGTGCTCGTCGATCTCGGAGCGCAGCGACGCGGCCCGCTCCTCCACCGCTCGATCTGCCATCGCGCCGATCGTACCGACGCAGTGTGTCAGCGCCGTCCTGTGCGCACAGGACGAAGAGAGTGCTACGCGCCGACGGTGAGGCGCATCCCGTGGGTCTGCGTCTCGAGGCGGCGTGCCACCTGGTTGGTGAGCGACAGGACGAGATCAGCTTGCGCTTCGCCGTGCATCGCGAGCCCGCACGCCGGGGTGATGAGCGCCTGCTCGCGCAGCAGCACGGGGTCGCACCCGCCCTGGGTCAGCCCGCACCACTCCGCCGAGAGCTGCTGCCACAGGCGATCGGGCGTCGCGCCCAGCGGCCCAGTGGTGGGCACAGCGCCCCACGCCACCCACCCGCCGCGCTCGAGGAACGCGCCCAGAGCACCCGCGTGCTCGATCGCGCCGGACGACAGCGGGAGCGACAGGATCTGCGGGCCGGTCTGCAGCACCACGCGCCAATCGGCCGGACCGCAGCAGTGCAGGCCGGTGATCGCATGGTGCTCGAGCGTCGCGAGCGTGCTGGAGACGAGGTCGATCGTGCGGTTCGGGTCGAGGGGGAAGGCCGGGTCCATCGCGGCCATGAGGCAGGGCTCGTCCACGAAGACGACGAGCGGCGCCATCGGTGCAGCCTCCTGCGCCGCAGCGACGAGCGAACGAGCGCGGGCCCGCACCGCGGCTCCCGCCACCGAGAACGCGCGCGACGCCGGCACGCCGAGTGCGTGCAGCGCGACGCCGAGCGTGACCGGTCCGGTGAGCTGGAGCTTGATCGGGCCCCGCCGACTCGCGACCGCACCGAGGAACGCCCGCAGCCCGACGAACGGCTCGCCGTCGATGCCGGCGGCGGCGAGCGGTGCCCGGGGATCCACCTGGTGCTCATCGACGGCGAGCGAGCCGTCGTCGAGCACCGACACGCCCGCGATGCCCCACGCGGCCTGCGCGATCATCCGCTCCATGCCCGAGCGGTTCGGCAGCGACGGCGCTGCCGGCAGGCGCGGGTGGCGCTCCAGTGCGAACGTGGCGGCCGCTCGTGGGTCGAGGTGGGGCAGGCTGCCGATCGAGGTCGCGACACCGTGACCGAGCTGGAGCGACTTCATCGCGCGCGCTCCGGCCGGAAGTCTTCGTCAACCATCGTCCCCCTGGTTGGCATGCCTCTGGAATAGCCATCAACGGGCTGTGTCGGCAAATCTCGGACCGTCATGCGGCACCTGACCGGCTCCACACCCGCCCGCGTCACCTGGCTCCTGGTCCCGCTCGCGATGGGTCCGGCGCTCGGCGCTGCGCTCGACGCGCACAGTCGTTCGGTGGCGCTCACGGGTGCGACCCTCGCGTGGGGCACCTGGGCCGGGGTGCTCGTCGCGGTGCTGATCCCTCGAACGGTCAGCCTCACCGCGCTGCGCATCGCTGCGCCCGCCGCCCTCGGTGCCGCGAACTGGTCAGCCATCGCCAGCGAGCGTGGTGGGTGGGGGTTCGCCGGCGTCACGTGGGCTGCAGTGGTCGCGGTCGCAGCGTTCGCCCCGAGCACCGGCGAAGCCTTCGTCAACGGTTCGTCCTACGGCGACGAGCTGCGGCTGCCACTGCGCGCGCCGGGCGCGCTCGTGGTCGGCCCGATCGAGCTGACGTGGCTCGTAGCCGTAGCTGGGCCGCTCGGCACCCCGCTCCTGGTCGCAGCCCGCGCTTGGATCCCGGCCGTGGCCCTGGGCGCGCTCGGGTTGCCGGCCGCGGTGATCGCGGTGCGGGCGCTCCACGGGCTCGCGCGGCGGTGGGTGGTCTTCGTGCCCGCGGGGCTCGTGCTGCACGATCTGCACGCGATGGTGGACCCTGTCCTCTTCCCGCGGCGCGCGATTCGCCGACTTGGTCCGGCAGCGAAGGACACCTCCGGTCGTGACCTCACGATGGGCGCGTTCGGCCTTGCGCTCGAGATCGAGCTCGGCGAGGCGATGGAGATCGCGCCGCGCCGGACCGACGGCGCGGTGGCGGTCGAGCCGGTCGAGCGCGTGCTGTTCAGCGCCACCCGGCCGGCCGGGGTGCTCCGCGCGGCCGGCGCCCGCGGCATCGCCGTCACCTGACCAGGCCAGCGGCCACCACGTCTTCACCTTCGTAGAGCACGACGCTCTGTCCGGGCGCCACGCGTCGGGTGGGCGCGTCGAACACCACGTCGTGACCCTCCACGCGACAACGACGGGGCATCCCGTGCGCGCTCATCTGCGCGACGAGATCGCCACTGACGGGGCCGGTGCTCCAGCGCAGCGCCTCCAACGTGACGCGATCGACGAGCAGGTCGGCCGCCTCGCCGACGCGGACGCGCGCGGCGGGCACGTCCACCGCGATCGCGTACTGCGCGGGGCCTCCACCGGGCAGACCCAGACCGTGGCGCTGGCCGACGGTCACCAGCTCCACCGCGGGGACCTTCCCCACCACGCGTCCATGCTGGTCCATGACCAGTCCCGGCGTGGGGGTGAGCCGCTCGCGCAGGAACGACTCGCGGCCCCCGGTTGCGGTGATGAAGCACACGTCCTGGCTGTCAGGCTTGTCAGCGGTGGCGAGGCCGACGCGCGCCGCGATGGCTCGCACCTCGGCCTTCGCGAGGGTCCCGACCGGGAAGCGAACCCGCTCGAGCGCGTCCTGGTCGAGCATGTGCAGGACGTACGACTGGTCCTTCGCCGGATCGACGGCACGTGCGACACGTCGGCTGCCGTCGGGACGTCGGACGACCCGAGCGTGGTGACCGGTGGCGACGACCCTGAAGCCGAGGGCATCCGCCCGCCGCAGGAGCCGGTCGAACTTGAGGTGGCGGTTGCACTCGATGCACGGGTTGGGGGTGCGCCCCGCGGCGTGCGCCGCGACGTAGGGCGCCACGACCTGCTCGTCGAAGTCGTCGCCGAAGTTGAACACGTGGTGCTCGATGCCGAGCCGGCGCGCCACCGCCCTCGCATCGTCGACATCGGCCACCGAACAGCAGCCCGAATCGGACTCACCGCCCCACAGCTTGAGCGTCACACCGACCACGTCGTGGCCTGCTTCGAGCAGGAGCGCGGCCGCGACCGACGAGTCGACCCCACCTGACATCGCCACGAGGACGCGCTCGGGGCTCATGCCGGCAGACCGCCTCGCGCGTGCGACTGCAGCGCCGCTGCGACCGCTGGCACCGCCACCGATGCCGCGAGGACGTCGTCCTCGACGGTCGACCAGCCGAGCGACAGGCGCAGCGACCCTCGTGCGAGCGCGCGGTCGATGCCGAGCGCGGCGAGCACGTGCGAGGGCTCCTGCGCGCCGCTCGCGCAGCTCGACGCCGCGGACGCGAGCACGCGACGTTCGTGCTCGAGCGCGAACAGCAACGCCTCGCTGTCGACCGCCGGGATGCAGACGTTCGTGATCCCCGGAACCAGATGATCGTGCGCACCACTCGGCGCCGCGCTCTCGATCGCGCCGATCCCTGCGGAGGTGATCGCCACGACCAGCCGGTCCCGCCAGGCGCCACACCGCTCGACGAGCGCATCACGTTCATCCGCCGCCGCCGCCGCGGCGACCGCGAAGGCCACTGCGCTCGCCACGTCCTGAGTGCCGCTTCGCCGCTCGCGCTCCTGTCCGCCACCGATCTGCTGGGGTGCCAGGCCCACACCGTCGCGCACGACGAGCGCGCCGATGCCGCGCGGGCCGCCGCACTTGTGCGAGACGAGCGTGATCAGATCGGCCTCGGCCGCATGGTGCGCGAGGTCGAGCCAGCACAACGCCTGCGCGGCGTCGAGATGCAGGAGCGCACGCGGGGCGCGCTGGCGCACGATGGCGGCGATCTCGTGGGTCGGCTGGACCACGCCGACCTCGTTGTTGACGAGCGCGACGGACACGAGCGACACACCCTCGTCGAGCGCGGCATCGAGCTGAGCCAGGTCGATGACGCCACGAGGGTCGACACCGACGGTTCGCCCGCCGGCCTGCTCGACCGGGCGCAGCACGGCATGGTGATCGGAGGCCACGCACACAACGCTGCCGCCGCGGGCACCGATCGCGCCCCGCACTGCGAGGTTGTCGGCCTCGGTGCCGCCGCTCGTGAAGACCACGTCCCCGGGCGCACACCCGACGACCGCGGCGAGCAGCTCACGCGCCTCGTCGAGGCCCGCGCGCGCCGCCCGCGCGAGTGCGTGGGAACCGGATGGGTTGCCGTAGTCCTCGGCGAGGTGGGGCAGCATCGCCGCGACCGCGTCGGGGCGCATCGGCGTGCTGGCGGCATGGTCGAGGTAGTGCCAGGCGGGCGGCGCGGAGGACGGCACACCACAGTCTGCCCGCGCCGTCGCGCGGACCGCTCACCGGGGCCGGCGGCGTCCACGTCTCGAGTTACCGCCGCGGTAACGTCCGAGCCGTGCGAGATCCGTCGGCCTTTCACCGGTGAGCCAGCTCCGCCTCAACCCCCTCACGGGCCGATGGGTGACCGTTGCCGTCGAACGAGCGGCGCGGCCCGGCGAGCTCATCTCCCGGCTCGACCCAGTCGAATCGGACCCGAACCGCACATGTCCGTTCTGTCCGGGTAACGAGGAGGCGACACCTCCTGCGCTCGAGACCTACGGCCCGAACGGGACCTGGCTCGTGCGGGTCGTGCCGAACCTCTTCCCCGCGTTCGAGGGCAACGAGTCGCTGCGCGTGCAGAACCTCGGCCCGGTGTTCACGCAGGCGTCGGCGAGCGGCGTGCACGAGGTGCTCGTGTTCTCGCCGGAGCACGTCAGCAGCTGGGCCGACCTCGACGACAAGCACGCGGGCCTCGCGATGGCCGCCATCCGGGATCGGATGGAGGATCACGCGCGTCGCTCCACCGTTCGCTACACCCAAGCGATCGTGAACGCCGGGCGCGAGGCAGGGGCATCGCTCGAGCATCCTCACGGCCAGCTGCTCGGGATCCCGTTCGTGCCTGGCGAGATCGCCGAGGAGGAGGCGGGGTTCCGTCGCTTCGAGGGGTCCTGCGTCCTCTGCACGGTCGTCGAAGCCGAGGCGCAGTCTGACCAGCGCGTGGTGGTCGACGACGAGCGCGTCCTCGTGATCTGCCCCTTCTGGAGCGGCGCGCCCTACGAGATGCTCGTCATCCCGCGACTTCACGAAGTGCACCTGGAGAACACCTCACCTCCCGACGTGGTCGCAGTCGGGCGGGCGATCCGCGATGCGCTCGCGCTCCTTCGCGCGAAGGTGGGTGACTGCGCCTACAACCTCGTCTTCCACACCGCGCCGCACCACCACGAAGGACCGTTCCACTGGCACGTCCACATCGTTCCGAGGCTCACGAGCCTCGCCGGGTTCGAGCAGGGCACCGGCGTGATGATCAACATCGTGGCTCCGGAGCTGGCGGCGCGGCACCTCACGAGCTGACCGACGCCGTCCTCGGCGCCCGAGCCGTTCTTGGCGCATCCCCAAGGCGGTTCTCGGGCGGTGTCTGTACCGCCGGGGCACACGGACCGACCGAGAACGCAGATCAACTACGGCGCAACCGGATGGCCGTGTCGTAAGTCGAGCGCTTCGGCACGCCGAGCCTCGCGGCTACAGCGGCCGCCGCGTCGCGAGCCGACAGCCCCGACGCCAGCGCCGCGTGCAGCTCGGCCTCGACCTCACCCTGCGACGGCTGCAGCGGCTCGGGCGCGCCGTCCAGCACGATCACCATCTCACCGCGAGGAGCGTGGTCGGCCAGCCAGTCGAGCGCCTCGCCGAGCGTGCCGCGCCAGACCTCCTCGTGCAGCTTGGTGAGCTCGCGTCCGATCGAGATCCGGCGCCCGTGCCCGCAGATCGCCGCGAGGTCGGACAACGTCCGCGCGAGACGGTGCGGGGCCTCGTAGAGCACGATCGTGCGTCGCTCGGACGCCACCTCGGACAGCCGCTCGGACCGACTGGACCCCTTGCGCGGAAGGAAGCCTTCGAACACGAAGCGGCCGGCGGGGAGGCCGCTCGTGACGAGCGCTGCGATCGCAGCCGACGGGCCTGGCACCACCTCCACGGCGTGACCCGCCGCGATCGCCGCGCGCACGAGTCGCTCACCCGGGTCGGAGATGCCAGGCATGCCCGCGTCGGTGACGACCGCGACGCGCTCGCCCTCCGCGAGCCGCGCCAGCACGCCGGCGACCGCCTCGGCCTCGGTGTGGTCGTTCACGACGACGAGCGGCACGCGAGCGATCCCCGCGTGTTGGAGCAGGCGGCCAGTGCGGCGGGTGTCCTCACAGCAGATGGCCGCGGCACCGCGCAGCGCCTCGACCGCGCGCGGCGACAGGTCGCCGAGGTTGCCGATGGGCGTGCCGACGAGGACGAGGGGCATGGAGGCTCAGTCCTGGCGCTCGAGCCGGTCGCCGACAGTCAGGTTCCATCGCGCGAACGACCCAGCCTCAGCCTCCAGCACCGAGTGGGCGCGCGCCACGGGGCGAGTCATGCGGTGGCGAGGCAGGCGCGCGACCCGAAGCACCACGAGGTCACGGTCGCACCAGGCGACGTCGAGCGCGAAGCGCATCCCGAGCGAGTGGACCGAGCGGGCGGGCACGAGGAGCATCGCGCCGTCGATGCCGTCACGTCCGAGGAGTCCTCGGCGGCGGGTTGGACGCGTGTCGGCCACCTCGAGGCTGGCGAGAACCTCACCGTCACGCAGGAGCCACGACACGCGATCAACGGTAGGGCGTCAGACGTTGAACCGGATCTCGAGCACGTCGCCGTCCTGCACGACGTACTCCTTGCCCTCGACCCGGAGCTTGCCCACCTCCTTGGCTCGGGTCCACGAGCCGAGCTCGAGCAGCTCGTCCCAGTGGATGACCTCTGCCCGGATGAAGCCGCGCTCGAAGTCACCGTGGATCACGCCAGCGCACTGCGGCGCCTTGTAGCCCGCCCGAAAGGTCCACGCGCGCGACTCCTTCTCGCCGGTCGTGAGGAACGTGCGCAGGCCGAGCAGCTTGTACGCGGCGTTCAGGAACTTCGGTAGTGCACCCTCACCGAGACCGAGCCCCTCGAGCATCTCAGCGCGCTCGTCGGCGTCGAGCAGCGCTGCCTCGGCCTCGAGCTGCACGCACATGCCGATCACCTCGGCCTTGCCGTCGAGCTCGGCGCGCACCGGCGCGACGACGGCCTCGAGGTCATCCAGCTGGTCCTCGGACACGTTGACGAGCGCCATGACCGGTCGGTTCGTGAGCAGGAAGTAGCCCTTCAGGAGCGCGCGGTCGGCTGCCTTGAGGGTGGAGCGATACAGCGGTGTGCCCGTCTCGAGGACCAGCTTGGCCTGCTCGAGCGCGGCGACCTCGTCACCGAGCGACTTGTCGCCCTTCGCCGCCCGGCGCCGCTTGTCGATCTGGTTCTCCACGGTCTCGAGGTCGGCGTAGGTGAGCTCGAGCTCCACGACCGCGAGGTGCTCGAGCGGATCGGACGGACCAGGTACGTCGTCGTCCGCGAAGGCCCGCAGGACGAAGACGATCGCGTCGACCTCACGGATGTGCGCGAGAAACTTGTTGCCCAGGCCCTCGCCCTTGCTCGCCCCGGCCACGAGCCCGCCGATGTCGACGAACTGCACCGTTGCAGGTACGACGTTCTTGCTGTTGCTCATCGCGGCGAGCGCGTCGAGGCGCGCATCGGGGACGCGCGCCATCCCCACGTTGGGGTCGGTGGTCGCGAACGCGTAGGGCGCGGTAAGCGCTCCGCCGCCGGCGAGCGCGTTGTACAGCGACGACTTGCCGGCATTGGGGAGCCCGACGAACCCGAACCGCTCCATGGCGCTGCAGGGTAGGGGTCGGGTGACGCAGCGAGCGAAGCAGCGAGGAGGGGTGGGTAGGTTGGCGCGATGCCGATGTCTCCCGCGGATGCGCTCGACCGGGTCGTCTACCTGCTCGACCGAGACCTCGCCGAGGGCCGACGCATCCAGGCGTACGTGAAGGCGCGCGACCTCGTGCGCGAGCTCGGCGACGACGAGATCGCCCGGCGCCACGCCGAGGGGACGCTCCTCGAGCTCCCAGGGATCGGCGCGTCGACCGGCAAGGTCATCGCGCTCGCGCTCGATGGCGGCATCGATGCGCATCTGGCCGCGCTGGAGGCGGAGACCGAGATCGACATCGGCGAGGGTGCGGCACTGCGAGCCGCCCTGCGCGGCGACTGCCACACCCACACGACGTGGAGCGACGGTGGCGCACCGGTCGAGGTGATGGCACGCACCGCGATGGCGCTCGGTCACGAGTACCTCGTGGTGACCGACCACTCACCGCGGCTCACGATCGCGCACGGGCTCGACCGCGACCGCCTGCTTGCCCAGCTCGACGAGATCGAGGAGGTGCGCGAGCGGGTCGCACCGTTCCGGATCCTCACCGGGATGGAGGTCGACATCCTCGTCGACGGGGGCCTCGACCAGGACGACGACCTCCTCGAGCGCCTCGACGTGGTGGTGGCGAGCGTCCACTCCAAGCTCTCGATGCCAGAACCCGAGATGACTCGACGCATGGTGCTTGCGGTCGCGAGCCCGCACGTCGACATCCTCGGGCACTGCACGGGCCGCAAGGTGGTCGGCGCGGGTCGACCGCAATCGAAGTTCGACGCCGACATCGTGTTCGCTGCCTGCGCCCGATTCGACACCGCGGTGGAGATCAACTGCCGGCCCGAGCGCCAGGATCCGCCCGAGGAGCTCCTGTCGCTGGCGATCGACTGGGACTGCAAGGTGTCGATCGACACCGACGCCCACGCGCCGGGCCAGCTCGAGTGGCAGCCCTACGGGTGCGACAAGGCCGCCCGACTCGGCATCGAGGCGGAGCGCATCGTGAACACGCTGCCGGCCGACGAGCTCCTCGCGTGGGCCGGCAGCCACCCGACCGCGTGACCCACCGCCTGTCGTTCGCTACGACAGGAACGTGAAGAACATCACCTGGGTGGCGTGCGCGACGAGGGTCCGGTCGGCCGGATCCCACAGGGCCATCTCGAGCGACGCGTAGCCGTCGCCCGCGTGACGGGCCTTGTTGTGCGCGAGCAGCCATCCCGGCCGGGCCGGTCCGAGCAGGTGGATCGTGAAGTCGGCGCTCGGGCCGAACCAGTCGCCGGAGTGCTCGCCGAGCTTCTGGCCGACCGCACCCGGCATCGTGTCGCACAGCACGATCGCTGCGAGCGGGTCCAGGCGACCGTCGTCGAGCACCGGTGGGTCGTCGAGGCGGTACCAGTAGGCGCACTCGGCCGGGCCGTCCTCGAAGGGTTCCCACGGGGGGCGGCCCATCGCCGGCCGGCACTCGATGATCTCCTCCCAGAACGGCATCGGTGGACGGTCGAACTCGAACTCGACCCCGTCGGGGAGCGGGTCTCGATACGAGCGAAGGTCCTCGGGACCATCGACCGGTGGCGGCTCGATGTCGGTGAAGTCGAACCCACGACGCGGCGCACCGAACACCGCGACCGCGGTGAGGCCCGCCGGAGCGCCAAGGTTGCGCACCGTGGCGCTGAGCTGCGACATCGATCGACCGCGGCGAAGCGCCTGCACCTCGATCTCCACCGGGCCGCAGGCGACCTGACCCGCGAACACCGCCGAGAACGAGCGCAGGATCTGCGTGTCGTCGTCGAGGAACCGCGCCATCGCGCGGGCCGCGAGCACCGCCACCGCGCCCCCCTGCGGCACGACGACCAGCATCCAGCGATCAGCGATCTCGCCCGTGAACCGGCTCGGATCCGACGGATCCTGCACAACCTCGAGGTCTTCCCAGCCGCGTCCCATCGTGGCGACGCTAGCGATCGAGGTGATGCGCTCGACCTTGGGTTTCGCGCCCGGGCCTGCGTGGACTGGAGCCGCCGCGCGGCGGCCCGGTAGCGTGGCTGCCCTTATGTCGAAGCGCACGAAGAAGGCGACGCTGCGGGCTCGCAAGAAGAAGGCCAACCACGGCCGCAAGCCCAACCGCGGGCGGAACTAGCTCGTCCGCTACTTGAGCGTCGTTCTCAGCGCGGCGTTGGCGGCGTTGTGGCCGCAC
>JBQTHC010000038.1:0-9226 GCA_052390255.1 Microthrixaceae bacterium
CGACGAGGTCGTGGCGATCGACAACCTCATCACCGGGTCGGTCGACAACATCGAGCCGCTCTTCACCCGCGCGGGCTTCACGTTCGTGGAGCACGACGTGAGCACCTACATGTGGGTCCCGGGGAACGTCGACGCGATCATGCACCTCGCCAGCCCCGCTTCCCCGATCGACTTCGAGCGGATCCCGATCCAGATCCTGAAGGTCGGTGGCCTGGGCACGCACAACGGTCTCGGGTTGGCCCGCGCGAAGGGAGCGACGTTCTTCCTCGCCTCCACGAGCGAGGTGTACGGCGACCCGCTGGTGCATCCTCAGCCTGAGACCTACTGGGGGAACGTGAACCCCATCGGACCCAGAGGGGTGTACGACGAGGCGAAGCGCTACGCCGAAGCGATGACGATGGCGTACCACCGGCACCACGACATCGACGTTCGGATCGTGCGGATCTTCAACACGTTCGGGCCGCAGATGCGACCCGACGACGGCCGGTCGGTGTCGACGTTCCTGACCCAGGCGATTCAGGGGAAGCCGATCACCGTGTTCGGCGACGGCTCCCAGACGCGGTCGTTCACCTACGTCGACGACGAGATCCGCGGCTTCCTCGCGCTCCTCGACAGCGGCGTGACCTCCCCGGTCAACATCGGGAACCCCGACACGGAGCGGACCATCCTCGATCTGGCTCGACTTGCGATCGAGGTCACGGGGTCTTCGAGCGAGATCGTGTTCGAACCGCTTCCGGTCGACGATCCCGCGCAGCGGCAGCCAGACATCGCGCTCGCGCGAGAGCTGCTCGGATGGGAACCGCACGTCGGGCTCCGCGACGGCCTGGCGCGCACTGCGGAGTACTTCCGGGCTCGACTCGCGCGCTGAGGCGACGGAGCCGTCCTCAGGCCTCCAGCACCGCGTCCCACTGTGGGAGCACCGCCTCGTCGCTGTAGTGCGCATCGAACGCGGCGCGCGAGCGCGCGCGTGCGTGGTCGTCGTCGCGCAGCCCCCGTACAGCTGCGATCAGTCCCTCGACGTCGCCGTGCCTGACGCTGCTGCCGCAGTCGAAGCGCTGGATCGCCTCGTCGACGTTGCTTCCCTGCGGTCCGACGTAGACGATCGGCAGCCCGGCCGCGAGGTTCGCATGCAGCTTCGACGGGCTCATGACGCCGAGCGACCGATCGTCGAGCGTGATCAGGGCGCCGTCGGCTCCGGCCATCACCGAAGGCGTCTCGTCCTTGGGCACGTACTCGTGCAGCGTCACGTTGCTGAGGCGGCGCGTGGCGATCGCGCTCGCGAGGTCGGCTCGCCGGGCCCCGCCCCCCACGAACACGAACACGGCGTCGTGCTGGAGCTTCTCTGCAGCGTCGAGCACGGTGTCGAACCGATGCCCGATCCCGGTGTTGCCGAGGTAGAGCACCACGATGCGTCCATCGATGTCGAGGCGTGAGTAGCCCGCCCAGGACTGCACCTGCTGCGCCTCGGGGAAGTGCGAGCGCCGCTCCCAGTTGGGCACGACGGAAACGGTCGGGCGCCCCGGCGCCACGGCGTACTGCGCCTGGAGCAGCTCGGCCATCGCACCGTCGAGCGCCACGACGTGGTCGATGTGGCGGAACACCCAGCGGTTCAGGCGCCGCTGGAACCGACTCGCCGCCCCGCCCCCGCGCAGCTCACCGAAGCGCTCGGCCACATCCGGGTAGCAGTCCATGCTCCACAGCACCACCCGGGTGCGCGGATGGAGGAGGCGGTGCAGCACCGCGCTCGTGACGACGAACGGTGGTGTGGTCATCGCCACGATCACGTCCTGTCGCGGCAGGGCGACGAGGTGTGCCGTGGCACCGACCAGAAAGGTCACGTATCCCAGGACCCGTCGCCAGCGCGAGGACTTGCCGAGCGACGGCGTCCAGACGCGGCGCACGCGCAAGCCCTGCCCCATCTGCACCGGACCCGTGGGCGACAGCCCCTCCAGGTAGCCCGCCCGGCCTGCGATGACCGTGACTCGGTCGCCGCGCGCCGCTCGGTGCTCTGCGAGCGACGCCGCCAGCTGCGCGGTGGGACTGATGTCGGGGGCGTAGAACTGGTTGACGAGGGTGAGGCGCACGCCGGCGAGCCGTTCAGCCGAGCTGCGCCGTCACGGTCGCGACCATCTCGTCGACGATCGCCTCGAGCGTGTAGCGCTGCTCCCAGGCCGGGTAGTGGCCACGGAACTTGGCCATGTCGGTGTAGTAGCAGATGTGGTCACCGATGCGATTCGTGTCGTCATAGGTGACCTCAGGGCGCTTGCCGCCGCTCGCCTGCGCGATCAGCTCGATCGACTCGAGCACGCTCGCCGCGTTGGCCTTGCCGCCGCCGAGGTTGTACACCTCACCCGGACGGGGAGCCTGCGCGAACGCCCACAGCGCCTCGACGACGTCAGCCGAGTGGATCTGGTCGCGGACCTGCTTCCCCTTGTAGCCGAAGATCGTGTACTCGCCGCCGCGGAGCGCGGTGTGCACGAGGTAGCTGAGGAACCCGTGGAGCTCCACTCCGGAGTGGTGCGGGCCGGTGAGGCACCCACCCCGGAACGTGCCCGTCCGCAGCCCGAAGTACCGGCCGTACTCTTGCGTGAGCACGTCGGCGGCGACCTTGGACGCACCGAACAGCGAGTGCAGGCAGCCGTCGATGGGCATGGTCTCGTCGATGCCCTCGCTGAGCTCGGGCTCCGCGTAGTCCCAACGCGTGTCGAGCTCGAGCAGCGGCACGCGGTTGGGGTTGTCGCCGTAGACCTTGTTCGTGGACAGCGTGATGAACACCGCGTCGGGCGCATGACGGCGGCAGGCCTCGAGGAGGTTCAGCGTGCCAACCGCGTTCACGTCGAAGTCGTCGAACGGACGCGAGGCGGCAAGGTCGTGGCTCGGTTGCGCGGCGGCATGGATCACCAGGTCGACGCCCTCGCGCGCGAAGAGCCGGTCGATCGCGTCGCGATCGCGGATGTCGACGTCGTGATGCGTGTACCCCGCGCAGCGCGCTTCGAGGCGCTGACGGTTCCAGGTGGTGTCGCCGCCCGGCCCGAAGAAGTCGGCGCGCATGTTGTTGTCGACGCCGGCGACCGCGAACCCCAACCTGTCGAAGAACTCGACGGCCTCTGAACCGATGAGCCCGGCGCTGCCGGTGACCAGGGCCTTCATGCGGTCACGATGGGCGGATCGGGCGTGCGGGCATGGACCGGAAGCCTACCGGTCGCATGCCAGACTCCTTGAAGCCCCATGCGAGTTGCCGTGACCCTCGAACAGTGCTGGCACCGCGTGCCCGGTGGAACGGCTCGCGCCACCTTGGAGACGGTCGCCGCCGTTGCCGCGACCGGCGCGGCCGACCAGATCGGCGTGAGCGCACTGCACCGAGGCCCAGCGCCCGAAGCCTGGACGCCGTCGATCGACGTGCGCCCCTTGCCGCTGCCGCGCGTGCTGCTCTACGACGCGTGGCAGCGCCTGCGGTGGCCGAAGGTCGAGCGAGCGACGGGGCCGGTCGACGTCGTCCACGCCACCGGGCACGTGGCTGCCGCGTGCCGAGCGCCCCTCGTCGTCAACGTCTACGACCTGAGCTTCCTGCACGATCCCAGTCACTTCACGCGTCGCGGCGTGTCCGTGTTCACGCGGTTCGTCGAGCTCGTGCGGTCCGAGGCAGCGATGGTGATCTGCCCCTCCGATGCCACGCGGGTCGACTGCGTCGCCGCCGGCATCGACGACGCGAGGATCCGCACGGTGCCGCTCGGAACGCGTGCGAGCGCGGTCGATGCCGACGCCGCGGCCCGCGTGCGCTCGACCTACGGGCTCAGTCGACCCTTCGTGCTGTTCGTCGGAACGATCGAGCCGCGCAAGAACCTCGGCCGCCTCCTGGAGGCGTTCGGTCGGCTGGGTGACGTCGACGCGGAGCTCGTGATCGTCGGCCCGACCGGATGGAGCACCGAGCTCCCCGCCGGGCGCGCGCGCCGGCTCGGCTTCGTGCCCGAGGTGGATCTGCACGCGCTCTACGCAGCGGCGACCGTCGTGGCGTACCCGAGCTTGCGTGAGGGCTTCGGGCTGCCCGTCCTCGAGGCGATGGCCCAAGGGGCCGCGGTGGTCACCTCGTCGGTGACCTCTACGGCGGAGGTTGCCGGCGACGCCGCCGTGTTGGTCGACCCGCTCGACGTCGATCAGATCGCGGGTGCGCTCGAGCGCCTCCTCGCCGACGAAGAGCTGCGGGAGCGGCTGGGCGCCGCGGCCCGGGCTCGCGCCGCGACGTTCACCTGGGAGCGCACCGCGTCGCAGGTGCTGGCGGTGTACGCGCACGTCGCAGGTGCGGCGGCATGAGCCGTCTCACCGTGGGCATCAACCTCCTCTGGCTCGTCCCCGGGGAGGTCGGCGGCAGCGAGGAGTCCACGTTGGCGAGCGTGCGGGCGCTCATCGAGCTCGCCGATCCCGCGCTCGACCTGCGCCTGTTCGTGCTGGAGCCGCTGTGCCAGGCCCACCCCGACGTGACCGCGGCCCTCCCCGTGGAGGTGCTGCCGATGTCGGGTCGGGCAAGGTGGGGGCGGATCGCGGCCGAGACGAGCTGGCTGGCGATGCGGAGCCGCGGGTTGGACCTGCTCCATCACGCGGGCGGCACCGCGCCACCGCTGCGCGGCGCTCCCTACGTCCTCACCCTGCACGACCTCCAGCCGCTGGAGGCGCGGGCAACGCACAGCGCGCTCAAGCGGGCGTACCTGAGCGCGGCGGTGCCGCCATCGGTGCGTCACGCACAGCTCACGGCAGTGCCCAGCGAGTACGTGCGACAGACGGTGCTCGAACGACTCGGGGTGGCACCCGAGCGGGTGGTCGTGGTGCCGCACGGGGTCGACGTCCTCGCGACTGCGACGCCCGCTGAGGTGGTGCGGGAGCGCTACCGCCTCGACGGTCCGGTGATCCTGTATCCGGCGATCACCTACCCGCACAAGAACCACTCGGTGCTGGTGGCCGCGTTCGCCCAGGTGCTCGAGCGTCATCCGGAGGCGCTGCTCGTGCTCACCGGCAGCCGAGGCGGTGAGGAAGATCGCCTCCGGGCGCAGATCGACCGGCTCGGGCTCCGGCCGCGCGTGCGTCGAACAGGCCGGATCTCTGCCGCGGACGTCGCCGGGCTGTACCGCGAGGCCTCGGTCGTGACGGTCCCGTCTCGCTACGAGGGCTTCGGACTGCCCGCGGCGGAGGCGATGGCCTACGGCGCGCCCCTCATCGCCGCCGATGCGACCGCCCTCCCCGAGGTGGTCGGCGACGCGGGGTTGCTCGTCGCGCCCGACGACGTCGCCGGCTGGGTCGAGGCGATCGACCGCTTGCTGGACCGGGCCGACAAGCGTGCTCGCCTCGCGAAGGCCGGCAAGCGTCGGGCCAAGCGCTACACCTGGTCCGCCAACGCCGAAGGGCTCGCCGCGCTGTACCGGGCCGCCCGATGACGGCGTGGCGACTGGGTCGGGGCGGGCGGCTCTTGTAGGGTTCGCGACCCTATGGGCAAGGCATCCTCAACGAAGAAGGTGGCCCGCGCGGCCCGTGCCGGTGGTCGGGTCTCCTCGGGGCAGCCTCGCGGCCTGCTCTTCCCAGGCGTGCTCGTGCTCATCGTGGCCCTCGGGGTCTCGCTCGTCGTGTACGCCAGGAACGACCGGAGCAGTCAGGAAAAGGGTGCGGTGCCGCAGCTCGGCGATCACATCCACCAGGCGATCGCCGTGAACATCTGCGGCGAGTTCCAGCCGGACATCCCCGAGTTCGAGAGCTCCGTGGGCATCCACACCCACGGCGACGGCGTCCTCCACATCCACCCGTTCTCCGAGCTGGGGGTCGGACCCAACGCCACGCTCGGTCGCTTCCTCCAGGACGCCCGCGAAGGCGGCAAGCTCGACGTCAAGATCTCGGGTTCGAAGCTCAACTACAGCGGCGCCACGTATGAGGAAGGCAAGGCGAAGTGCGAGGGCGTCGACCGGCCTCAGCTGCGCGTGGCGTACTGGAAGAACGTCGGAGACGAGGCGTCCAAGCCGGTGGTGACCACGGGCGCCTTCAACGACCTCCGACTCGACACCAACGGCGGCGGCTTCACGATCTACTACGGCGACCCGAAGGCCGAGATCCCCAAGCCGCCGAGCGGCTCGAACCTCGCGCAGCTCGGCGCGGCCGACGGCGGCCAGACTCCGGACACCCAGGGGAACACCACGACCACGGCCGCCCCGGGCGACACCGGCTCCACGTCGACCACCGCGCCCAGCGGGGAGACCACGACCACCGCTGCCAATTGAGGCGGACCGCGCCCACATGAAGGCAGTCGTGCTCGTCGGCGGCTTCGGCACGCGCCTGCTGCCGCTCACCCGCACCCGCCCGAAGCAGATGCTCCCGGTCGTCAACCGGCACATGATCGAGCGCGTCGTCGAGCACCTCGGCGCGCATGGGGTCGACACCGTCGTGCTCGCCCTGGGCTACCGGCCGGATGCGTTCGCGGACGCGTACCCCGACAGCACCTGCGTCGGTGTGCGCCTTCACTACGCCGTGGAGCCCACGCCGCTCGACACAGCCGGCGCCATCCGGTTCGCGGCGCTCCACGCAGGCGTGGGCGAGCGGTTCCTCGTGGTGAACGGCGACGTGCTCACCGACCTCGACATCACGGCCCTCGTGGCGGCACATGACGCGAGCGGAGCGGAGGGCACGATCGCGCTCCACCGTGTCGAGGACCCGTCCGCCTTCGGGGTGGTCCCGACCGCGGGCGACGGCAGGGTCACCGCCTTCATCGAGAAGCCGCCGCGAGACGAGGCACCGACGGACCTGATCAACGCTGGCACCTACGTGCTGGAGCCGACCGTCCTCGAGCGGATCGCCGCGGACGTGCCCGTGAACGTCGAACGCGTCACCTTCCCGGCGATGGTCGCTGACGGGACGCTCTACGCGGTCGACGGCGACACGTACTGGATCGACGCCGGGACGCCCGACACGTACCTCGCCGCCAACCTCGATCTCATCTCCGGCCGCCGCGGGCGACCCGAGGCAGGCGTGCACCCGTCCGCCTCCGTGTCGGGTCACGTCGAGGGCGCGGTGATCGGCGCAAGCGCCACTGTCGCGGCTGGGGCGCTCGTGACGCGCTCGGTCCTGCTCCCCGGCGCGGTCGTGTGCGAGGGAGCGGTGGTGTCCGACGCGGTCGTCGGCGCGCGTGCCATCGTGGGTGCCGACGCGCGGGTGCAGGACGGCTCCGTGATCGGCGACGACACATCGATCCCGGCAGGCACCGCGCTGTCGGGCCGGCGAGTTCCGGAGGCAGCAACATGAGAGCGCTCGTCACGGGCGGGGCGGGCTTCATCGGCTCCACGCTCGTCGATCGCCTGCTCGCTGAGGGGCACCGCGTCGACGTGATCGACGACCTGTCGAGCGGATCGCTCGCGAACCTCGCGGAGGCCAGGGCCGGCCGCGACCACGAGCTCACGGTGCACCAGGTCGACATCCGTGACGGCGTCGTGGTCGACCTGATCGCTCGGCGTCAGCCGGAGGTCGTCTTCCACCTGGCCGCACAGGCCGACGTGCGCGTGTCGGTCGCGCGTCCCACCTTCGACGCTGAGGTGAACGTGCTCGGAAGCCTCAACGTGCTCGAGGGCGCCCGCCAGGCCGGCGCACGCAAGATCGTGTTCGCGTCGAGCGGCGGGACGATCTACGGCGAGCCCGCGGCCGCAGACCTTCCGGTTCGAGAGTCGCACCCGCAGCAGCCACTGTCGCCGTACGGCGTCGCGAAGCGCGTCGTCACCGACTACCTCCACGTCTACCGGGAGCTCCACTCCTTGGAGTTCACGTCGCTGGCGATGGCGAACATCTACGGCCCCCGCCAGGATCCCCACGGTGAAGCGGGAGTGGTGGCGATCTTCGCGGGTCTCCTGCTGGAGGGCCGCCCGTGCACGATCTTCGGCGACGGGAACCAGACGCGCGACTTCGTCTACGTCGACGACGCCGTCGACGCGTTCGTGCGCGCGGCCGACCGGGGGAGCGGGCTGCTCTGCAACATCGGCACCGGAGTGGAGACCTCCGTCAACGAGCTCTACGCAGCGATGGCGGCCGCAGCCGACGTCACCACACCGGCCACCTACGCGCCAGCACGTCCGGGTGAGCTTGCGAGGAGCGCGCTCGACCCGGCTCGGGCAGCGATGCACCTCGGTTGGGAGCCATGGACGTCCCTCGAGGACGGGGTCGCCGAGGTGCTGCGCTGGTTCGCGGCCTGAGCGCCCTCAGCGACGCAGGAGCCCGTACTTTCCGATGCACCACAGGGCCCGCAGGCCGTCACGCCACCCGATCTTCTTGCCCTCTTCGTAGGTGCGGCCGCTGTAGCTGATCCCCACCTCGAACACGCGCAGTCGGCGATGCGCGACCTTGGCGGTGATCTCCGGCTCGAACCCGAACCGATCCTCCTCGATCTGGATCGATTGGAGCACCTCGGTGCGGAACGCCTTGTAGCAGGTCTCCATGTCGGTGAGGTTGAGGTTCGTCACCGCGTTCGAGAGCATCGTGAGCACCTTGTTGCCGAGCGAGTGCCAGAAGAACAGGACCCGGTGCGCGTCGGCGCCCATGAACCGGCTCCCGTAGACCACGTCGGCGCGGTCGTCGAGGAGCGGCGCCAGCAGGCGGCCGTACTCGGCCGGGTCGTACTCGAGGTCCGCGTCCTGCACGATCGTGAACGGCTGTCGCGCCTCCGCGAACCCGCGTCGCAGCGCCGCGCCCTTGCCCATGTTCTGCGGCTGCAGCAGCACCCGCACGCGGGAGTCGGACATCTCCTCGAGGATCTCCCGCGTCCGGTCGGTGGAGCCGTCGTCGACGATGACGAGCTCACCCACCCACGGCGAGGCGAGCACCGCGCTCGTGATCTCCTTGACCGTGGCCTCCTCGTTGAAGCACGGCATCACGACGCTCAGGCACGGCGCGGGGTTGGAGGCAGTCATCGGAACAGGTCCTCCTGTGGGGGCCGCACGATCTCCGATCGTACGCTTCCGGTACCCAGCCATTCCGGGTTCACGCCTCGCACGACCGCAGCCGCGATCCCCTCGGCCTTGCCCATCACGAGCTCGGCCGCCGCCGCGAGCTCGTCGACGATGCACACCTCGGTCACCTGGAGGACCCGTCCGCGAGCGTCCTCGGTGCCCAGGAGGTCGACGATCGCCCGGATCCCGGATCAGCCGATCGCCACATCGGTCAGGCCTCGAAGCCAAGGTCGCACGAAGGTGTCCGAGACGATCACGGC
>JBQTHC010000039.1:0-109611 GCA_052390255.1 Microthrixaceae bacterium
CCTCGTCGACCGTGCCGAGCGCGCCGGTGATCGCGATCAACGCGACCGCGCGACGGACCATGCGATCGCCGAACAGGTTGGTTCCGCCCGCGCGCAGCGAGCCTCGAACGCTCGTCTCGACACCAGCGGGGGCGGCGGCGGCAGTGTCCCGAAGACGGACGATGAGCACCGCTGACACCAGGAACGACAAGGAGTTGATGGCGAGCGCGCCGCGAGCTCCGACCAGGACGAGGAGCACTCCACCGAGCGCGTTCCCCACGACGATGGATGCCTGGACCGACACGCCGGCGAGCGCGAGCGCATCGCCATAGCGCTTCTCGGGCACGAGGTCGCAGAGTGCCGCGGACCGCGCTGCCTCGAACGGCGGCGTGGCGAGGCCCGCGAGGAACGCGAGGGCGAGCAGCGCGCCGACGGGCAGGTGGATGAGCATCGCCGCGAACAGCGCGGCCCGAGCGAGGTCCGCGGTGAGCATCACGGCGATGCGGCCGAAGCGGTCGCCCAGCGTCGCGAGCACCTGTCCGATCCCGACGAAGCCGGCGAGTGAGACGGCGGTGACGCCGGCCGCCCACGCGGGGGACCCCGTCCGCTCGAGGACGAGCACCGTCAGCGCGAGCCGTCCGGCCCAGTCGCCGAGGAGCGAGATCATGTCGGCAGCCCAGAGACGACGGAAGTCGCGCATGCCCAAGGTGGACAGGAGGGCGCGCGCGCCGCGCCGCTCCACCTCGTCCTCCGTCGCCATGTCGGAAATGTACGGCCGGGCGACCCTCCGCACAAGGAGCACTACTCTCCGTGGTATTCGAGGTCCGTGCGGCCACGGCCGCCACCGAGCACAGTCGAGTCGCTACCCCGCGTCGACGGACCGCGCTGGCGGCGCCTCGATGCCGACAGGCATCCCGGCCGCGATGTCCGCGACGAGCACGGCGCGCACGCGGAACCAGATCCACGCAGCAGTGGGCACGAGCACCAGGCAGAGCATCTGGGCACCGGTGAGCCCCAGCACGCGCTCGTCGTTCACCCGCAACGAGTCGGACGCGAAGCGTGCCACGCCGTACCACGCGCAGAAGATCGCCATCGCGGTGCCGGGTCGGGGTCGCTCCTTGCGGACGTAGAGGAGCCACGTGAGCACGCCGAACAGGACGAGCAGGTAGAGGAGCTCGTAGAGCGACGTCTGGTGGAACACCATGCCCTTCTCGAGCGGGATGGAACCGAGCGTCGGCTCGCGGACGCTGCCTCCGTCGTAGCGAACCCCGAGCGGGAAGCTCGTGAGACCACCGAAGTGCTCACCGACGGCGTAGCAGCCGATGCGACCGATCGCGAGGCCGATCGCGAGCCCGTAGGCGTAGCCGTCGAGGCTGTGCCAGCGGGTGAGACGGTTCCAGTGCCGGTACACGGGGTACCCCGCGATGACGGCGAACACGAACCCGCCGGAGAACTGCAGCCCGCCCTTCCAGATCGCGAGCGCGTCGAGCGGCGAGTCGAGCTCGCTCAGGTGGGTGAGGTCCCAGGTGATGCGCGACCCGATGACGCCCGCCACGACCATGCGCATCGCGAGGCTGTACGTCGTGTCGCGCGGGATCCCGTAGGTCTCGCCGTAGCGGGCCGCGAGCCACGCGCCGACGAGCACGCCGATCGCCACCACGAACCCGAACGTCCGAAGGTTGAGCGGTCCGAGCGCGATGGTGGGAAAGGTGGTGTAGGGGATCGCGGCGAGCAGGCTCAGCACCGAGCCATCGTCGCACGGGACGCTGAGGCGGTGTGGTCAGAGCGGTTCGTGCCACCCGCCGACGCCGGCGGCGAGCGTCTCCGCCGCGCTCGGGCCCCAGGTGCCGCGGTGGTACAGGCTCACGGGGTGTGGACTGACGAGCGCGCCCTCGAAGATCCGCCACTGCTCGTCGAGCGCGTCGGCCCGTCCGAAGCGTCGTGCGTCCCCGTTCATCGCGTCCTCGAGCAGACGCTGGTACGCCTCCTCGCGCTCGCCGAACACCTCGTCGAACGACACCTCCAGATCCACGGGCCTGCTTCTCAGGTCGTCGCCCGGCGCCTTGGTCTGTAGGTGCAGCATCACGCCGTCGTCCTTGCCCAGCCGGAACCGCAGGTGGTTCGGATGTGGCGCCTGCGCGCCGGCGGGCGTGAACAGGAGCTGCGGTGGTGCGCTGAACTCCACGATCGCCTCGGTTGCGGTGACCGGCAGGTGCTTGCCGGTGCGGATCAGCCATGGCACGCCGGCCCAGCGCCACGAGTCGATCTCGAGACGCAGCGCTGTGTAGGTCTCGACGTCGGACCCTGGGGCGACGCCTGGCTCGTCCGTGTACCCCCGATACTGCCCGCGCACCACAGAGGCCGGCTCGACCGTGCGGATCTGACGGAACAGCTTCATGCGCTCGTCGTGCAGCGAGGCCGAGTCGCTCGCCGCCGGGGGCTCCATCGCGAGCAGCGCGACGACCTGGAGGAGGTGGGTCTGCACCACGTCGCGCAGCGCCCCGACGGACTCGTAGAAGCGACCGCGGCCCTCCACGCCGAAGGACTCCGCGAGCGTGATCTGCACGTTGGAGATGAAGCTGCGGTTCCAGACCGGCTCGAGCATCGAGTTGGCGAAGCGGAACACCAGGAGGCTCTCGACGGACTCCTTGCCGAGGAAGTGATCGATGCGAAAGACCTCGCTCTCCGGGAAGGCGCGGTGGAGGATCGCGTTGAGCTCGCGCGCGGAGCGTTGGTCACGACCGAAGGGCTTCTCGACGACGACGCGCGCACCGTCGTTGAGCTGGTGGCTCGCGAGCCCGACGATCACGTCGTCGAAGAGCTCGGGCGGGACCGCCAGGTAGAACAGCGGCCGCGAGATGCCCAGCTCAGCGAGCCTTGTGGCCAGCGACGCGAACGACTCCGGGTCCCGATAGTCGCCGCGCACGTAGCTGATGCGCGCTGCGACGTCATCCCAGACCTCGGCGCGCAGGTCGCCGCGCGCCGCGATGGAGGTCCGAGCGTGCGCGCGCAGCCCGTCGTCGTCCCACTCAGAGGAGGCGAAGCCGACGATCGGGACGCGGTTCTCGCCACGGACGGCCATCTCGTAGATCGCGGGGAAGATCTTCTTGCCCGCGAGGTCGCCCGTGGCACCGAAGATCACGAGCGCATCCGAGGGAGCCGCGGCCCCGGTCACGGCTCGCGCTCATCGACCGGCTCGACACCGGGTTGGCCCTCGCCTGGCGCCACCTCCGGCACGACGGCATGGCCTCCGAACTGCTCGCGAAGAGCTGCGATCGCCTTCATCGCGACGCTGTCGTCCTGGCTGACGAAGCGAGCAAAGAGCGCCGCGCTGATCACGGGCACCGCCACGCCTCGCTCGACCGCCTCTTGCACCGTCCATCGCCCCTCGCCCGAGTCATGCGCGACGGGCGCAAGCCCGTCGAGCCCCGGACGCTCCTCGAGCGCACGGACGAAGAGGTCGAGCAGCCACGAGCGCACGACGCTGCCCTCACGCCATGCGGCCAGCGCACCCCGCGCGTCGATCTCCAGGCCCGACCGCGCGAGCAGCTCGTAGCCCTCGGCGTACGCCTGCATCAACCCGTACTCGATCCCGTTGTGGACCATCTTCGTGAAGTGGCCGGTGCCGACCGCGCCGGTGTGGACGAAGCCGCCGACGGGCGCGAGCGCGTCGAAGATCGGCTGCGCGAGCGACACGTGCTCCGTCGCGCCGCCCACCATCAGGCAGTACCCCTCCGTGCGACCCCACACACCTCCGCTCGTGCCGGCGTCGATGAACCCGACACCGGACTCCGCGAGCGCCGCCGCACGGGCCACGCTGTCGCGCCAGTTCGAGTTGCCGCCCTCGATCACGACATCGCCGCGATCGAGGAGGCCGCCGAGGGCGACCACGGTGTCGTGGGTCGGTGCGCCGGCGGGCACCATGACCCACACGACCCGGGGCGGATCGATCGCGGCCACCAGATCGGCGAGGGACTCGACCTGGGTTGCCGCGCTGAACGCGTCGTACCCGATCACCTCGTGGCCGGCGGCGCGCAGGCGCTCGGCCATGTTGCCACCCATCTTGCCGAGGCCGACCATGCCGATCCTCATGCGTGCACCCCCCGTCGACACAGCGCATCGAGCGACACCCGTCCGGCGCGGATCCCGCGCGCCTGCAACGTGCGGAGATCGCCGACGGCCTGCGCCTGCTCGAGGCGGCCGAAGGTGAGGTCGCCACCGGGGATCGCGATGTCGTGCGATGCATCCGCGACGACCTGCACGCACACGATCGAGCGGGGGCCTCCCTTGTGGAGCTGGCCGGTCGAGTGCAGGAACCGGGGTCCGAAGCCGAGCGACGTCGCGACGCGGTGCGCATCGCGCAGCTCGGTCCGGGCAGCGGCGAGCGCCAGGGCTGCTTCGCTGACCGGATCGACGAAGGCTTGGATCGCGAGGTGATCGCCCGGGCGCAACGTGCCCAGCAATGTCGCGACGGGCACCTCGGCCACGCCGAGGTCCCCCGTCGCGAGAACATCGTTCGTGGCCGCCTTCGCTGCGGCGACGTCCGGCTGATCGAACGGGTGCACGCCGATGACTGCGGCGACGAGGGCGGTCGCGACCTCGGCGACGACGACCGCGTGCCCGAGCGAGCGCGCGTCGACGAGCGGCGGCAGCTGGTGGATCACCACATCGGGGCTGAGCTGCGCTGCGGTGGCGTGCCGCTCGGCAGGGTCGACGAGGAAGATGCGGTCGTCGCCGTAGGCGGTGGGCTCGCCGAGGGGCTCCCCGACGATCGGCACGACGCCGGTCCCCTCCTTGCCGAGCGACTCCGCGAGCAGCTGCTCGAGCCAGAGCCCGAACGACTCGAACGCACTCGGAAGGACGACGGTGGCCTTGTCGCGCCCGGATCGGACGCCCGCGCCGAGGACCGCGGCGAGGGAGAGCGCGGGGTTGGCGACGGGATCGGCACCGGGGCCGCAGGCCGCGAGTGCATCGAGGCCGCCGGTCAAGAGCGCCTTGGCGTCGACGCCGGCGAGAAGCGCGGGGACCACGCCGAACAGGGAGAGCGCTGAGTACCGGCCGCCGATGTCGGCGCGGTTCTCGAAGACGTCAGCGAAGCGACGATCACGGGCCAGGCTCGCGAGGTCGGAGTCGGGGTCAGTGATCACCGCGAACCGCGTCGGGTCCCCGCTGCGTGCCCACGCCCACTCGAGGTGGCTGCGCGTCTCGACCGTGGAGCCGGACTTCGACGACGCGAGGTGGAGCGTGCGCGCTGGCGGGCACGCGTCGGCGATCCGCGCGATCGCCGCTGGGTCGGTGGTGTCGAGCACGTGCAGCGACGGCTGCCCTGCCGAGCTGCCGAAGCTGCGCGCCAGCACCTCCGGGAAGAGGCTCGACCCGCCCATGCCCATCACGAGGACGTGGTCGACGTCGTGCACGAGCCGCGCGCAACGGGCACGCAGCGCATCGAGGTCGCCCAGCACCTCGGGGACGACGTGGAGCCAGCCGAGTCGATCGCTGATCTCTGTGGGGTCCTCGAGCCAGAGCGTGTGATCGCCGGCGAAGAGGCGGCCGACGGCGTCCCGCGCGAGCAGCTCCTCCACCACGTCCGCTGGCGCGGCGGTCATGGTGCCGATGACGCGTCGAGGGTCGCTGCGGCAGCGCGCGCGGCGACGCCGATCTCGTCGATGATCGAGTCGTCATGGGCGAGGCCGGGGAACATCACCTCGTAGGCGCCAGGCGCGAGCGCGACACCATGGTCGAGCATGGCATGGAAGAGCTGTGCGTACGCCCGCGTGTCCGTGCGCTGGGCGGTGGTGTAGTCGACCGGCGCGTCGCCACCGAGGTACAGGCCGACGAGCGATGCCTCCTGCGTGACCACCGCTGGCACGCCTGCCTCGTGGAGCGCGTGACGCAGGTGGTCGGCGAGGCGCTCGGCGGTGGCGCTGAGCGAGGTGTACGCCGCGGCGTCGAGCAGTGACAGCGCGGCGAGTCCCGCTGCGGTCGCGAGCGGGTTCCCGGAGAGCGTGCCCGCCTGGTACACGGAGCCGAGCGGCGCGACCTGGTGCATCACGTCGGCGCGCCCGCCGTAGGCGCCGATGTTCAGGCCTCCGCCGATCACCTTCCCAAGCGTCGTGAGGTCCGGAGTCACACCACAGCGGGCCTGCTCGCCGCCGTACGCGACTCGGAACCCCGTGATGACCTCGTCGAAGATGAGCAGTGCGCCGACGCGGTCGCACTCGGCCCGCAGGCCCTTCAGGAACCCGTCGACCGGGGCGACGAGCCCCATGTTCGCGGCGACGGGTTCGACGATCACGCAAGCGACGCGGTCGTCGAGCGCAGGCACGACGTTGTACGGCACGACGACCGTGTCCGCGACCGCAGCCGCCGTGACTCCGGCAGAACCGGGGAGGCCGAGCGCCGCCAGACCGCTGCCTGCCTCCGCGAGCAGCAGGTCGCCGTGGCCGTGGTAGTTGCCCGCAAACTTCACGACCTTGTCACGGCCGGTGAACCCGCGTGCGACGCGCACCGCCGACATCGTCGCCTCCGTGCCCGAAGAGACGAGTCGCACCATCTCGATCGAGGGCATCCGTTCGCAGATCGCCTCGGCGAGCTCGACCGCGCGCTCGGGCGGCGCGCCGTAGGAGGTGCCGTCCGCGGCGGCCCGCTGCACAGCCTCCACGATCGTGGGGTGCGCGTGACCGGAGATGATCGCGCCGTACGACTGGACGAGGTCGATGCGGCGCACGCCCTCGGTGTCCCACACGTGTGCGCCCTCGCCCCGCGCCACGAAGTACGGCGTACCACCCACGCTCGCGAAGGCGCGCACGGGGCTGTTGACGCCTCCGGGGATCACTCGCTTGGCGCGCTCGAAGAGCTCGTGGCTGGAGATCACCGGTCGATCACGCGCGCGAGGTCCTTGGCGAGGTACGTCAGCACGATGTCGGCTCCCGCGCGCTTGATCGCCGTGACGTGCTCGAGCGCGACCGCGTCGCCGTCGATCCATCCGCGTTCGGCGGCCGCCTTGATCATCGAGTACTCGCCAGACACGTGATACGCAGCGAGCGGCAGGTCGATCTCCGTGCGAGCAGCGGCGATCACGTCGAGGTATGCGAGTGCCGGCTTCACCATCTCGATGTCGGCGCCTTCGCGGACGTCGGCACGGATCTCCTCGAGCGCCTCACGGACGTTGGCCGGATCCTGCTGGTAGCCCCGGCGGTCACCGCCATCGGCGATCGAGACGTCGACGGCCTCGCGGAAGGGTCCATAGAGCGCCGACGCGTACTTCGCCGCGTAGGCGAGGATCGCGGTGGCCTGATGTCCCGCCGAGTCGAGCGCCGCCCGGATCGCGGCGACCTGCCCGTCCATCATCCCGCTCGGCGCCGTGAGGTCTGCTCCGGCCTCGGCCTGGGCGACGGCCGCGCGCGCGTAGAGCTGCAGCGTTGCGTCGTTGTCGACCTGCCCCGCGGCGTCGAGCACCCCGCAGTGCCCGTGGGTGGTGTACTCGTCGACGCAGAGGTCCGCGATGAGGACGAGCTCGTCGCCGACCTCGGTTCGCAGATCGGCGAGCGCCCGCTGCACGATGCCGTCGGGATCCCATGCACCAGAGCCCTCGGCGTCCTTCGTGGCGGGAACGCCGAAGAGGACCACGGCCGGGATGCCGAGCCCGGCCAGCTCGGCCACCTCCTTGCGCAGCGAGTCGCGCGTGTGCTGCACGACCCCGGGCAGGCTCGAGATCGGCTGAGGCTCGTCGATGCCCTCCCGCACGAACAGTGGCGCCACGAGGTCGTCGACGGCGAGCCGTGTCTCGGCCACGAGCCGACGCAGTGCCGGCGTGCGGCGCAGTCGGCGGAGGCGCCGTTCAGGGAATGCCATCGGGTTCGAGGCTACCGGCCACCCTTCGCGCGGGGCACGGCGGCGCGCTCGTCCTTCTCGGGCGATCTGTCGCGGGCTGGGCGCGACGAATCACCCGAGAACGTCACGGGGAGGCGGTGAGGGCCTCGAGGCGCGCCCGGTCGAGCTCCAGGAGGCTGTCCACCACGAGGTCGGCATGACCGAAGTCGTTGAAGCGCGTGATCCGACTCGGCACGGCGACGACGGACATGCCCGCAGCCTTCGCGGCGGTCGCCCCATGCGCAGAGTCCTCGAGCGCGACGCTGCGCGCCGGATCGGCGCCCAGGTCGGCGCACGCACGCAGGTACACGTCGGGTGCCGGCTTGCCGACGCCACCGACCAGGTCCGCGCCGACGAGCGTCGTGAAGTGGGCCGCGAGCTCGAGACGATCGAGGTGGCGGTCGAGCCAGGCACGGCTCGATGATGACGCGACGCCGATGGGCACGTCGGCGTCGGAGAGCTCGCGCACGAGCTCGACCACACCGGGCAGTGCCGGAAGCCGATCGCGGATCGAACGGTCCTGCTCGGCGTACACAGACTCGAACTCGGCGAGCCCGAAGCCCTCCACGCCGGCAGCAGCGCACACCTCGTCCCACCACGTGTCATCGGTGTCGCTGTTGGTCCCGATGATCGTGGCCCACGCTTCGATGGGGAGGGCGTGACCGTGCGCGGCGAAGGCGACCAGCGCTGACTCGTAGATCGCCCACTCCGTGTCGAGGATGAGACCGTCGAAGTCGAACACGACCGCTTGCAGGCTCACGCGCGCATCGACCGTTCCGCGAGCGCTGCGAGAAGGCCCTCGACCGTGTGCACGGACGATTCGATGTCGACGTGGAGCCCGTGGGCGCGGGCGGCGTCGCCGGTGATGGGACCGATGCACGCGACCAACGGTGGTGCGGCATCGACGCCGAAGGCCTCGACGAAGCGGTCGACGGTGGACGAGGAGGTGAACGTGACGACATCCGCTCCGGTGACGAGCGCGCGCTGCTCGTCGCTGACGGGAGCGGCCACCGTGCGATAGGCATCGACGACGTCGACCTCCCAGCCGCGGTCGCGCAGACCGTCGGGTAGCACCTCCCGGGCCACCTCCGCGCGGGCGAGCAGGATGCGGGCGGCGGGGTGCGGTGGATCCCCGAGCGCGTCGAGGAGCGACTCCGCGACGAACGTGTCGGGCACGAGGTCTGCACGGATCCCGCCGGCGGCCAGCACCGCCTCGGTGGACGACCCGACGGCCGCGACCCGCGCGTTGCCGAAGGCGCGTGCATCGCGCTCACCGTCGTGGATCGCGCCGAGCAGCCGGTCCGCGCCGTTCGGCGAGGTCACGACGATCCACTCGTAGCGTGCGAGGTCGGTCGCGACAGCGCGCAGGGCGGCCCCACCGTCGGCCGGGTCGACGATCTCGATCAGGGGAACCTCGATGGGCTCCGCGCCGAGCTCGCGCAGCCCCGCCGTCAGGGCCGAGGCCTGCTGCCGCGTGCGGGTGACCACGATGCGCGTGCCGAAGAGCGGACGTCGCTCGAACCAGCCGAGATCGACGCCCGCGACCTCCCCGATCACGATGACCGAGGGCGACGCGAGCGGCTGGTCGGCGAGCGTTGCGAGCGTCGCGCGGATCGTGCGCTGCTCGGGGCGCGTGCCCCATCGCACTGCGGCCGCCGGTGTGTCGGGGGAGCGTCCCGCGGCGACGAGCGCCGCTGCGATCTGTCGGATCCGGGCCACGCCCATGAGGATGACGATGGTCCCGCCGACCCTGGCGACGGCGTCCCAGTCGACCGTTCCGTCCTCCCCGACCGCCGGGTCCTCGTGGCCCGTGACCACGGTGAAGGACGTCGAGCTGTGCCGCAGCGTGACCGGGATCCCGGCGTAGGCGGGCGCGGCGATCGCCGAGCTGATGCCGGGCACGATCTCGAAGGCCACGCCAGCCGCTGCGAGCGCGGCGGCCTCCTCACCGCCACGGGCGAACACGAAGGGGTCTCCGCCCTTGAGGCGCACGACCGTCTCGCCGCGTCGGCCCCGCTCCACGAGGAGCGCGTTGATGTCCTCCTGGCTCATCGTGACCTTGCCGGGGGCCTTCCCCACGCTGATGCGATCCGCGGCGCTGGGCGCGAGGTCGAGCAGCGCCTCGACCGAGAGCCGGTCGTACACGACCACGTCGGCGCGCCCGAGCACCTGCGCGCCGCGCACCGTGAGCAGCCCCGGATCACCGGGGCCCGCGCCGACGAGGTACACGGTCATCGGGCCGATCGTACGGGTCGTCGGCGCGATCGCCTGCGACAACCGACGACGCCACGATCGCGAGCCGTCACAGGTCGCGAAGACCGGCCGCGACGGCGGGTCAGTCCTGCAGGAGCACGTCCGCGGTGAGCTCCGCATGGCCGAGGTGCTGGAACAGCTCTTCGAGCACGTGGATCACGAGCGAGGCGTCGCTTCGGTCCTCGTCGAGGAGGAACTGCCGACCGGCCGCGAACTCCGAGGTCGTGGTTCCCGCGCGGATCGCCCGGATGTCGTCCTCGAGCTGCGCCAGCGCGGTCTCGACGGCGACCCGGAGCTCGGCCACCGTCGCGGTCTTGGCGAACTCGCCCTCGCGGTCGCGCTCGCTCGCTCGACCGAGGCCCACGTGACCCAGCCAGAACTCGGTGACGCCGCAGCAGTGCAGGATGATCGCGGCGACCGTGTTGGTGTGCGGGCCGACTGGCCGATCGTTCACCCGTTCGTCGCCGAGCCGGGCCGCCACGGCGGTCAGCTGCGAGAAGGTGTGGCGCGCGTAGCGGATCGCGGTGTCGTCGCTGAGCTCCATCGCCGGCACCGTAGTGGTCAGCGACCGAGCAGCTCGCGGCCACCGTTGTCGAGGAGGTGACGTGCGACGGCGCCGCCATCCGCGCCGATGTGCCGCAGGACCGTCGCGCCGTCGACCGCGGCGAGGCGGCCCTCGATCGACAGGACACCACCGGTGATCGTGGCGTAGGCCGCCGCGGGCAGCGAGCAGTCGCCGCCTAGCTCAGCGAGGAACACCCGTTCGGCGTCGACGCGGGTGCGAGCGTCGGCATCCTCGATCTGGGCGAGCAGCGCGCACAGTGGCGCGTCGTCCGCCCGGCACTCCACCGCCAACGCCGCCTGTGCCACCTGTGGCAGCACGAGGTCGGTGGACAGTCGCTCAGCGATGCGGTCCGCGAGACCGAGCCGGTCGAGTGCAGTCGCGGCGACGACGACAGCATCGTGCTCGCTGGCCTTCGCGATCCGAGTCGCCATGTTGCCGCGCAGGCTCACGAACCGCAGGTCAGGTCGCGCCGCAGCGAGCTGTGCCTGACGCCGCAGCGAACCGGTCGCCACCTCCGCGCCATCGCGCAGGTTCTCCAGGGTCGAGCCGACGAGCGCGTCGCGGGGGTCGCCACGCTCCGGAACGGCAGCGATCACCAGCCCGGGCGTGCTGACCGAGGGCAGGTCCTTCGCGGAGTGGACCGCGAAGTCGGCGCTGCCGTCGAGCACAGCGGCCTGCACCTCCTTCGCGAACACCCCCTTGCCACCGAGCTCCCAGATGGGGACGTCGAGTCGACGATCGCCTTGCGTGTCCACGATCACGAGCTGCACGGTGAGGGTGGGGTCGACGGCGCGCAGCAGCGTCGCCACTCGCTCCGCCTGCCACCGCGCGAGGGGACTCCCGCGGGTCGCGGCACGAAGACGTCTGTGAACGCTGAGCACCGGAATGCGGTGCTGAGGGTTCACAGACCTTGTTCGCGGCCGAAGAGCTCGCGCAGCGATGCGACGAGTCGGTCGCCGCGCGGCGAGCCGACCGCGGCCTTCAGCGCGATCGACGGCTCGTGCAGCAGCTTCGCGATGATGCCGCGCGTGAGCGCCTCGACCGCCTCCGCGTGCGCAGGGTCGAGCCCCTCGAGCCGGCTGCGGAAGCGCTCGAGCTCCGCCGCACGCACCTCCTCGGCGCGATCGCGCAGCGCCACGATCATCGGAGCGACCTCACGGGCTGAGGTGGCGCCGAGGTACCGTTCGAGCTCCTCGTCGAGCAGCGCCTGCACGGCACCGACCTCGCGCTGACGCGCCTGCGCTCCCGCGTCGGCGAACGCGCGCAGATCGTCCATGTCGAGCAGCGTGACGCCGTCGAGCGCGCCGACGGACGGGTCGACGTCGCGCGGCACCGCGATGTCGACGATCAGCAGCGGTCGACCGGCACGCGCGGCGACGATGGCGCGCACCTCGTCGACCTCGAGCAACGGCGAGGCGGCTCCGGTGGACGACAGCAGGACGTCGACCTCGGCGACAGCCGCGGGCACATCGAGGATGCGCACCGCGCGCCCGCCGACGTGCGCGGCGAGGTCGACGGCGCGCTCCCAGGTGCGGTTCGCGACGGCGATGTCGGATGCGCCCGCCTTCGCGAGCCCGAGCACCATCGCCTCGCCCATCTCACCGGCGCCGAGGACGAGCACGCGGCGACCTGCAAGTCCACCAAGCCGGTCGGCAGCGAGCGCCACCGCGGCCTGCGAGACCGAAGAGGTGTGGCGTGCGATCGAGGTCTCCGAGCGCGCTCGCTTGCCGGCCTCGAGCGCGTGGCGGAAGAGGAGGTTGAGGCCCGGACCGGCGGTGCCCTCTTCACGGGCACGGTCCCAGGCGCTCTTCACCTGACCGATGATCTCGCTCTCGCCGAGCACCGCAGAGTCGAGCCCCGCTGCCACCGCGAAGAGGTGTGCGACCGCGGGCGCGTCGTAGTGGGTGTAGAGGTGGTCGCTGAAGTCCTCCGGTGCGAGGAACGCCACCTCGGCGAGGAAGTCACGGATGTCCTGATAGGCGCCGTGGAACCGCTCCGCCACCGCGTACACCTCGGTGCGGTTGCAGGTGGACAGCACCACCGCCTCGCTCACATCGGCACGAGAGATGAGATCGTGCAGCGCCTTGGGGAGTGCCGCGTCGGCGATGGTCATCCGCTCGAGCAGGTCGAGCGGAGTGCTCCGGTGGTTCAGCCCGATGACGACGACGGACACGGCGAGGGGGACTCCTTAGCGATGCTCCGACGAGGGAGGCTCGACGAGACCGAGCGAGCCGTGCAGCAACGCCCGGGCCTCGGTCGTGCGACCGCTCCGGATGAGGTCAAGCATCCCCGAATCGAGGGCCTGCCGCCAATCGGCCGGGGCCGAGCGGCGCCCTTCCGCGGCCAGTGCTGCACGGGCCTCGGCGAGGAGCGCGAGCAGGGTGTCGTGCTCGGGGCCGAGCGTGGAAGCGAGCTCGTCGCGGAGCCACGCCGCGAGCGCTGGGCTGTGCCCGGAGGTCGACACGGTGACCAGCAGCGGACCCCGGTGGGCACGGGCCGGCAGCGTGTACGAGCAGCGATCGGGGTCGTCGGCCGCGTTGACCCAGACCCCCGCAGCCTCGCCGTCGTCGAACACCGCCTGGTTCGCCGCAGGGTCGTCAGTGCAGGCGACGGCGAGCCAGCACCCGGTGAGGTCGCCACGCTCGTAGGCGCGCTCGTCCCACGCGACGCCGAGGTCGCGCACCTCGGGCGACACCTCGCTCGCCACGACGTGCACCACCGCGCCCGCGGCCAGCAACCCGCGCACCTTGGCAGCGGCCACCGAGCCGCCGCCCACGACGAGCACGCGCCGGCCCTCGACCAAGAGGTTCACCGGATACGGCGGCGACGGCACCGGCATCGCCCTATCCGACCGCCGGTCCCGCTGGCGTTCTCGGGCGATAGATCGGGCCCTGCGCCCAAGAGATCGCCCGAGAACGCAAAGGAGCGGCGGGGACGAGAGGCGCGTGTTCCATCAGTCGGCTTCGGCGAGCGCGTGCATGACGGCAGGCCCACCGCTGCGTCGCTGCTGGTAGAAGCTGAGGATCTGCAGCTCGACGGCAAGGTCGACCTTGCGAAGCGACACGTCGTCGGGCACCGCGATCACCGTCGGCGCGAAGTTGAGGATCGACGACACGCCAGCTGCGACGAGCACGTCCGCCACGTCCTGCGCGGCCGACGCCGGCGTGGCGATGATGCCGATCGCGATGCCGTGCTCCTCGGCGAGCGCGGGCAGCTCGTCGATGTGCCGCACCACGATGCCGTGCACGGTCGTGCCCACGACCCGCGGGTCGGCGTCGCAGAGGGCCACGATCGGGAAGCCGCGGTCACCGAAGCCCACGTAGTTGGCGAGCGCCTGACCGAGGTTGCCCTGGCCGATGATCGCGACTGGCCAGTCCTGCGTGAGACCCAGCTCGCGGCTCATCTGGAACAGGAGGTACTCCACGTCGTAGCCGACGCCTCGGGTGCCGTAGGACCCGAGGTAGGAGAGGTCCTTGCGGACCTTGGCCGCGTTGACGCCGGCGAGCTCGGCGAGCCGCTCCGAGGAGATCGTGGTGGTGCCGGCGTGCTGGCTCTCGAGCAGGCTGCGCAGGTAGAGCGGCAGGCGCGCGACGGTGGCCTCGGGGATCTTGCGCCGCCCGCGCCCGGTCGGGTTCAGCGACTGGGCAGGCGGACGAGACGAGGCCATGAGCCCTCCAGCGTACCGCCGCTTGTTCACGTGTTCACGAACCCGCGATGTCAGCGGAGGGCGGTGCGCAGGACCTTCCCGGTGGCGGTCTGCGGGATCTCCTCGACGAACATCACCTTCTGCGGGCACTTGTAGCGGGCCAGGCGCGCCTCGCAGTGCAGGATGATGTCGTCCTCCTCGACCGAGATGCTGTCGCGGACGACGACGTACGCCTTGACCGCCTCGCCGCTGTGGGGGTGCGGCACGCCGACCACGGCCACCTGGTCCACGGCGGGGTGCTCCGCGATGACATCCTCGACCTCGGCGGGGTAGACGTTGAAGCCCGACACGATGATGAGGTCCTTCACGCGGTCGACGAGGAAGAGGAAGCCGTCGTCATCGACCACGGCGACGTCACCGGTGTGCAGCCAACCCGCCTCGTCGACCGCTTGGCGGGTCGCCTCGGCATCGTTCCAGTAGCCCGCGAACACGTTGGGCCCCGACACCCACAGCTCGCCAGGGTCGCCGACGAGCGCGTCCTGGCCGTCGGCGTCGACGAGGCGCACGCGCAGGCCGGGCAGCGGCACGCCGATGCTGCCCTCGGGCGCGGCGAGCCCCGTGCCGGAGGTGACGACGGGCGAGGCCTCGGTGAGCCCGTAGCCCTCCATGATGTCGACTCCGAAGCGGTCCTTCACGGTGCGGAGCACCTGGACGTCGAGCTTCGCGGCACCTGAGGTGGCGAGGCGGACGCTGGCGAACGCGGAGGGACGGGTGCCGGGCAGCGCGGCCCACGCGGCCCACATCGTGGGCGCGCCGCTGATGATCGTGACCCCGTGGTTGGTGACCGCTTCGAGGGCCGACTGCGGGTCGAACCGCTCGATGAGCAGCAACGTGGACCCGGCCAGGAAGCTCAGCCCGAGCACGACGTTGAGCCCGAAGATGTGGAAGAGCGGGAGCACGCCGAGCACCACGTCGTCGGGGCCCTGCGAGCGGCCCGGCAGCCCCTGGCACTGCTCGAGGTTCGCGAGGAGGTTGCCGTGCGTGAGCATCGCGGCCTTCGGCGACCCTGCGGTGCCGCTCGTGAAGACGAGCACCGCCAGGTCACCGGGAGCGCGCTCCACGATCGGCGCCGGAGCTGACGTCATCAGGTCGTCGAGGAGCAGCGCCCCTGGGATGTCGCCCCCGGTGCTCGCGATCACGTGCTCGAGCACCGGCAGTGCCGCTCGGTCGAGGTCGCCCACCGCGCCCTTGGCGGACGGGCCCGCGACCACCGCTCGCGCGCCGATGGCCGCGAGCTGTCGCTGGAGCTCGGGGACGGGGCTCGTGGGGTTGAGCGGCACCGCCACGCATCCTGCGCCCAGCACCGCGAGGTAGGACGTGACGAAGTACCAGTTGTTCGCAGCGACGATCCCCACGCGATCCCCCGGCTCCAGGCCGAGCTCCGCCAGCCCGCCCCGCAGACCTGCCACCTGCCCGCGGAGGACGCCGTAGGTGGTCTCCTTGCCACGAGAGATGACCGCGACCGCGTCGTCGGGGTGCGGATCGAGGATCGAAGCCAGGTTCATCGGCCGGTAGTCCAGCACAGCCGCAGGTTGCACGCGCCACTCGGGCACGCCCGACGTGACCATTCCTCAAGGATTGGGCCGTTGTGTCCGATGATGGGAGGGATGGCTGCAGCCGCGAGTGGTGCCCGCACGCCCCGACGCTGGTTCCTCGCGCTCGGTGCCACGGCGCTCCTCGCCGGCGGGCTGCTCGCGCCGAGCGCGACCGCGCAGCCGACCGCCACGCAGTCCAGCTCAGCAGCGAACGCCGCCGTCGCCCCGTCGCCGCAGCACGAGGCGCAGTTCGTGAGCCGCATCAACAGCCTCCGCGCGTCGAAGGGCCTGCGCCAGCTCCAGGTGTCCGGCGAGCTCACGGGCGTGGCGCGGAACTGGACCGAGCAGATGGTGAGGGACGGCCGCATCTCGCACAACCCGAACCTGGGGTCGCAGGTGAGCGGGAACTGGACCAAGCTCGGCGAGAACGTCGGCGTCGGCTACGACGTCGACGGCCTCATGCAGGCGTTCATCAACAGCTCCGCCCACTACAAGAACCTCGTCGACCCGGACTGGAACTGGGTCGGCGTGGGTGTGGTGGTGAGCTCGGACGGCCGCATGTGGACGACCCACAACTTCATGGCGCGCGGCTCCTCCACCCCACCGCCCCCGCCACCGCCACCCCCACCGCCGCCGCCGCCGACGTCACCTCCCACGACGAAGGCGCCCGGTTCGAGCTCGCCGCCGAAGCCTCCTTCGCCCACCACGACGACCACGACGCCACCAACGCCACCGAAGCCCACGCCGCACCCCACCGCAGCGCGCGTCACCGCGGTGCTCGATCCGCTGCGCTCGCTCGAGCGCGGGTGACATCGCGGCGCTGAACGCCAGACTGGTGCCGTGAACGCCGCCATCGAGACCCACGACCTGACGCGGTCGTTCCCGAGCGGTGTCGCGCTCGACGGCCTGACGCTGTCGGTCCAGCCCGGGGAGGTGCTCGCGCTCCTCGGGCCGAACGGCGCGGGCAAGACCACCACCGTGCGGCTGCTGAACGGCATCCTCACACCGGACCGCGGGCAGGCGACGGTGCTGGGGCTCGACCCCGCGGTTGATGGCAACGCGGTACGTCAGCGCACCGGGGTGCTCACCGAGCATGCCGGCCTCGACGAGCGGCTGACCGCTCGCGAGAACCTCGAGCTCACGGCGCGCATGCGCGGTCTCGATCGTGCGTGGGCAGCTCGGCGCACGATGGACCTGCTGGAGCGCTTCGGCATGGCGGATCGCGCGGACGTCACCGTGCAGGGCACCTCCACCGGTCAGCGCAAGCGCCTCGCACTCGCGCGCGCGCTCCTGCACGACCCTGAGGTGCTGTTCCTCGACGAGCCGACGTCCGGGCTCGACCCCGCCGCGACCCGCGACGTGATCGACCTCATCGGCGCGCTCGCGACCGAGCACGGTCGCACGATCGTGCTGTGCACGCACTTCCTCGGTGAAGCGGGCCGCCTCGCGGATCGGATGGCCGTGCTCGACAAAGGCGTCCTCCATGCGTTCGGTCGACCAGAGGAGATCGCGGCCGAGCTCTGGGACGGTCTCGATGCGGAGATCGACCTCGGCGCTCCGATCGACTCGTCGACGCTCGCCGCGCTGGAGCAGCTGCGCTGCGTCGCGCGCGTCGCACCGTTGCCGAGCGGCGCTCTCGTGCGCCTCGAGCAGCGCGACGACGTGCCCGCGGTGGTGCGCGCGCTCGTGGAGCGGGGCGTGCAGGTCTTCGGCGTGTCAGCGCGACCGCCGTCGCTCGAGGACGTCTACTTCGCGGTGGAGGCGCGCATCGCGAAGGCGGAGGGCCGCCAGCCCGGACCCTCCACGGCCGCGCTGCTCAGCGGCGCCGTGGGCGGCGGACGATGACCGCGACGTCGACCGCCTCGCCAGTGATGAATGCGCGCAGCTGGCCGGTGATCCGCGCCATCATCGCCAAGGACCTGATCGCCGTGCGCCGCTCGAAGGCGGTCGTGATCCCGATGCTCGCCGTTCCCGCGCTGCTCATGATCGTGCTGCCGCTCGTCGTGGGTCTCGGCGCTCGGGCGGCCGACAACCCCGACGTCGGGCGCATCCTCAGCTCGATGCCCGGTGACCTCGCGCGGCCGATCCTCGAGCTCCCTGCGCGGGAGCAGCTCATCGTGCTCGTGAACGGCTACCTGCTCGCGCCGTTGTTCCTGATCGTGCCACTGATGGTGTCGGCAGTCCTCGCGGCCGACGCGTTCGCTGGCGAAAAGGAGCGCAAGACGCTCGAATCGCTGCTGCACCTGCCGATCGCCGAGCGCGACCTCTTCTTCGCGAAGCTGCTGACCGCGTTCATCCCCGCGATCGCCGTGTCGTGGATCGGCTTCGTCCTCTTCTGCGTGGTGGCCAACGGTGTCGCGTGGCCGATCCTGCACCGCGTGTTCGTGCCCACCTCCCTCTGGCTCGTGATGATCCTGTGGGTCGGTCCTGCCGTGGCCACCCTCGGCCTCGCGGTCATGGTGCGCGTGTCCGCGCGCGCCCGCACGAGCCAGGAGGCGAACCAGCTCGGTGGCGCGGTCATCCTTCCGCTCATCTTCCTGTCGGTCGGACAGTCGAGCGGGTTGCTGCTCGCGCCACTCCCCGTCGCGATCGCGATCGGCGCGCTGATCTGGGTCGTCGCGCTGTGGCTCGTGCGCGGTGGCGCCAAGCGCTTCACCCGCGACCAGCTCGCCGCGCGCGTCTGATCGCCGTCGCGTCGAGTCGGCAGCCACCAAGGTGGGGCCGCGCGCACTTCGGCGTCGCCATGGGTCATCGTTGGGGGGTGCTCCGTCGACTGGCCGTCGCCCTCATGCTGCTGATCTACCTCGGTGCGGTCGCCGCCAGCGTGTTCGGTGCGAGGCCCGACGAGCTGCTGGATCAGAGTGCGGCGAAGGGCCGCCGGATCGAGGCTGTGGCGCGTGGTGTGGCCGACGGCGAGTCGGTCGCGACCGCTCGGTCCTCGCGTTCGGTGCGCGACCTCGTTCCGGGCCTCGACGCCGAGGAGGTCGGGAACGTGATCATGTTCGTGCCGTTCGGGTTGCTGTTCCCCGTGGCCATGCCGCGGATGCGTCGCTGGACGGTCCCGCTGGGCGTGACCCTCTCGGCCGGCATCGAGCTCACCCAAGGTCTGTTCCTGCCGTGGCGGTCGCCGTCGCTCAACGACGTTCGGTGGAACAGCGCGGGGGCCGTGATCGGGTTCTCCGCATGGTTCGTCCTTCGGAGCGCCTACCGGTTGCTCGCGGTGCCCTCCCGCAGACCGGTGACGCCGAGATAGCGCGCGGGTAGGACCGACGAGCCGAGCGCTACCGGGCGATCGCGAAGAGCTGGAGCGCGGCTGCGCCCATGATGAGCGCGAGGAGGATGGCGAGCACGATCGTGGTGCCGGGTCTCATGGGTTGCTCCGGGGGGTGAGGGTCACGGGCTGGGTCGTTGCGGCCGCTGCGCCGCCGTGGTTCGACTCCTCGACGCCGGGTTCGAGAAGCGCCACCTCGGTGCCCACCCGCATCGCGAGCTCGTCAGCGGCCGAGCGCTTGCCGAGGCACACCGAGAGCATGCCGTAGCTGTCGACGACGAGGCCGACCTGCCCGGGCGCGATGCCCTCGTAGGTGGGGGCTCGCTGCGCGGTGCGCACGTCGTCGCCCCAGCGCAGCTGCACGCGGGTGCCGAGCCGTGCGATCTCGTCGGGGTCGACGTTGAGCTGGCAGTTGCCGAAGCGGTCGACCCAGAGCACCTGAGCGAGCAGCGCGCCGTCGTCATCCTCGCGGGGAAGCGGCATCAGGCCCGGTAGAAGGGACACCGGATCGACCGCGGGTCCGAGCGCGTCGAGCGGCACCCCGTTGCACAGGTGCGCTGCGGCGGGGGCGAACACGTCGCGGCCCGCAAACGTCGGGCCGGGCGCCGCGAGCTGGTACGCGGCGTTCGCGAGCTCGACGGCGGCCGTGGCGCCGCCGCACATCGCCACCGCTGAGGCGAGCAGTCCGTTGTCGGGTCCGACGAGGTAGCTCTCGCCCTTGCCGACCTCTACTGCCACGCCGCGTCGCTGCGTGCCGACGCCCGGGTCGACAACTGCGAGGACCACGCCGGGGCAGAGGTACTGGGCGGCGCGACCGAGGGTGAGCGACCCGGCGCGCACGTCGTAGGGCGGGACCTCGTGGGTGAGGTCGACCACGGTGACGTGGGGGGCGATGCTGCGGATCACGGAGTGCACGACGCCGACGAACTCGTCGCCGGTGCCGTAGTCGGACAGGAAGGTGATCGTGTCGAAGCGCGGCGCCATGGCCCGCGCGACGCTACCGGCGCGAGCCGAGTGGCCGCCTACCCGACGTCGCTGAAGCGTGCTGCGAGGTATGCGTCGACGTCGTCCTCGCTGATCCGGTACGACTTGCCGATGCGTGCGGCGCGCAGCTCGCCGGCCTTGATGAGCCGGTACACGGTCATCGACGAGACTCGCAGCTGATCAGCGACCTCGGCCGGGGTGAGGAACCGGGGGCGCGCAGGGGACGTGGCCATGGAAGGCACCCTTCTCCGCAGGTGGTGGCCGAAGCGTACGCACCTGTGGCTCCTGTGGCTAGTGGGCCATGTGGGCCACCGCCGGCGTCCGCGGCGTCAGGAGCCGAGCTGGCGGGATCGCTCGGTGGCGGCGGCCACAGCCTCGAGGAACGCGGCGCGCACGCCGTGCTGCTCGAGCGTGCGCAGGCCCGCCGCCGTGGTGCCGCCGGGCGACGTGACCTGCGCGCGCAGCGCCTCCGGGGTGCTGGTGCCCTCGGCCAGCAGCGTGGCCGCGCCCAGCAGCGTCTGGATCGACAGGCTCGCGCTGACCTCGCGAGGCAGGCCAGCGAGCACGCCGGCTTCGATGAGCGCCTCGGCCACGAGGAACACGTAGGCCGGCCCCGATCCCGACAGGCCGGTCACCGCATCGAGCAGCGACTCCTTCACGCGCACCACGGTCCCCACCGCGCCGAGCAGCGACTCGGCCCACGCGAGGTCGTCGTCGGACGCGACTGCGCCGGGTGCGATGGCCGCCGCGCCCACGCCGACGAGCGCCGGTGTGTTCGGCATCGCTCGCACCACCGCGGTGCCGGGTGCGAGCGCGGCCTCGAGAGCAGCGGTGGTGACGCCCGCCGCGATCGACAGCACGCGGCCCGAGCCGGCGGCAGCCGCGGCGCGGCACGCGTTGGCGACGTCGGCGGGCTTGACGGCGATCACCGTGCCGGCGGCCGAGCCCGGCTCGCTCGCGATCTCGACGCCGGGCAGGAGGTCCACGAGCTCCTTGCGACGCGCGTCTACCGGCTCCACGACTCGCACGTCGGCGGCGACCAACGTGCCGGCCCGCAGCAGTCCACCCACGAGCGCCTCGCCCATGCGCCCACCACCGATCACCTGCAGCGCCGTCATGGTCAGACGGTACCCGTCCCCGAAATCGTGGGGCGTTTCGTTCTGGTCTTCCGAACGAAGCGACTCAAGAACGCGTGGGGGTCAGGTGGCGGTCGTCGCCGAACCGGCCGGCAAGCTCTGCGACGACCAGGGTCGACGCGAGCGCGCCGCCGATCACGAACGTCGTCCCCGTGCCGACCGCGCCATAGATGCCTGCGACCGCGAGCGGTCCGACGGTCTGACCGGCGCGAGCTGCACCCACCCACAGCGCCACCACCGCGCCGCGCTGCGAGGCAGGTGCGGCGCCGGACACGACGTCTTGCAGGGTTGGGATGAACAGACCCTCGCCCACGCCGTAGAGGAGCGCGCCAGCGAGGAGCACGGGGAGCGTGTGCGACACGCCGATGATGACGAACGCGACGGTGAACAGAGATGCCGCACCGACGAGGATCGCCACCGCGCCGAAGCGGGCACGAACGCGCCCGAGCCGCAGCGCCGAGACCGTCGAGGTCAGCGCGGGCGCGGCGATCACGAGCCCGCGCAAGCCCGCGGTCAGCCCGAACTCGCGCTCGAGGTGGACCGGCAGCGCGGTGAGGAACAGGCCGAAGATCAGCAGGAAGATCACGAACCCGATCGAGATCGACCCGACCACGTCACGATGGCGCGCCGCCACGCGCGCGCCGCCGAGCTGCGATCGCAACGTGGCGCTTCCGTCGGGACGTGCGGGGTCGAGCCGCCGCCAGATCAGGAGCGCCGTGGCGAGACCGATCGCATACGGCAGGAATGACAGGCGCCACCCGCCGATCTCGGTGAGCAGGCCACCGATCGGTGGGAACACGGCCAACGACACGGTCAGCACCGCGGCGTTCTGGCCGACGAGACGGGCGCGCTCGATGCCGTCCCAGTGATCACCGATCAGCACGACCGCGAGGTTGATCAGTCCGGCGGACCCGATCCCCTGCAGGAGCCGCAGCACGAGCAGCGCCTCGAAGGTGGGCGCGAGCCCCGACAGCAGACCGAACACGCCGAACGCGATGAGGCACGGCGTGAGAACCGCACGGCGTCCGTGCCGGTCCGCGAGCACGCCGATCACCGGCGCCATCACGATCCCTGGGAGCGTCCCCGCCGACACGAACAGCCCGGCGCGCGAGTCGGGCTGGTCGAACGCCGTGAGGATGTCGGGGATCGCCGGGCCGATGAGGGTGTTGGCGAGGATGCCCGTGACCGTGATCGAGAAGATCAGGGGTAACGGGGGCCGGACGGACCCGAGGACGGCGACCGGTCCGCGAGCCTCGAGCGATGACGGCGGGGGTTGGGGCTCGCTCACCGCTTCCCCGAGCAGGTGATGTCGATCCTGACCCCGCCGTCGCCGCGCAGGTTAGCGAGAGATGGCATGAAAGACAATGGAAGACTCAGCCCTTGAACCGGCTGGCGTACCCGATCCGCATCGCGGGCCGGAAGAACTGCTCGACCCAGGCGTAGAGGGAGCCGAGGACACGGTCGAGCTCATCGTCGGTCACCGCCTCGTTGGCCATCTGTCCCACGAGAAAGATCGCGTTCTCCTCGCCCACGGCGAACGCGGCGCCGTAGAGCTTCCGGTTGCGGCGCAGCAGATGCTCGTAGAACGCGGCGTGGTTCTCCTCCGGCGCCGGCATGACGTAGGTCTCGTAGTGCAGCGTGCGCTGGTCGAGGTGGAGCCAGATCGTGAACACGTCCTTCTGCTCGCCACGGACCCGCACGAACCAACGCCGCTCCCCCGACTCCGTGTCGCGCTCGACCGCTGCGACGACCGGGTTCTCCGCGAGCTGCGCCGCGAGCCAGGAGTCGATTCGCGCCTCGAGTGCCGCGAGCACCTCCGCCGACGGCGGTCGACTCACCGCCCGGGCGCCATGACTAGGAGCAATCGACGAGCGCTCGCGCGGTGATGTCGCTGTAGATGCGACGCAGCCGTGCTGCGGCAGTCGACCACGTGTAGTCACGTGCACGCTGCGCAGCCCTGGTCGACAGCGCCGCTGCAACGTTCGGCCCCGTGAGGATGTCGGCCACCCGCGCTGCGAACGCAGCGGGATCGCGGTCCTCCACGAGGAACCCGGTGCGCTCGTGGTCGACGAGGGTGCGCAAGCCTCCCACCGCTGCCGCGACGACCGGGGTGCCACAGGCCGCCGCCTCGAGCGCGACCAGCCCGAAGGACTCGGAGCGACTCGGAACGAGGCACACGTCGGCGGCTCGGTAGTACGTGGACAGGAGGTGGTGGGGCACAGGGTCGACGAAGCGGATCTGCTCGGCGAGGCCGAGCTCGGCCACGAGCTTGTCGATGCGCTCGAGCTCCGCACCGCCGGCGGGCCCGCTGGCCCCGCCGACGACCACGAGCGTGGCGTCGGACCGACCGAGCGCCGCAAGCGCCCGCACCGCCACATCGAGGCCCTTGAGCGGCTGGATCCGGCCCACGAACAGCAGCACCGGACCCGAGCCCAGGTGCAGGTGCCGCAGCGCTCGGCGCGCGCCGGCGCGGTCGCCGGGCGAGAAGAACGCGTGGTCGACCCCGGGCGCCACGATCTCGACGCGGGTTGGGTCCGCGCCGTAGAGCCGGACGAGCTGGTCGGCTTCGGCCGCGCTGCTGGCGAGGATCGCGTCGGAGCACCCGATCACGGCGGCTTCGGCGCGCACGCGCGCGTCGGGCTCCGGGTCGCCCGTCTCGGCCTTGACGCGCGCGAGCGTGTGGAACGTCGACACGAGCGGGAGATCGAGCTCGTGCTTCAGACGATGGCCGGCCACGCCCGAGAGCCAGTAGTTCGCGTGGAGCGCGTCGACATCACCGACCGCTTCGAGGTGATGTCGCACACCGTCGGCGAAGTCGTCGACCACGCCAGCGAGCTGCTCCTTGGCCAGGTCGACCGGCCCGGCCTCGACGTGCACGACCCGGAAGCCGGGCTCGACGTCGACGATCTCAGGGCTGTCGTCGTCCCAGCGCCGCACGAACACGTCGGTCTCGACGCCCGCCTGGGCGAGCGCGGAGACGAGCTCGCGCACGTACACGTTCATCCCGCCGCTGTCACCCTGACCGGGTTGAGCGAGCGGTGAGGTGTGGAGGGAGAGGACTGCGAGTCGGCGCATGGTGAACGGAGGGTCGGGCGGTGGGCCCGACGGGCATCAACGCTCGGCGTCGACCAGTTCTTCCCCGGCGGCCGGTTCGGCATCGTTCTCGTGCCGGAACGAGCTGTAGATCCGGATCAGCGTCTTCTTCTGCTCCTCGGTGAGGCCGGGGTCACGGCGGATCTCGGCCACGAGATCCGCGCCTTCCCGTTCCTCGAGGATCCCGGCCCGCACGTAGAGCGTCTCCGAGGAGATCTCGAGCGCACGGGCGATCTGCTGGAGGATCTCGGCGGAGGGCTTGCGCAGCCCCCGCTCGATCTGGCTCAGGTAGGGGTTCGAGATCCCCGCCATCTCTGAAAGCTTGCGCAGCGACAGGTGCCCGACACGGCGCTGGTCGCGGATGAACTCGCCCAGCTCGTGCCAGCGCTGCTCCAGCTCCTCCTTCATGGCGCCAGGGTACGCGACAGCCGCGAGCGACTGTTAGTCGAGCGCGAACGAGGAGCCTGCTCCGCAGCCTCCTAGCGGAGGAGGGAGTCGATCGACGCCTCACCGGTCTTGTAACGGCGCGTGATCTCCGCCTGGAGCGCGTCGATGCGATCGAAGAGGCTCTGCCGGTGCCCAGACACCTGCCGCTCGAAGGTGCCCAGCCGATCGGCGAGGGACCGGAGCACGTCGTCCTCCAATGCGGGAAGGTCCGCGAGACGGCCCTCCCCGAGGATCCCATCGAGCTCGGCCTCGAGCGCCGCGGGCAGCTCGGCGGGCGCCATCAGCTGGGGCAGCCGGCCGACACCGGGCGCATGCGTTCGATCAGACAGCAGCTCCGGGAGCCGGGAGATGAGGTCCGGGAGGTCGGCGGGCTCGCCGCCGTCGGCGCGGCGAGCGAGCTCGAGCCCCACGATGTCGAGGCGACCCTGCACGACCCGACGCAGCATCGACAGGCCGGTCTCGACCTCCTGGCACTCCGCTCGCATGGCTCGCACCTCGTCCATCGGCCGCGCGGCGAGGTCGCCCAGGTAGCCGGGGTCGAGGAGCTCGTCGAGATCAGCAGCCATGGCCCGAGCGTACCGGTCTGCCTGGAGCCGAGCGGGCGAAGTAGCCGATCGCGACAGCATCCCAATACCGTGGCGCACCATGCACCGCACCATCACCTGCATCGCTGGCGCCGCAGCGCTTGCGCTCACCCTCGCCGGATGTGGCAGCTCTGGTGGCAGCGCCAAGCCCGCGGCCTGCACACCCGTGGCCTCGTCGATCACCGTCGGCGCGCTCAACAACCTCAAGTTCGATGCGGCGTCGTACGAGGCAACGACCGGGTGCGTGCAGATGACCTACCGCAACGAGGGCAGCCTGGCGCACACCCTGCTCGTGAAGGGTCAGCCTGGGTTCAAGCTGGCGGTCGGCGACGAGGACGTCGGAAGGCTCGAGCTGAAGCCGGGGACGTACAAGCTCTACTGCGACGTCGCCGGTCATGAGGCCGCGGGCATGGTGGCCGACCTCACCGTCAAGTAGCCGCGCCGACGCCGCTCAGACGGCGAGCATCAGCTCCCAGCCGACGAAGTAGATGATGCCGAGCAGCACGAAGCCGCCCCCGATCGTGTTCCGGTGCTTGTCGAACACGAGCTTGTTGAAGGCGTTGTCATAGCCGCCGATCAACCCAAGGGCTGACGCCTCCACGAACGCCCACAGCACCAGCACGAGCACCCAGTAGCCAGCGGTGCCGCCGATGCCGTTGAACCACACCGCGCCGTGCGCGGCGAACACCATGAACCACAGCATCGTGATGGAGAAGAAGGTGTTGGCGCGCGATGCGCGGGCGGCGGGCTTGGCGAGCGCGGCCGCGTCGGGGTTGGCCTGCCCGCCAGAAGCAACCGACTCCGCGCTCGCGATGATCACCTTCTGGTGCCGCCAGATGATCCCCCACACGTTGAGGAACATCGTGGTGCCGAACAGCATCCCGGTGAGGATCGCGGTGCCGCCGACGCCGGAGAGGTACTTGTCCATGTTCTCGCCGTCGCCCTGGATGACGAGGAGCATGAGCCCGAACAGGAACGTGAGGAGGGCTGCGTAGCGGAACCACCACAGCGCTCGGAACGTGAGCTTGCGCAGCGCCTCAGAGCGAGCACCGTCGCTCAGCTCCGCGAACGACGGCGTCTGGACGAAGTTGAAGAAGTACAGCAGGCCGATCCAGGTGATCCCGACGAGAACATGTGCTCCCCTCGTGAGGACAGAGAGCGGTCCGCTCGGATCGGCAAAGCTGTCGAAGATCTCCACGGTTCACCTCGGCGTAGGGGGGCGGCCCTGCGAAACCTACAGACGTGGACCCGCTGCCTCAACCATCCCGCGCGGGTCGGCCACGCGTCAGACGAGCAGCCCGATCCCGAAGGTCCACGTGGGCGCGGCGAGCAGCAGCTAGTCGAGTCGCCGCAGCGCCGACGCCGGGGACTTCGCGGAGGGCAGCAGTGCCGACGCGGTGAGCTGACCGAGCGGCGCGAGGAGCAGCAGCAGACCGCCGAAGAGCCACGCCTCACCGAAGTCGAGCGTGGACACGGGGAGCGTCGAGACGATGAAGGTGAGCACCATCACCGCCGCAGCACCCGCGGCGGGGCCCTCGTACGGGTTGCGAGCGCCCGAGCCGACGAGGTAGTCGCCGGTCTCGTAGGCCGACACCAGCAGGAGCAGCGCGAGCGCAGATCCCTGGTCGAGCCGAGCCAGCAGCACCATCGACATCGCCGTGAGGCCGGGCGGGAGCGCGCACTGGATCGTCCAACCCGCATCGACGAGGACCGACCGTCGGGACGACGTGTCGCCCGTCGCCGCCAGGAACGCGACGACGACACCCGCCAGCACCCCGAGACCGGCGCCGCCGGCGCCGAAGCAGGCTCCCCCGCCGATCAGGGCCGCCATCGTCGCCGCAGCGAGCTCGTTCGGGTGGTTCCGACGCCTGCGCCAGCAGCGGGCGGTCTGCGCGGCGGCGATCGCCGCGGCGCCGCCGTAGACCGCCGCGGTCGGAAGCGGTCCCACGCCGATCGCCGCGATGGCGACGAGGAACCACAGGACGCCGAGACGGACGCGGGGGCCGTCGATGTCGTAGACGACGGCGTACCGCCGACGGGAGCGCGACATCGCCCGACCCGATGTACGGCGAGGCGCGTCGACGGTGGCCCCGGTCATCACAGCCCTCCCGACACGGGGGGCAGGACGGCCACCTCGTCGGCGTCGCTGACGCGCTCGCCCCCAGAGGAGGGCTCGCCGTTGCACCAGATCTGGCAGTGCTCGACGACCTCGGTGAACGGTGCGCCGTAGCGCGCCCGCGCGGCCTCGATCACCTCCGCCACCGTGCCGCCGGGCACCTCGTCACGGCCGGTGCCCGCCGCCTCACGGGCACCGGCGAAGAGGCGCAGGACGGCCATGCGACCACCGCCGTCGCCCTCAGGCGGCGGGACACTCCGCAGGACGTCCCTCACGCACGTCGCGAGCGTAGCGACGGACCCGCGCTCCACCCCGGACTGGCCCAGTGGCGCCCGGCCCCCGGTAGGTTCGGGCGCCGTGACCCGCGTCCTCCTCGTCCGCCACGGACAGTCCGAGTGGAACGCGGATGGCCGCTGGCAGGGCCAAGCGGACCCGCCCCTCACCGACCTCGGGCGCGCCCAGGCGCTGCATGCCACACGCGCGCTGGGCCAGGTCGACGCCATCGTCTCGTCGGATCTGCAACGCGCGGCCGAGACGGCCGAGATCATCTCGGAGGCGCTGGGCATCGGCCCGGTGGCACGGATGCCCGGGCTGCGCGAGCGGAGCGCGGGCGAGTGGGAGGGCCTCACGCGCGCCGAGATCGAGCGCGACTGGCCTGGCTACCTCGAGCCGCCGCCACCGGTGCAGGGGAGCGCCGAGGCCCTCGGCCCCGCGGCGCAGGCCGCCCGCAACGGAGGCATGGGTCGACGGCCACCGGGGTGGGAGTCCGACGAGTCGGTCGTCGCGCGCGCGCTCGGGGCGCTCGCGGTCGTGCACGAGCTCACGCCCGACGGTGACGTGCTCGTCGTCACCCACGGAGGGCTCGTGTACGCGATCGAGCGACTGCTCGGCGCTGGCTTCGTGCGGCTGCCCAACCTGGGTGGCCGGTGGCTCGAGGTCGGCCCCGAGGGCCCCACTGCCCTGGGCGACCGTGTGGTGCTCGTCGACCCCGACGAGCTCACGGTCCCGGAGCAGATCTGAACCTCGCACCGCTGAGGTCATCGGCGCTGTCAGGGCCCGTCGGTAGGGTCGACGGCGTGGACGCGCTGTGGTCGGGGTCGATCGGCGAGTGGACCGAGGACCTCACCGCGCCGGTGCAGCGTCGAGCGCGCCCAGCCCGATCGCAGCGGGCCGCCGAGACACGCCCCGAGCCACCGAACCCGCTCGACGCGCCACCATCGCTGTCACCTGCGCACGCGATGGAGGTGGAGGTCATCCGATCCACCAAGCGGCGGCGCACGGTGTCGGCCCGCATCGTCGACGGGCGTGTCGTGGTGCGGATGCCGCACTGGATGACGAAGAAGCAGGAGGCGGAGTACGTCACCGACCTCGTCGCAAAGCTCGAACGGCAGAACCGAGCCGAGACCGTCGACCTTCCGAAGCGAGCCGGCGAGCTCGCTCGGCGCTACGACCTCCCCCGGCCCGCGGCCATCCAGTGGGTCACGAACCAGCGCCAGCGATGGGGCTCCTGCACGCCGGGCACCGGCGAGATCCGCATCTCGGATCGGATCGCCGGGTTCCCGTCCTGGGTGGTCGACGCGGTGATCGTGCACGAGCTCGCGCACCTCGTCCACCTCGAGCACTCCGAGGAGTTCTGGGAGCTCGCGCACCGCTATCCCAAGACGGAGCGTGCCTACGGCTTCCTGATCGCCAAGCACCTCGCCGGCGACGAGGTCGACCTGGGCTGATCAGGTTGCGGCGTGCGCGGTGCACCGCGCCGTGGCCGGCTCCGCCTCGAGGCGCGCGTCGTCGATCGCCTCGCCGCACACCTCGCAGGTGCCGTAGGTGCCCTCGTCGAGCCGCCCGAGGGCGCGCTCCACGTCGGCGAGCTCGCCTTCGACGGCGGCGAGGACCGTGAGGTCGGGCGCCCGCTCGACCGGCGACGGCGTCGAGGGGTGCTCCGGATCCATCGCCCGAGGCTACGCGCACCGCGCCGCCCACCCACGCGACAAGCGCGCCAACGTGAGCGCACTCATCAGGGGCAGCGAGTTGTGGCGCATCGAGGAGGAGATCGCCAAGTGCGAAGTGGTGTGCGCCAACTGTCACCGCCGCCGAACGGCGCGCCGATCGAACACGTATCGATTCCGAGCGTCGGAGTCCTGACGTTGGTGGGGGCGGCGAGGCTCGAACTCGCGACACTTCGCTTAAAAGGCGACCGCTCTAACCAGCTGAGCTACACCCCCGCTGCAACATAACGCCGACACGACGCCAACCGTTGAGGCGGGTCGGCGTTGCGGCCAGCACCGGCGTCCGCGGACTCGGTCAGTCGAGCTCGACGGTGCGCCACTTGACGTTCTCGGCCTCGAGGATCTCCGGCAGGACACCGAGAGATGTCTCGTTCGACAGCAGCATCGTCGCGTCGAGCACGAGCCCGGTTGCCACGGCTTCGAGGTTCAGGAGGTTGAGTCGAGGGTGCCGCTCGGACAGCTCGGCCATGACCGGAACCGTTGCTCGTGGGTCGGGTAGGCCGATGCTCTCGGGCAGCGCCAGCAGGCTACGAATCGCGGTGGCCTGGTGCGCGGCATCGAGACCGAGGAACGGACCCGAGAGGTGTCCGCCGGCTCCGCCGACGGCGGCGCGGCAGGCTCGGTAGTACCAGTAGGTCGTGGTGTGGCGCTCACCGAGCCGGCCGAGACCGACGAGGAGCTCCTCGATCAGCAGCCGGTCATCGAGGACGACGTCGGGGAGTGGCTTCGCCACCTACTGATCGGCCAGGTCCGGGTCTTCGATCGCAGCGAGGCCGGCGTCGTAGTGGTCCCGGAGCACGCGGCGCAGCTCGCGTCGAGCGGCCTGGATGCCGCCAGGAACGATCAGCGCGGCATCTCCGAGATCGACGATCCCGACCTCGCCACCGCCTTCGATGCCCCACCGGTGGCGGAGCTCAGCAGGCAGGTTGGTCTGACCACGATGCGACACCTTGGCAGTGGAGGTTCCGGACATCGCCGCATTGTATCGGAACGACAACGACAAGGCGCGGGCTCCGAGGACCCACACGGTCGGGCTTCGTGGCAATGTCTGGCCGCAGCCGTGAGGGAGGGTCGATGAACCAGGAGCCATCGGACCCACAGGCTCCGCAGGCGGTGTCGCTCGACCACCCGTGGTTCCGGCGCGTGATGGTCGTCGCAGCGGTCGCAGCCGCCGTCAGCGCGGGCGGGGTCGGACTCATCCGGTGGCTCGACGAGCCCGACCGTCGAGGCACGGCGTCGACCACGACGCTCCCGAGCAGCACCCTGCTGACCACGACCACCACCGCACCGACCACGACGGCACCCGAGGTGATCCCCGACACGCCCATCGACATCGGGGCCCTCCCGCCGACCCGCAGCGCACCGCCGTCGCAGGCAGTGGCCGTGACCTCCGACGGTCGGCTGGTCGTGATCGACACCGCGACGGGTGCCGAACGGCGAGAGCTCGCACGCGCTGCCGACCCACGCGTGCCCTACGACGAAGTCGGTCCGAACGTGATCGACGGCGTCACCGTGTCGCCCGACGGCGCCGCCGTGTGGTTCAGCACCTGCTGCGAGCCTGCCGGCGGCTCGCTCTTTCGCGTCGCCTTCGACGGGTCTGCGCCCGAGGAGCGCCTGTTCGACGCCTACGACCCCACGATGTCGGCGTCGACCCGGTACGTCGCCGGAGTCACCAGCCCGGGGGTGATCGTGCACGACCTCGTCGGCGACTCGGGCCGGGTGTGGTGGGACGACCGGCGTTCGGGCGACTACCAGGAGGTCGCGTGGTCGCTCGACGGGGCGCACATCGCCGTGCGCGTCGGCCTGGAGGGCGAGCTGCTCCTCCTGGACACGCGCCACTTCGCGTTCACCGAGGCCGAACCGTCGTTCACCAGCCCGCTCGAGCCGCGCACGGTCGACGGCACGGGTTGGTTGCAACCCTTGTTCAGCCGGGACGGCACGTTGGTCGCCGCCCACGGCGCCGACGGCACGGGATGGACGCGTCGCACGATCGACTGGACGAGCGGCGCCACCACCTCGGAGGTGCCGCTGCCGAGCAAGCCGCTCAGCCAGACCTACGACGCCACCGGCGAGTGGCTGGTGACCACGCTCGAGGACCCGGGCGACGCGGGTGGCCACGTGCGTTGGGAGGGACCTGGGGGCAAGACCGGCACGATCCCGGGGACGTTCCGGCTCGTCGCCTGGTAGCGCCGGGACTGCCGGAGACGAGGGCTTGTACGCTCGACGGGCCATGAGCACACCCTCCGAGGACGACGGACTCACGGTCCTCGGCCACACGGTTCGCCATCCGATCGACGCGCTCGAGTGCTTCGACGCGCCGGCACACGTCACGAGGGTGCGCTTCACCACCGACGAGGTGATGTCGTTGTGCCCGGTCACCGGGCAGCCCGACATCTCCTCGCTCGCGCTCGAGTACCGACCCGACCGGCACTGCATCGAGTCGAAGTCGCTCAAGCTGTACCTCTGGCGATTCCGCGACCGAGCCGCGTTCTGCGAGGCGCTCGCGGCCGAGATCGCCGAGGAGGTGGTGCGTGCGGCCGATCCGCACGAGGTGACCGTCACGCTCACGCAACAGCCCCGCGGCGGCATCGTGATCGAGGCCACCGCCACGCGCGCCAAGGGCTCGTGAGCCTCGTCGTCACCACCGTTTCCGGTGGCCTCGACTCGGTGACGCTCGCGCACTCGCTCGCGGCCGACGGCGCCGCGCTCGTCGCGCTGTCGTTCGACTACGGGCAGCGCCACGCGAAGGAGCTCGAGCTCGCCGCGCGGTGTGCCGACCGGCTCGGCGCCGAGCACCACGTGGTCGACCTCCGGTCGGTCGGCGCGCTGCTCACCGGCTCGGCGCTCACGGATCGCAACGTGGATGTTCCGGAAGGCCACTACACGGACGCGTCGATGGCCTCGACGGTCGTGGCGAACCGCAACGCGATCATGCTGTCGGTCGCGATCGGCGTGGCCGTGGCTCGGGGTGCCGACGCTGTCGCCACCGCGGTCCACGCCGGCGACCACACCGTGTATCCCGACTGCCGGCCCGAGTTCATCGCCGCGATCGAGCACGAGGCGCTCGTCGCGAACGAGGGCTTCATCCAGGACGGGTTCCGGGTGCTCGCACCGTTCCTGCTCGTGTCGAAGGCCGAGATCGTGCGACGCGGTGCCGCGCTCGACGTGCCGTTCGCAGAGACGTGGTCGTGCTACGTCGGCGGCGCGACGCACTGCGGGCGGTGCGGCACTTGCGTCGAGCGCCGCGAGGCGTTCGAGCTGGCCGGCGTGTCGGATCCCACCGCGTACGCCCAGGTGTCGGCATGAGCTTCACGATCGCGAAGCGCTTCGAGTTCTCGGCGTCGCACGTGCTCACCGCCGTACCCGAGGACCACAAGTGCCGGAGGCTGCACGGTCACAACTACGAGGTGGAGGTGATCTGCGCGGCCGACGCGCTCGACGCCCGCGGCATGGTGGTGGACTACTTCGACCTCGATCCGGTGAAGCGCTTCATCGACGACACGATCGACCACCGGCACCTCAACGACGTGCTCCCCGGCGAGCCCACCGCAGAGGTGCTCGCCCGCTGGTTGTTCGAGTCCCTCACCAACGTGCTCGACGCTGCGGTCGCCGAGCGCGTCGTGGCGGTCCGGGTCCACGAGACGCCGAAGACATGGGCCGAGTACCGGCCGAGCTGACCGCGGACGAGGGCGACGCGCTCGTCGTCGCGGAGGTGTTCGGTCCTACCTTCCAAGGCGAAGGCCCGTCGATCGGCAGGCGCGCCGGGTTCGTGCGACTCGGTCGCTGCAACCTGGACTGCGCGTGGTGCGATACGCCGTACACCTGGGACTGGCAGCGCTACGACCCCGCAATCGAGCTGCGGCGCATGGCGGTGGCCGACGTGCTCTCGAAGCTCGACGCGATGGCCCCGGAGATCGTGGTCATCACTGGTGGCGAGCCGCTGCTGCAGCAACGCCGCCTCGTGCCGCTGCTGCAGGGCTGCGCGGAGCGGGACTGGCCCGTCGAGATCGAGACGAACGGCACGCTCGCTCCCGCGCCCGAGGTGACGTCGCTCGTGCATCAGTGGAACGTGTCACCCAAGCTCGCCAACAGCGGCGTCGCCAGCGATGTGCGCCTCCGACCTGACGCGCTCGCCGCGCTCTCAGCGACCGGCGCAGCGGTGTTCAAGTTCGTGGTGACGCAAGCAGCCGAGCTCGACGAGGTCGCGGAGATCGTCGACGCACACGGCCTCGAGCGCGTGTGGGTCATGCCCGAGGGCACCGACGCCGCGACGTTGACCGAGCGCACACGTTCGCTCGCCGAGCCGGTTCTCGCCCGCGGCTGGAACCTCACACCGCGCCTGCACGTGCTGCTCTGGGGTGACGAGCGCGGCCGCTGAGGCCGATCCGCTGGTCCTCAGCTGCTCGATGTGTCGGAGGAAGAACGCGCCTTCGCTGCCGCGCCGAGCGCGGCGAGCGAGCTCGGGAGCTCCGTGCGACCGACCTGGCGAGCCCGGATCCGAGCCAGCAGCACCCGACGCCAGAAGGTCGCTGGGTGCAGCTCCATCGAGACCGCCACCCGGCTCCCCGCCGGATCCGGGTTCACGGTCCACGCCCACAGCGCGTACGACGGGTTCCCGTCGTCGGTGCACGAGCGGTAGTGGAAGCGCCCCTCACCGGGGTCGACGGCAGTGATGCGCGACCTGCTGTTCCACCGCTGGCCCAGCGCCCGCACCTCCACCACCCACTCCGCGCCGGGCTCGAGCGCCGGCAGCGGCTCGACGACCCTGACGATGGCGTCGTTCCACTCCGGGAGGTGCGCGATGTCGGTCAGGGTGCCGAAGACGGCACCCGGGCTGGCGTCCAGAACCGCCTCGGCAGTCTTCGTGATGGTCATGGCTGCTCCCCTCACTATTCAAGCGATGCCTTGAACAGTGCAGGACATGAGGTCGATTGTCAAGCCAACGTTTGAGCTTGGGGTGGCTCAGCCCGTCACGTCGACGGGCAGCGAGGCCCGCCGCCACTCGGGGAAGCCGTCCTCGAGGCGACGAGCCGAGAACCCGCGCCGCTGCAGCTCGCGCACGGCGTCGTCGGCGTACGCGCAGTATGGGCCGCGGCAGTACGCCACCACCTCGGCATCGGGCGGGAGCGCCTTGATCTGCTTGCGCAGCTCGCCGAGCGGGACCGACCGCGCACCAGCGATGTGTCCGGCCGCGAACTCGGGCTCCGGCCGCACGTCGAACACGATGAGCGAACCTTCCTTCAGCCTCGACGCGAGCTCGTCCCGGCCGATCACGTCGATCCCTTCCCGATCACCGAGGTACGCGGCGACGAGGCGGTCGAGCCCGGCCGCGTGCTGCTCGGCGACGCCCCGGACCGCCCCCCACAGCTCGCTGACACGCTCGCTGGCCAACGAGTAGTAGATCCGTGTGCCGTCGCGTCGGGTGGTGACGAGCCCTGCCCGCGCCAACGCGCGCAAGTGGTGCGAGGTGTTCGCCACGCTCTGGTCGATCTCTGCCGCGATCTCCTCGACGGACCGCTCCCCTTGGGCGAGCACGTCCACGATCTCGGCGCGGCGGCCGCTCGAAAGCGCCTTCGTCACGGCTGCGAAGCCCTCGAACAGTGCATCCTTCGCTACTCGACTCCCCATGGCGCAGCAGTCTATCTCAATCCTCAAATGAGTGTTTGACATCCGGTCCAGCGCATGCGATTCTTCAAACATCCACTTGATGAACAGGGGGGAACACCATGGCTGACACGATCCCGGTCGACCCAGAGGCGCTGCGCGCCGACGTCCGTGAGAAGTACCGCGAGGTCGCGCTGCAGCCTGGCGGGACGTTCCACTTCCACACCGGTCGTCCGCTCGCCGCGCTGCTCGGCTATGCCGACGCGATCGTCGACTCGCTGCCCGACCGTGCCGTCGAGTCCTTCGCCGGCGTCGGGAACCCCTTCTCGCTCCGGCCACTCGGGGCCGGCGAGCACGTCGTCGACCTCGGCTCGGGCGGCGGGTTCGACTGCTTCGTCGCCGCGGCGAGCGTCGGTTCCGAAGGCCACGTGATCGGCGTGGACATGACGCCCGAGATGCTCGCCAAGTCGCGCGCGACCGCGGAGCTGCTGGGCTTGGGCAACGTGGAGTTCCGTGAGGGCATCCTCGAGGAGCTCCCCGTCGAGGACGGGTGGGCCGACGTGGTGATCTCGAACGGTGTGATCAACCTCTGTGCCGACAAGCCCGCGGTGTTCGCGCAGGCCTTCCGGGCGCTGCGGCCGGGTGGGATCATCCAGTTCGCCGACATCGCGAACGGCAAGCCCGTGCCCGAGGCCGCGGTGTGCGAGATCGACCTGTGGACCGGCTGCATCGCCGGCGGCCTCCCCACCGCCGAATGGGAGGCGGTCATCGAAGAAGCCGGCTTCGTCGACCTGTCGGTGGGGATGCCCGTCGACGCCTTCGGCGGCTCCGCTGGTGAGCCCAACGCGCGCGCCTACGACGTGTCCGCCCACGTGTTCCTCGCCCGCAAGCCGGGCTGAGGCCCTTACGTCCCCCGAATCGGGTCCTTGGTCCCTGTCCCTTGTGCCGAGCGCGGGCGTGAGATGAGGGCGTACACCGACCAAGGAGGCGACCCAGATGATGTGGTGGGGAAGCGACTGGAGCTGGAGCGCATGGCTCGCGATGAGCGTGACGATGGTGGCGTTCTGGGGTCTGCTGATCTGGGCGGTGGCGCGCTTCGTGCAGAGCGCCCTCCCGGGCCGTCGCCGGCCCGAGGACGTGCTGGCCGATCGGTATGCCGCAGGCGAGATCGACGAGGACGAGTACCGGCGACGGCGCGAGGTGCTGAGCCCTCGGCGCTGAGGTCCCAGCCGTCGTCACATGAAGACGCGCGTCGCGCGCCGCCCGCGGCCGAGCCATGACCGCGCTCGCCTCGCGACCCCGCTCGGGGACGCAGCTCGGGCTCCAGGCGAACCTCGCGCAGTTCGCGCTGCTCGTCGGCGTCAACGCGCTCGTCGGCGGGATGCTCGGACAGGAGCGCACCGTCCTCCCGCTGCTCGCGACCGAGGAGTTCGGGCTCACGGCGTTCACCGCCACGCTCACGTTCATCGCGGCCTTCGGTGTGGTGAAGGCCGCGACGAACTTCTTCGCGGGCACGCTGTCTGACCGATACGGCCGCAAGCCGGTCCTCGTCGCCGGGTGGCTGATCGCCCTCCCGATCCCACCCCTGCTGATGTGGGCGCCCTCGTGGAGCTGGGTGATCGCCGCCAACGCGCTCCTCGGCGTCAACCAAGGTCTCACGTGGTCGACGACGGTGATCATGAAGATCGACCTCGTCGGTCCTGCGCGCCGGGGGTTCGCGATGGGCCTCAACGAGGCCGCTGGATACGGTGCGGTCGCCGCCACCGCACTCGCGACGGGCTTCATCGCGGACCGCTTCGGCCTTCGGCCAGAACCGTTCTTCCTCGGCCTCGCGTTCGCGGGCCTCGGCGTCGGCCTGTCCACGCTCTTCGTGCGCGAGACGCATGGACACGTGGCGCTCGAGGCGCACGAGCACCAGGCGCGGCACGTCGACGACCACGATCGGCTGACGACGGCCGACGTCTTCCGCCTCACGAGCTTCCGCGAGCGTGCGCTGTCGTCGTGCAGCCAGGCTGGGCTCGTCAACAACCTCAACGACGGCCTCGCGTGGGGCCTTTTCCCGTTGCTGTTCGCGGCCGCGGGGCTGAGCGTGGCGCGCATCGGCGTCCTCGCCGCGCTGTACCCAGCGGTGTGGGGGGTGGGGCAGCTCCTCACCGGGGCGCTGTCCGACCGTGTCGGGCGCAAGCAGCTCATCGTGGCGGGCATGCTCACGCAGGCGGCCGCGTTGGCGTGGATCGCGGGCACGACCGGGTTCGGCCCGTGGGCCCTGGGCGCAGCTGCCCTCGGGGCCGGAACTGCGATGGTGTACCCCACGCTCCTCGCGGCGATCGGAGATGTGGCGCACCCCAGCTGGCGCGCGCGATCGGTGGGCGTCTACCGCCTCTGGCGCGACGGCGGGTTCGCCGTTGGCGCGCTGATGGCCGGCCTCCTCGCCGACGCGCTCTCCATCCGCGCCGCGATCTGGGTCGTCGCTGCGCTCACGGCCGCCTCAGGCCTCGTCGTCCTGCTGCGCATGTACGAGACCCACCCCACCAACCAACGTCTGTGAACCCTGGCGTCCGCATGGCGGCCGTGGCGGTTCACAGACGTTGGTTGGTGGGTTGGTCAGACGGGCCTGACCGGCGCACCCGTCAGTGCGGTGAGGCGGCGAGCGAACGACGCGCCGCTCACGAGCCACGGGTGGCCACGGCGGTCGTCGAGCTCGCCGGCCGCCGCCCACGTCGCGACCTCGACGAGCGATCGCAGGCACACCACGCCCTCGTGCCACCGCAACGACGCCGGATCCACGGGAGCGCCGCTGACGCGCTCGTAGTGGCGCACGAATCGGCGGGACAGCGCGCGTGCTACTGCGCGCACCGGTGGCCGGGCCGCGCGCGGCAGCGCGAGCGGCGGCTCGGCGAGCAGCAGCGAGGTGAAGGCCACGTCGTAGGCAGCGGGGCCGAGGAGGCTGGCTGACCAGTCGAGCACCGTCGCCCGGCCAGCGTCGTCGACGAGGACGTTGAACGGGTGCAGGTCGCCATGGCACACCACCTCGGGCGCGGGGGCGGGCGGGTGGTCGGTCAGCCACCGACCGGCCGCGGCGAGGTCGTCGCGCCCAGCGCTGGCGGCGGCGTCGATCAGCGCGCCGAGGAACGTCGTGACGTCCAGCGCGGGGGAGCCGTGGGCCTCGAGGCGGCGACGGACCGGTGCGGCATCGAGGGCGTGGAGTCGAGCCATCGCGTCGGCGAGGGTCGCGGGCAGCGAGCGCGCCAGCGAGGGCAGGCGCGCGATCGCGCTCCCGCCGGCGAGCCCGCTGAGCAGCGGTGCACCCGCGGCGAGGTCCATCACCATGAACGCGCGACCGAGCCCTGCGTCGGGCCCACCGGACAGCCGCACCTGCGGCGTCGGGAACCCGCTGGCGGCCACCTCGGCTTGCACGGCCATCTCCTTGGCTGCCGTCGCTGCATCTGGCATCAGCCGGGCGACGAGAGGGTGGTCCCAGCCCGGTGGCGCCCCGGCAAGCGAGAACGACACGAGCTCAGCCCAGAACCCGCCACGCAACGGGACCGGCGGGCTCGCGAAGCGGAGCAAGGGGCTGTCCGTGGCGCCCCGCAGCACGCGCAGCAGGTCCTCATCGAGGCGTCCCTGGGGCTCCGCCTCGTGCAGGGCGTCGACGTCGGTCGCATCAGTCACGGTGTTTACCGTAACGGTAAACTGTGATATTGTCCAGCCGTGCCTGCACCTGCCTCCACGACTGCCGCCGCCGAGACGTCCGGCGCGGAGCCCGCTGCCTTCACGGTCGACGAGCTCGCGCAGCGGTGCGGACTCCCTGTCCGCACGATCCGCGAGTACCAGACGATGGGCCTGGTCCCCGCGCCGGAACGCCGCGGGCGCGTCGGCATCTACGGCGCAACCCACCTCGCCCGCCTCGAGCTCATCGACCGACTCCAGCGGCGGGGGTACTCCCTCGCTGGGATCCGCGACCTCCTCGCCTCGTGGCGTGAGGGCGCTGACCTCGGTGAGGTCCTCGGGCTGAACGCCGACCAGCTCGTGCACCTCGACGAGCCCGGTGCGCCCGCGACGCTCGACCAGCTCGCACACCTGCTCCCGGGCGTGGTGCCGGAGCGATTGGAGGAGCTCATCGGCACCGGGGCCGTCGAGGCGTGCGGCACGGATCGGTACTGCGTTCCGAGCCCGTCGCTGCTGCTCCTCGCCGCGGAAGCGCTCGCCGCGGGCTACCGGGCGGGCGACGCGCTCGCGCTGCTCAGCTCGATCCGCATCGCAACCGACGCGATCGCCGACGCAACGGTCGCGCTCCTGGCCTCCCCACCCGTCGACGCCGACCCCGATCGGCTGGCTGCGCTCACCACGCGCGGCCGCGGGCTGCTGGCACACGCCACCGGACGGCTCACGATCCACACGATCGGCCGCCGGCTCGGCCTCGACACGCGCCCCGACCCCACCGCCCGATCGCACGATCGCCTCGGCGGCACCCGATGAGCGCGGACGCGAACCGAGTCGAGCGCGAGGCCTGGAACGGCGAGCGCGGCGAGCGCTGGGTCGTCGACCCCGATCGGCGCGACCGCGTGATGCGTGCGGTGGCCGAGGCCCTCCTCGACACCGCTGCGCTCCGCGCCGGCGAGTCGGTGCTCGACGTCGGCTGTGGTTGCGGCGCCACGACGCTGCTCGCCGCGGACGCGGTCACGCCCACCGGCACCGTCCACGGCGTCGACGTGTCGGGTCCGATGCTCGAGGTCGCGCGCGCACGAGCCGCCGCCGTGGCCGCGCCTCACGTCACCTTGGAGCTTGCCGACGCGCAGACCCACGCACTGCCCGCGCAACGCTTCGACGCGGCGATCAGCCGCTTCGGCACGATGTTCTTCGACGACCCGGTCGCGGCCTTCACGAACGTCGCACGCGCACTCCGCCCCGGCGGACGGCTCTGCATCGCCACGTGGCAACCGCTCCACGCCAACCCCTGGCTGATGCTCCCAGGGGCGGCGCTCCTGCGCTTCGGCTCGCTCCCCGACACCGGCGGCACCGGTCCGGGAATGTTCGCCCAATCAGATCCGAGCGTCGTCGAGCAGACCCTCGCGGCCGCAGGCTTCTGCGACATCGAACCGCGACCGATCGAGGTGCCGTTGCGCCTCGGCGGCGACGTGGACGAGGCGATCGCCCACCTCATCGACACCGGCGTCGGTCGCGCGGTGCTCGACACGATCCCGGAGGCCGCGCAACCCGAGGCACTTGCCGCGGCCGCCGAGGCGCTTGCCGACGTCGTCGGCGCCGACGGCGTCATCCTCGGCGGCGGCATCCTCGTCACGACCGCGCGCACCCCAACCTGACTGCAGTTGCGGTTCACCGCGCTGGGTTGGCGACACGACCCGCGAACCGACCAGCCGGACGCACCGCGCGATACGCATCGACCACCGGCTCGAGCTCCGCCGGAGCCGAGCCATGAAGGATCACGCCATCCGCGCCGGCGTCGAACTGGTCGAGGACGCGGGCCGCACACATCGCGGCATCACCGACCGCGGCCGGGAGCCACTCCGGTGGGATCAGCCCGCTGATGTGGTCGAGCTCGGACAGCGTCGCCTTCGCATCGATCGCGCCGGCGATCGACGCCACGACCTCGTCCGCACGGAAGCGCTCGAGGGGGGCGGGGTCCCACCCGTTCATCGCCACGAGCGCGTCGCCGTAGGCCTGTAGGTAGGTCGCCATCCGCCCGGTGACGCCGCGGAGACGGCGCTCCTCATCGGGCTCGTGCAGCGTGGCGAGCACCGACCACACGCGCACCGCCGCCGGATCCCGGCCCGCCTCGTCGGCTCCGGCGCGCACGGCCGCGACGCAGCGCTCGAGCGCCTCGTCGCTCACGAAGGTGTGCAGGATCACGCCGTCGGCCACGCGACCCGCCCACCGCATCGTGTTGAAGCCGAGGCACGCGGCCATCACGGGGATGTCCTCATCGAAGCTCGGGTCCAGGACGAGCAGCGGATAGCGACCCGCGGGGCCGTCGTGTCCAACGATCATCTCGCCCTTCCAGAGGCGGCGGTAGACGCCGACGGCGTCTTCCATCTGCGCCATCGTGATGCGCGGGATCCCCATGATGTCGGTGAGCGGTGCGATGCCGCGGCCGATCCCGAGCGCGAAGCGCCCACGCGTGAGGCGATGCATCGTGGTGGCCCAAGCCGCGGTGACGAGCGGGTGGCGCGTCGGCGTGTTCGTGACGCCGGTGGCGATCCCCACCTCCTCGCTCACCGCCGCAGCGGCACCCGTGAGCGTCGCGGCCTCCTTCACGTTGAAGCGCTCCGACAAGAACACGGAGCCCAGACCGATGCGCTCCGCGTCGCGCACCTCATCGAGCAGCACGCGTGGATCGTCGACGTGCCCCGCAAGCCCGTAGCACCCGAGCTCGACCATCCGATCCTGTGCGTGCATCCCGCGGGTCTAACGGATCTGTGGGCGCTGCGGCACGCGATGCGTGTCCGGACGCCCACAGATGCTGTTGCGGGTAGGTTCCGGCCGTGCCCGGCGACCACGAACCGCTCACCGATGCGCTCCTCGACCCGGCGACCTACGCGGGGGACCCGCACCGCGCGCTCGCCGCCCTGCGCGAGCGGGCCCCGCTCGCGTGGAACGCCTCCAAGGGCTTCTGGGCGGTCGCCCGTCACGCCGACGTGAGCGAGATCTCGAGCGACCCCAGCCGCTTCTGCTCCAGCAAGGGGATCCTCGTGGAGGAGATCGGCGTCACCTACGACTCGCCTCCCACGATGATGCACGCCGACCCGCCGGACCACACGCGCTACCGCAAGCTCGCGCGTCCGGGGTTCACGAACGCAGTCGTCCGGGGCCTCGAGCCCTTGGTGCGACAGCGCACCGCGGCGATCCTGGACGACCTTGCCGTGAAGGCCGCCGGCGACGCGGTGGTCGACGTCACCGCGCACCTCGCCGTGCCGCTGCCGATCCAGCTCATCGCGGCGCTCCTCGGCCTCCCCGAAGGCGACGAGGAGCGCCTGTTCCGCTGGTCAGAGGCCGCGGTCCCCGGCGCCACCGACTGGTCCGACGACGAGCGCATGGCCCTCCTCGGGGAGATGACCGTGGAGCTCCTCGGTCTCGCGTCGCAACGGCGCGCGAAGCCGCGTGACGACGTCGTGTCGATGCTCGCGGGGTACGAGGAGGACGGCGAGTCGCTCACCGACGACGAGCTCGGCATGTTCCTCATCCAGCTCCTCGTGGCTGGCAACGAGACCACCCGCAACTCGATCTCCGGGGCGCTCGTTGCGCTTGCCGAGCACCCTGAGCAGCTCGACCGCCTCGCCGCGGATCCGTCGCTCCTGCCGACCGCAGTCGAGGAGGTGCTGCGCTGGACCACCCCGGTCACCTCGTTCCTGCGCACCGCGGTGGCTGACACGACGCTGTCGGGCGTGGCGATCGCCGCGGGCGACCCGCTGCTGATGCTCTACGCGTCCGCGAACCGTGACGAGGAGGAGTTCGGTCCCACCGCGGGAACCTTCGACGTCGGTCGCACGCCGAACCACCACGTGGCCCTCGGCCACGGTCCTCACTTCTGCCTCGGCGCCGCGCTCGCGCGCCTCGAGCTCACGGTGGTGCTCGACAGCGTGGTCGAGCGGTGGCGGCGGCTCACGGTGGCCGGGCCGGTGATACGCAGCGGCTCGTCGATCATCGCCGGCATCAAGGCCGCACCCCTCACGCTGGAGCCGCGGTGACCGCGGCCGACCTCGCGGGTCGACGCGCGATCGTCACCGGAGGCGCCGCCGGCATCGGCGCGGCAACCGCGCGCCGGCTCGCCGCGGGTGGCGCGAGGGTCGCGATCCTCGACCGCGCCGGCGACTCGGCGCGCGCGGTCGCCGCAGAGGTCGGCGGCCATGCCTTCGCGGTCGATGTGTCCGATCCCGCGGCCGCGACCGCCGCGGTGCAGGCCGCGGCCGAGGCGCTCGACGGCCTGTCCGACGTCGTCGTCAACGCCGGGTTCGGGCTCAACAATCCGCTGCACCGCTACACCGACGACGAGTGGCGCCTGGTCGTCAGCGTGAACCTCGACGGCGCGTTCCACACGCTGCGCGCGGCGATCCCGCTGCTGGTCGAGCGCGGTGGCGGCAACGTCGTCACCGTCGCCAGCCTCAACGCGAGCCGGCCGCTGCAGGGTGAGGCCCCGTACAGCGCCGCGAAGGCCGCCGTCGTCAACCTCACGCGCACGGTCGCGCTGGAGTACGCGCCGACGATCCGAGCCAACTGCGTGTCGCCCGGCATGATCGCCACCGCGCTCACGTCGATCATCACCGACGATCCCGAGTTCACCGCGGTGGCCGAGGCAGGCACCCCACTCGCGCGGATCGGCTCCGCCGAGGAGGTCGCGGAGGTGATCGCGTTCCTCTGCTCCGACGGCGCGCGCTACGTCACCGGCCAGGAGCTCGTGGTCGACGGTGGCGCTGGTCTTCCCAACCTCCAGGCAGACCACATCGTGCGCGCGGTGCGCGAGCGCTTCAGCTGACCGACCGCGCGTTCTTGGGGCGCTTCGTACCGAAGACCGGAACGCATCGCCCCAAGAACCCGATGGTGTGAGGTCAGACGTAGTCGAGATCCGCGGCCTCGCCCTCCTCGACGGGACGGGAGCACGTCGGGCACCACCAGCGCGCGTCGAGGGGCGTGCCGCAGGTGCCGTGGAGGAGCGCGCCGCCGACGGTGGCGTCGCGCCCAGCGCCCCACTGTGCGAGGAGCCGCAGGGCGCCAGCGAGCTCTGCGCCCGATGCGGTGAGTGCGTAGGCGGCCCGGTACGGGCGTTGTGAGTACGGCACCGCGGTCACGAGCCCACCCTGCCCAAGCGCCTTGAGGCGCTTGGAGAGGATGTTCGGCGCCAGCCCGTCGAGCGCCTCGAGCAGCTCGCCGAAGCGTCGCGGCCCGTCCAGGAGCGCTTCGACGAGCAGCAGGGTCCAACGGTCGCCGACCTGTCGAAGGGCCGCGTCGAGGGGGCTGAGGACGCCCGGCGCCGCCGGACCTCCTCGAGTCGGGTTGGAGGTCTCTCGCACCCAGGTAGAGTAACTTGCAAATCACAAGTGACCCGCGATGGGTCACGTGCGCTCTCCCGAAGGGAAGGACCGCCCATGGCCGCACCCAGCTCACTCACTGACGCCCTGCAGGCAGCCACACACGCGGTCAGCGAGGTCGCCGGTGGCGCCGTCGTCCGGATCGGACGCCACGGAGGCCGCGGCTGCGGTGTGGTGGTGGCGAAGGATCGCGTGCTGACCAACGCCCACAACCTGCGGGACCGAACCACCGAGGTGACCTTCGCCGACGACCGGGCCGCGCAAGGCGAGCTCGTCGGGCTCGACGCGGACGGCGACCTCGCCGTCGTGTCGGTGGACACCGGAGAGGTCGCGCCGATCCCCTGGGCGGACGACGTCCCCGGCACCGGTGCCGCAGTGTTCGCGCTCGGTCGCACCGCCGGCGGCGGCGCTCGCGTCACGTTCGGGCTCGTGAGCGGCGTCGAACGAGCCTTCCGAGGCCCCCGCGGCCGACAGGTGCGCGGCAGCCTCGAGCACACGGCGCCGCTCGCCCGGGGCTCGTCGGGGAGCCCGCTGCTCGACGAGACGGGGCGGCTGGTCGGCATCAACACCGCGCGGCTCGGCGAGGGCTTCTACCTCGCGCTCCCCGCCGACGCTGCCCTGCGCGAGCGCGTCGATGCCTTGGCACGCGGTGAGTCGCCGCGACGCCTCGTGCTGGGTGTCGGTCTCGCGCCGAGCGACGTCGCCGCCAAGCTGCGCGCCTCCGTCGGCCTCCCCGCTCGCGCCGGGCTGCTCGTGCGGACCGTCACCGACAGAGGCGCCGCCGACAGAGCCGGCGTGCAAGTCGGTGATCTGCTCACCGCCGCTGGTGACATCGCGCTGGCGACAGTCGACGACCTGCACCGCGCGCTCGATGCCGCTCGAGTGAGCGACGCGCTCGTGCTCCACATCGTGCGCGGCAGCGACGAGCTCGATCTCACCGTCACCTTCGACGAGCCCGCCGCGTCTGACTGAGCCGCGCCTGCTCGTCCCGGCGCGTCAGACGGCGGCGAGCAGCGGCACGGGTGCGTCGACAGGCAGCTGCTCGGCGCGGCGCGAGGCGAAGCGTCGGCCTGCCTTGCCGATGCGGTCGATGCGCTTGACGAGCGCGGCGCGCGCCGCGTCGGCCTCGGGCGACAGGCCCTCGATCGCCTCGACGCCCCAGTGGCGTAGAACGACCGGCACGAGGATGAGGTCGTGGTGGGTGGCGAAGTCGTAGATGCCGGCCTTCGCGATCGCCTTGGCGTGGGCGTCGTAGTCGACGATGCCGGTGCCCGGCATCTCGAACGTGCGCACCTGGCGCTCGATGGCGAGCACCATCCCAGACGGATCGACCTCGAGCGCCGCGCTCACGAGGTCGCGGTAGAAGAGGTGGTGGCGGTTCTCGTCGCTCGCCACCTTCTTCATCACCTCGTAGCCCGCCTTGTCATCGAGCAGCTTGCCGGTGTTGTGGTGCGCGATCCGGGTGGCGAGCTCCTGGAGCGCGACGTAGGCGAACCCATCGTGCGGGGTCTCCGGCTCGGGGACCTCGCCGCACTCGACCTGTGCCATGCGCGCCCGTTCGAGGGCCACGGGATCGATGGCGCGCGTGACGGTGAGGTAGTCGCGGATCACGATCGAGTGGCGGCCCTCCTCCGCGGTCCAGCGACGTGCCCATGCACCCCACGCCGAGTCACGGCCGAACATCGCCTCGATCGTCCGGAAGTAGTACGGCAGGTTGTCCTCCGTGAGGAGGTTGACGAAGAGGGCGCTGCGGACCTCATCGGAGAGCGTCACGTCGTCGGCCGACCACTCGTAGCCCGGCTCGAAGTCGCGCCCCCGGCTCCACGGGACGAGATCGTGGGGGAACCACTCCTTCGCAGACGACAGGTGCCGCTCGAGGAGGCGCTCTGCAGTGGGCTCGAGGTCGGCGAGGAGCGCTTGAGGGGAGAGCATCCCGACAGCCTACCTACCGGTCGGTAGGCAGGGAAGTCAGGGGTCGGAATGGGGTGAAAGGGACACTCGTGCGGCAGGAACCACAGGCAGTCAGATGCGACCGTCGACGACGTCGTCGCCGTAGACGGCCCGCGCCCAGTGCTCGACGTCCGGACCCCTGCGCAGGTGGTGGCCGCCGTCGACCCCGATGCACTGACCGGTGATCCAGGACGACTCGGGGCCGCAGAGGAAGCGGACGAGCGCGCCGACGTCGTCGACGGTGCCGGTGCGGCTCACCGGCATCTGGGCCAGGTAGTCCGCGAGCACTGCCGGATCCTGCTCGAGTGGCGCTGCGAGCTCGGTGGGCACGATGCCCGGGCGCACCGCGTTGACGCGCACGTTGGCGCGACCGAGCTCGTCGGCGGCCGTGCGGATCAACGCCTCGAGACCCACCTTCGAGACGCAGTAGGCCGACATGAACGGGTGCGTGAGGGGCGCGGCGATCGACGAGATGCCGACGAATGCGCCACCCCCGGATCGGACCATCGCCTCGCCCGCGTGCTTGAGGGTGAAGAACGCGCCGGTGAGGTTGATGCCGAGCACGCGGTGCCACTCCTCGGCCGGCATCGCGATCACTGGTGCGAGCGCGCCCGTCCCTGCGGACGCGACGCAGATCTGGAGCCCGCCCGTGATCTGTGCTGCGACCTCGACCGCTGCCGCGACGTCGTCCTCCATGGCGACGTCGCACGTGACGACGCGCACCTCGGCACCCGGCGGTGCCTCGGCGCGGAGCTCCGCCGCGGCACCGTCGAGGCGCTCCCGACCACGCCCCGCGAGCGTGACCGACGCGCCGTCGCGCAGGAGGTGGCGCGCGCACCCGAGCCCGATGCCGCTGCCCCCGCCCGTGATGAGCGCCGCCTGTCCCGCGAGCACCAGCTCGGCCATCAGCTCCCCCTCGTCACCAGACCTAGCCTCGGGACGTTAGGCGGTGCCGACGGCACTGGTGCCCTCAGGAGGGCGGCGCGAAGAACTCGAGCGGGATGTTGTCAGGATCGCGGAACGACAGGCCCGACCCGTACGACGCATCGACGATGCCGCCGTGCGGGATCTCGAGCTCGTCGAGCCTCTCGACCCAACGCTGCAGAGCGGCCCGGTCCTGGCATGCGAAGGCAAGGTGATCGAGACCGGGACGCAGCTCGTCGGCCGGCTCGTTGGTTGCCGAGGCGGTGTGCTGATGCAGACCCAGGAGCGTGCCGCCCAGCAACCAGACCACGTGGTGGAACGGGCCGGTGTCCTCGTCGAGGACCGGTTCTGCGTCGAACAGCCGTCGGTACCAAGCGACGCTGCGAGGCAGGTCGCTGACCGTCAAGGCGACGTGTCCGATGCTGGGGAAGGCGGTGTCGGGCATGGTTCTCCTCTCGTGGCGGCAGGCGCCGCCGGTGGTTGATGGACGGTGAGCGTGAAGACGTCGGGACGGGCGTAGTGGCCGACGGGATCGAACTCGCGCCGGGCCGCGACGAGGGTTGCGAGGTCGAGCGAGGCGGTGAGCATGCCAGCCTCGAGGGTGAGCGGCCCTTCGATGACGTTGCCGTACGGTCCCACGATCATCGTGTTGCCGCGGGCGAGCCAGTCGTCGTCATCACCGGGGTACAGGTCGTCGGCTCCCGGAAGCGAGCGCGGGATGTCACGCGCGTGCAGGCATGAGTTCGTCCCGACGACGAACACGCGGCCCTCCCTCGCGATGTGGCGAAGCGTGCACGGCCACGAGTCGGAGTTGTCCCACGTGGGAGTGAGGAGCACGTCGATGCCCTGCTCGTACATCGCGACGCGTGCCAACGGCATGAGGTTCTCCCAGCACGTCAAGGCCCCGACCCGGGCAAAGCCCATGTCGAGCACCGTGAGCGTAGAGCCGTCGCCGTGGCCCCACAGGGTCCGTTCTCCTCCCGTCGCCAGGAGCTTGCGGTGCAGTCCTGCCACCGACCCGTCCGGCGCGAGGTACAGGACGGAGTTGTAGAGGGTGCCCGATGCGACACGCTCGCTCACGCCGAGGGCCAGCCACGCGCCGGCCCTGCGGGCAGCTGCGCCGAGCGCATCGGTCACCGGTCCCGGGATCTCCACTGCCTGCTCCCACAAGCGCTGGTACCACACCCGGTCCGACCAGGGCTTCGTCCGCCACACCCAGTCGGGATAGCCAGGAACGATCGCCTCGGGGAAGGCGACCAGCTGAGCGCCTGACGCTGCCGCTTCCTCGACGTAGGCCACCAGCCGCTCCACGGTGGCATCCCGATCGAGGAGGACCGGCGTCGCCTGGACGGCTGCGACGGTGAACGCGCCCGCCTTCACTTCGTCACCGACGCCACGAGCAGCTCGCATGGCTCGACGGATCGCGCTTCGGCTGCGTCCTCCCACTGCTGGCGGGTTGTTCCCTTGTGCTGCATCGGGTCGAAGCTCATTCGGGTCTCCTCCTACTGGGTCGTCACGAGCAAGGGCGCCAGATCCGCAGAAGCAGCCGGAAGGTTCGATCTGGCACATTGCCGGACGCGAGGTCCGTTTGGCGGAGGGATGATGGGCAGCGTGTCGGTCAGAGACAGGGTGCCGGAGCTGATCGGACGGGACCCGCAGCTGGCTCGGCTCGCAGGCTGGTTCGAGCAGCTCTCGACCGGCCAGCGGCCGATGGCCCTCGTGGGCGGCGAGGCGGGCATCGGGAAGACATCGCTGATCCGGGCTGCCGTTGCGGAGGCGAGCCGACAGGGTGCGCGAGTGGCATGGGGGACGTGCATCGACGCAGACGGCGTCCCCGGCTTCTGGCCGTGGACACAGGCGCTCGACGGACTGGCGCGTGAGGTCGGCCTCGATGTCGCGGCTCGCGCGGCGGGCGAGGACGCGGCGCTGCTGGCATCGATCATCCCCTCGTTCGGCGCGCCGGCGAACGGCGAGACCTCAGCACGGGACAGGTTGCTCCTCATGGACGCCATCGGCCGCTTCCTCGATGCGACCGCCGAGACGACGCCGACCATCGTGGTGCTGGACGATCTCCAGTGGGCCGACGAGTCGTCGGTGGCGCTCCTCGAGCACCTCGCACGGTCGCCCCGCCACGGGCCCGTCGCCCTTCTGGCTGCCTACCGCAACGACGAGCTTCCTGGACCGCTTCGTGCCCGGGTCGCTGATCTCGTGACGCGAGCCGAGCACGTCGAGCTCGCCGGACTGGATGCGCGCTCCGTCGCCACCTTGGTCGAGCAGATCGCCGGGGCGCCGATCGACGTCGATCGAGCCGCGTCGATCCACGAGCGCACCGGCGGGCACCCGTTCTTCGTTCGTGAGCTCGCACTGATGAGCGGTACCGACGGCGCGACGCAGGTCCCTGTCGCCGTGCGCGACGCCATCGACCGGCGCATCGCCCGCCTCCCGGAGCCGACCGTTGCCGTTCTCGAGGTGGTCGCTCTGCTCGGCACCGTGCTGCTTCCCGATGTGGTCGCCGCCACGCTGGGGATGACGATCGCCGACGTGGAGGCCGCCGCCGCATCAGCCGCGAGCGCAAGCGTGCTCACCCGGCGCGACACCGGCTTCGTCTTCGTGCACGACCTTCTGCGCGAGACGGTCGACGAGCGGGTGATCGGGCGCCGGCGAACCGAGCTGCACCAGGCGATCGGCGAAGCGCTGGAGGCGCGACGCGGGCGCGGCGGCGAGGTCGCGCCCGCGGACATCGCGCGCCACTTCCTCAAGGCCGTCCCGATCGACGGTCCGGACCGCGCGACCGCCTGGGCACTCGAGGCTGCGAAGGCCGACCTCGCCACGCTCGCCTTCGCGGAGGCGGCCGACCACCTGTGCCGGCTCCGCGTCGCGCTCGCAGACGCCGCCGTCGCGCTGGACGACCAACGACTGGTCGACCTGCTCGCTTCCGAAGCCAGTGCCCAGGCACGCGCCGGCAACGCGGTCGAGGCTCGGGGACTGCTGCGCCACGCCGCGGACGTCGCGGATCGGTGCGGTGACGCGGTGCGCGTCGCTCAGGTGGCGCTCGCGACGGCATCTTTGGGCGCAACGTTCGCGGCTCGACGTGACGACACCGTCCGACGCCTCGATCGAGCGCTCGTGCTGGTCGGCGAGGTCGACGCCCGTTGGGAGGCCCGCGTCGCCGCCACGCTCGCCCGAGAGCTGCAGCACTCCGTGCCCGAGGACCGTTCCCGTGCAGGATCCCTCAGCGAGCATGCGCTCGAGGTCGGACGACGGTCGGGCGACAAGGCCACGCTGCTCGTGTGCCTCCTCGCTCGCCACGATGTGCTCTGGACGCCTGGAGCCGGAACCGATCGCGAGGTCGTCGCCCGAGAGATCATCAGCGTCGCCCGCTCGTTGGGCGACGACGAGGCGCACGCGCAAGGGCTTCTCCTGCTCGCAAACGCGCTCCTCGAGCAGGGTTCCCCCGCGTACGAGGCGGCGCTGGAGAGCTGTGTCGCGATCCTCGGTTCTCTCGGTCAGCCCCGACACCGCTACACGGCGGCCACCCGGCGCGCGTGCATCGCCCTGCTCCAGGGACGACACGACGAGGCCGAGCAGCTGATCGAGGAGGCGGCCGCCCTCGGCGCACGCATCCGGGAACCCGATGCCGACAACGTTCGGATGTCGCAGCGGCTCGAGCTCGTGAGAGCGAGCGGTCACGCTGCGCAGCTGCGGGAGTTCGCGGCCGAGGCTGTCGAGCACTGGACCGGCACACCCGTACATGCCCACGGCGTGGCGGCCGGCTTCCTCGCCCGGGCCGGCGACGTGGAGGCCGCCCGCAAGCACGTCGAGGCGGTCGCCGACCTCGGCACCTGGCGGGCGGACCGCTCGTACCTGTGGTCGGTCTTCGTCCGCGAGCTGGCCCATGCTGCGGTGATCCTCGAGGACGAGCAGCTCGCCGCAGAGCTGCTCGACGACGTTGCGCCGCTCGCAGCGACCTGTGGGGTCAATGGTGCGGTGGTCGCCTTCGCGGGCAGCCACGCGCACACCGCCGGGGTCCTCGCCGGCGCGCTGGGCGACGAGGCGACGTCACGGGCGCTGCTGGAGGCAGCAGCGTCGACCTACCGAAGCCTCGGCGCGGCGAGCTGGCTCGCAGAGCTGGGCGCGCCGGCAGCGCCGCGCGCCGCGGGGCCGACCGCGGCGATCGGAGCGATGACGCGCAACGGCCCCACGTGGCAGGTCGCGTTCGCCGGAGCCAGCGTCTCGGTCCCCCACACCAAGGGGCTCGCCGACATCGCGCGCCTGCTCGCCTCCCCAGACAACGACATCCACGTCCTCGCGCTGATCGATGCTGTTGATCGGTCGGGCACTGGTGGTGAGATGGCCGACCGGCGATCGCTGGCCGCCTACCGGGAGCGCGTGGCGGACCTCGACGAGGAGATGGAGGAGGCAGACCGGCACCACGACCCCGAGCGGCACGCCCGAGCCGCGATCGAGCGCGAGGCCATCCTCGACGAGCTCGCCCGAGTCACCGGACCCGGTGGTCGGGCGAGGCCGTTCGCCAACCACCCCGCGGAGCGGGCGCGCAAGGCGGTGAGCGGCCGCATCCGCGACGCGATCCGCAAGCTCGAGCCTGTGCTGCCCGAGCTTGCGGATCACCTCGAGCGCACGATCGTCACGGGTGCCTACTGCCGCTACCGAGCCGAGGGAGGCCACTGGCACGTCGAGCGTTGACGAGTCGGCGCGTCAGCGCACGAGCGCGGCGAGCAGATCGGCCGTCGCGGCGTCGGCGGGTGCGGCGAGCAGGTGGTCGGCCTCGGGCAGGTGCACCACGAAGGTGACCGGCGGACCCTGCGCCACGATGCGCACACGCACATCCGCGATCGGCCAGCGACCGACCCCCTCGACCACCAGGTCGTCGTCCACGAGCTCGAGGGCGACCCGGTCGGGCCACGCGGCGCCACGCCCCTGGTGGTGCCGCACCGCGCCGGGCAGGCGGCGGAAGGGACCGGGCGCGGCCACCAGCCCGGTGTCGTGGACGCGCCAGACCTCGATCCGCACGCCCGTAGCCTGCCAGGCGTGGGTCCAGACGCCTTGCCGCGGTCGCTCGTGCCGATGAAGGCCACCGCCGGCGACCTCCCGAGCGGCGACGGCTGGACGTACGAGGTGAAGTGGGACGGCATGCGCGCCCTGGCGTTCGTCGACGGCACGACGCTGCGACTGCAGTCTTCGAACGAGCGCGACGTCACCGTGTCGTGGCCGGAGCTCGCGGCGCTGCCCGAGTCCCTCCCGGCATCGACCGCCCTGCTCGACGGCGAGCTCGTTGCCACCGACGACGCCGGTCGACCCAGCTTCGGTCAGCTCCAACATCGGATGCACGTGGGCAACCCGGCGGACGCGCTGCGGCGCTCGAGCGAGGTGCCGGTCTCCTACGTGGTCTTCGATCTGCTGCACCTCGACGGCCACGACCTCACGACGCAGACCTTCGACGCCCGCCGGCGGCTGCTCGATGAGCTCCTCGACGCGGGTCCGGCATGGCGTGTCTCACCCTTGCACGATGATGGCCCGGCACTGCTCGAGGCCGCGGGCGCGCGCGGGCTCGAGGGCGTGGTCGCCAAGCGGTTGGACTCGACCTACGCGCCCGGCACCCGCACCCGGGAGTGGCGCAAGGTGAAGGTCCGCCACCGGCAGGAGATGGTGGTCGGCGGGTGGCTGCCCGGCGAAGGCACCCGAGCCGGCACGATCGGTGCGCTGCTGGTCGGCTACCACGACGAGCCCGACGACGGGTCGCCGCTGCGGTTCGCAGGTCGGGTCGGCACCGGCTTCACGGACGCGGAGCTCGCACGGCTCGCCTCGGTGCTCGCGCCGCTCACGACTGACGTGTGTCCCTTCGACCCGCCCCCGCCGAGCGCCGACCTCAGGCGCGGGCCCACCTGGGTGCGCCCGGAGCTCGTGGCCGAGCTCGCGTTCGCGGAGTGGACCGCAGAGGGACGGCTCCGGCACCCGAGCTACCTCGGCCTGCGAACGGACAAGCACCCCGACGAGGTCACTCGCGACGCGTGACCTCGCGTCTGTGAACCCCGGCGGCCGCATGGCGGATGTGGGGGTTCACAGACGTTGTTTGGTGCTCAGCGGCCGGTGTGGCCGAAACCGCCCATCCCCCGCTCGGAGTCGGGGAGCTCGGTCACCGGCTCCCATGCCACCTGCGCCACCGCCTGCACCACGAGCTGCGCGATGCGATCGCCGCGGCGGATCTCGAACGGATCGACGGGGTCGAGGTTGACGAGCAGCACCTTCAGCTCGTCGCGGTAGCCGCAGTCGATGAGGCCGGGCGAGTTGAGCACCGTCACGCCGTGACGCAGCGCGAGGCCGCTGCGCGGCTGCACGAAGCCCGCGTACCCCTCCGGCAGCGCGAACGCGATGCCCGTCGGCACCAGCGCACGCCCGCCGCCTGGGGTGAGCGTCACGTCGATGCGCGACACCACATCGAGGCCGGCATCGCCGGGTCGAGCGTGCTCTGGCAGCGGCAGATCCGGGTCGAGCCGCACCACGGGGACGACGAGTGGGGTCGGCACGCCGGCCAACGTAGACGGACGGACGGCTGTCACACGCCGACCGGTAGCCTGCGTCGATGCTCGTGTGGATGGACCTCGAGATGACCGGGCTCGACCCCGCACGCCACGTCATCGTCGAGATCGCCACGATCGTCACCGACGATGAGCTCGAGATCGTGGCCGAGGGTCCCGACCTCGTCGTCCACCAGCCGCCCGAGGCGCTCGTGGGGATGGACGAGGTCGTGCAGAAGATGCACACCGCGAGCGGGCTCCTGCCTGCCATCGCCGCCTCCACGACCACGCTGGAGGCCGCGGGCCGCGCGACCCTCGACTTCATCGTCGAGCACGTGGCCGACCCGCGCACGGTCCCGCTCTGCGGGAACTCGATCGGCACCGACCGGCGGTTCCTCGCCACCTACCTGCCCGAGATCGAGGAGTACCTCCACTACCGCTCGGTCGACGTGTCCACCATCAAGGAGCTCACGCGCCGCTGGTACCCCGGCGCGCTCGAGGCCGTGCCGCGCAAGGCCACCGCGCACCGAGCGCTCGACGACATCCGCGAGTCGATCGAGGAGCTGCGCTGGTATCGCGAGCACGTGTTCCTCCCCAGCCCCGCCGCTGAGGAAGCACTTGACCAACCGGTCAAGTAGGTTCGCTGCGTGGACCACAGCCCCCCGACGGACCGCCCAAGGCGCCAAGAGCAGGAGCCGGCTTCCACAGAGGTCACCGAGGTCGGTCCCGGCATCCTGCGCTCGCAGCTGCCGATCTCGCTGCCGGGCCTCGGCCACGTCAACTGCTACTTCCTGCAGGACGAGCGCGGCGTCGCCATCGTCGACCCTGGTCTGCCCGGCCCACCGTCGTGGCGTGCGCTCGTCGACCGCCTGAAGCAAGCCGGCTACAAGCCGAAGCACGTCCACACGGTCATCGTCACCCACTCGCACCCCGACCACTTCGGCGGCGCGGGCCGCATGCGCGACACCTACGGCGCCGAGGTGATCACCCATCGGAGCTTCCGGACGTGGTTCGACCCCGTCGAGGACGAGGTGGCCGACGACGAAGGCACACCTGCACCGTGGGGTCGCACGATGCCGTGGCGCAACGACGCCACGTTCCGCCCGCCGATCTCACGCCGATTGAAGTTCGGCTTCTACCGCACAGCGCTGCGCCGGTTCGTGCGCACGCCGGCGCCCACGCGGCGCGTCGACGACGCGGAGGTGATCCAGCTCGCCGGTCGCGAGTGGGTGTCGCTGCACACACCGGGTCACACCAACGACCACCTCTGCCTGTTCGATCCGGCCGAGGGCGTCGTCCTGTCGGGTGACCACGTCCTGCCCACGATCACGCCGCACATCTCCGGCCTCGTCGCCGGCGCCGACCCGCTCACGGCGTTCTTCGAGTCGCTCGACAAGGTGGCGGCGCTCGAAGGCGTCGGCCTCGTGCTCCCCGCCCACGGCCACCCGTTCGTCGACCTCGCCGGTCGCGCCAAGGAGATCCACGACCATCACCAGGACCGTCTCGAGACGCTGCGCGCCGCGGCGGGCGAGCTCGGTTCGGCGAGCGTCGAGGAGCTGTCGCAACGGCTCTTCAAGCAGCGCTCGTGGGGGCAGATGGCCGAGAGCGAGACCTACGCGCACCTCGAGCACCTGCGCGCGATCGGCGAAGCCGAGAGCCGCGACGAGGACGGCACGCTCCACTACCACCTGGTCTGACGGGCTGACTGGTTCTGTGGGCGCCACAGCACGGTATGCGTGCCCTCGCGCCCACAGAGCTTGTGCGTTGGGTCAGGACAGCGGGGTCACGCAGGCGGACGCGGCCACCGCGTCGTCGGCGAGGACCCACACGGAGAGCGCGCCGTCGGCGTCGGTCGCGATCATCTCGACGTGCGCGCCGCGCTCGATCGCGACACGGTGCTCCACCTCGGCGCGGAGCGGCGCGCGCAGCTCGCGTCGGGTCGACAGCGCCTCCTCCACGAGCTCCCAGTAGGCCGCGTTGTTGACGTGGGACAGCACGTCGAAGTCACTGAACCGCAGCGCCCACGTCGTGCGGGTCGCACCGGCAGACGGGTCGGGGTGCTCGAGACGTGCCTTCACCCGCCGGCCACCCGCCGCCTCGCCATAGAGGCCGTGGAAGCTGGGCGGCACGCGCTTGGGGCGGCCGCTCGCCTGATCGACGTGAACCCACGTCGTCGCCGCCTCGATCGCGCCGCCCGAGCCGCCGGCGATGCTGATGCGCCGCTCCGCCCAGTGGCTCCCCGTGCCCGAGCACCAGGTGGTCAGCTCGAGCGGTTCCAGGTAGCGAGGGAAGGCGTGCACCTCCATGACCGTCTTGCGCACGACCCACGACTCCGCGTCGGGGAGCGCGGCGTCGGCGGTGTCGTCGGCGGACAGGTCCTGGAGGAATCGAGTGGCTGCGTCCAGCCGCAGCCGTCCGCCTGGACTGACGTCCCCCAGCCGCACTCGGCGCGCCTCTTGGAAGATCCGGCCGCGGTCAGGCCGAGGCACCAGCGCATCGCTCGATTCGGGCAGGGCAGGTGCCATGGGCCCGCAAGGTACCCGTCGGCGGTCGACCGACTGGGTGAAGTCGGTCGTTTGGAGAAATCGTGCAAATGCGGTTGACGCCAGCGCCGCAAGCGTGGTCCGATGCCTGCACTCGAGTCGCTGGACAGAGCGCGACCACACCGAGGAGCCACGTGATGACCGAGACGACGCACACCATGGCAGGCCTGCTGGCCGACGCCGGTGCGACGCGTCTCCGCGCGGCCGCCCCGCTCGCCTCGTGCCTCACCGCTGCTGCGCCCCTCGCCACCTATGGCGTCACGGCCCAGCACCCGGTGTCCGGCAACCACCCGTCCACCTCCTGGACCAAGGGCGCCATTGCCAAGCCGGCCACCTTCATGGTGTTCGACCGCAAGAACCGCCCGACCCGGCCCCTCTTGGAGCGCTCGCCCTAGGCACACGCCAGCGAGACGCAGAACCTCCGAGAGGCCGCCGGGATCACCCGGCGGCCTTTCTCGTTCTCCGGCCCCGGCCCACCCGACCACACCGACAAGCGACCACCGACCACACCGACAAGCGATCACCCACGACCAAGGGGGAAGGGCGATGTTGCCCGAGCGATACGAGTACGACTTCGACCAACCCGGCGGGCTGGAGCCCACCGAACCCAACCGGGACTGGTGGGCCCAAGCCCGCTGCAACGACATGGCCGGCACGATGAGCGGGCTGTTCTTCTCCGAGGAGCTCCAGGACATCGCGAAGGCCAAGCGCGTCTGCGCGATGTGCCCCGTGATGGCCGAGTGCCTCGAGGGCGCGCTCGAGCGGCGCGAGCCGTGGGGCGTGTGGGGCGGGCAGCTGCTCCTGAACGGGCGCGTGCTCCAGAGCAAGCGTCGCCGCGGCCGCCCGCCCAAGGTGGCACGAGCCGAGGACCAGCTCCCGGACATCCCCGTTCCGGTGCACCTGCAGTCACGCGTCGTCTACAAGAGCGCGTAGACCGCTGCACCGAGGATCATGCCCAGGGCTGCGATGCGGCAGCCCTGGGCGGAGGTCACCGTCCCGGGCGGGCCGGGGCAACGGTCCGGCCGGTTCGTACGAGATCCCCCCGTCGTGCGAACCGGCCCCACCGACCCCCGGCCTGCCCCACGGTCCACGCCCCGCCAACCGACCCGGCCCCGCGGCCGGGTCGGTGCGCGCCCGGCCTGACGTGTGGCAGCCACAGGCCCGGCGATACCGTCGTCGCCGTGCCCGAGCGTCCCCGTCTGCCCCTGCGCGTCGTCATCCTGTCGACGACGCTTGCGCTCGCGGCCGCCGCCGGCACCTACGCGCTCCTCAGCGACGACAGCGGCACGTCGCTCTCCACCAACGGCAACGCGCTCGCGCTCAGCCCCGAGGACCCTGACACGGCGAGCTTCACGACCTTCGAGGGCGAGCGCGTCGCACTCTCCTCGCTGCGAGGGACACCCGTCCTCGTCAACTTCTTCGCGTCCACCTGCGTGCCATGCATCGCTGAGATGCCCGCGCTCGAGAAGGTGCACCAGTCGCTCGGGGACCGGGTGACGTTCCTCGGACTCGCGCTGCAGGATCGTCCTGAGGATGCGCTCGCGCTCGTCAAGCGCACCGGGGTGACCTACCGAACCGCACAGGACAAGGACGCCTCGGCGATCACAGCCTTGGGAGGCACCGTGCTCCCGACCACGGTGCTCCTCGACGCAGACGGCACGATCGTGAAGCGCCACAGCGGCAAGCTCACGGAGGCGGCGCTGCGCAAGCTCATCGCTGACGCGTTCGGCATCGAGTCATGATCAACGCGCCGCTCGCCATCGCGTTCGGGTCGGGGATGCTGGCCACGGTCAACCCGTGCGGCTTCGCGATGCTGCCGGCCTACCTCGCGTACTTCCTCGGGATGGACGACCGCGACCGCGACGTGCGCGCGAGCATCGGTCGGTCGCTCGGCGTGGGCCTGTCCGTCTCCGCTGGGTTCCTGGTGGTCTTCAGCGCAGTCGGGCTCGCGATCTACCACCTGTCGGCGTCGGTCGAGCGGTGGACGCCGTGGGCGACCATCGTGGTCGGGATCGGCCTCGTCCCGCTCGGCATCGCGATGGTCCGCGGCTTCGAGCCGATCGTGTCGCTGCCCAAGCTCAACCGTGGCGGGCGCGAGCGGAGCGGGCAGTCCATGCTCGTGTTCGGGATCTCGTACGCGATCGCGTCGATCTCCTGCGCGCTGCCGCTGTTCACCACAGCCGTCGCAGGGACGTTCCGACGCGAGAACCTGGCGTCGAGCCTCGCTGTGTTCGTGGCCTACTCGCTCGGGATGACCCTCGTCCTCCTCGCGCTCACCGTGAGCCTCGGGATGGCGCGGCAGAGCATCGTGCACTGGCTCCGTCGGTCACTGCCGTATGTCACGCGGGCGTCCGGCGCGCTGCTGATCGTTGCGGGCGCCTACCTCACGCACTACGGCTGGTACTCGATGCGCGTCCGCGACGGGCGCGGCAGTGACTCCGCCGTGGTCGACCTCGTCACCGGTTGGTCCGACTCGATCGCGCGTTGGGTGAACGACACGGGACCGACGCGGATCGGCTTCGTGCTCGCGCTCGGGCTCGCCACGGTGCTCACCGCGACGTACGGCGTGCAGACCCGCCGCCGCCCGTAGGCATCGCTGGATGGGCCGCTTCGCGGAGCTGCTCGCGCACGACGGCGTGGAGGAGGAGGTGACGCTGCGTTCCACGTTCGGCTTCATGGCGTTCCACGGCGGCAACCTCGAGGAGGGCACCGACGGGATCGCTGCCGCGGCGGCCGAGGCGAGCGGCGCCTCGCTGTATGCGGTGCGTCAGCCGGTCGACCTGCGCTGGCACATCCCGTCGGTCGAGGTCACGCCAGAGGACTCCCCGGCTCTTGCCGGCTTCCTCGAGCACGTCGAGGTCGCGGTGGCCATTCACGGCTACGGCCGCGAGGGGATGTGGACGACGCTGCTGCTCGGCGGCGCGAACCGACCGTTGGCGGCGCACGTCGCTGGTCACCTGCGCGCGGGGATGCCGACCTACGTCGTGATCGACGACATCGAGGCCGTGCCGCGGGAGCTGCGCGGCGTTCACCGTGCCAACCCGGTCAACCGCTGCGCCGGCGGTGGCGTCCAGCTCGAGCTGCCGCCGCGGGTTCGATCGCGGGTGCCGATGTGGGCGGATCTGCCCGAGGGCGCTCCGATCCCGCACGGCGAGGATCTGGTCGAGGCCCTCGCGGCCGCGGCCCGCGCCTGGCCCCCGCCTTCTTGAGGCGCTTCGTTCGCAAGACCCGAACAGAACGCCCCGAGAACCACCGCCCTACGGGCTGAGGCGGACGATCTCCCAGCGCGTGGGGTCGTCCGCTGGGTGCTGGTATCGGAGCCGGTCGTGCAGGCGATTCGGGCGCCCCTGCCAGAGCTCCACCGTCTCGGGCACCAGCCGGAACCCTCCCCACTCAGACGGGCGTGGGATCTCCCCGTCGCCGAAGCGGTCCGCCACCGCGTTCACCCGAGCCTCGAGCGCGGCGCGATCCTGAAGCACGCTCGACTGCTCCGACGCCCACGCCGCCAGCTGGCTGCCACGCGGCCGTGTTGCCCAGTACTCGTCGCTCTCGGCGACCGACACACGTGACGCGAGGCCGCCGATGTGGATCTGCTGCAAGAGCGGGACCCAGCTGAAGACGAGCATCGCGTAGGGGTTCGCGGCGAGGTCGCGGGCCTTCGCGCTCCGGTAGTCGGTGAAGAACGTGAGCCCTCGCTCGTCGATGCCACGCAGCAGGACGTTGCGCGCCGATGGCCGCCCGTTGGAGTCGGCGGTGGCGAGCAGCATCGCGGTGGGCTCGTTCGGCGCGACCTCGAGCCACCTCGCGAGCCAGCGCTCGATCTGGGCCACGGGGGTCGACGCCATCGTGTCGACGGCGAGGGGAGTGGTCTCGTACTCCTGGCGCAGCGCTTCCAGCTCCATCCGACGAATGCTGGCACGCGAGCGGTCCCCTCTGGGGGGCGGCTCAGCAGCTCAGCGGCGTGGCCGCGTGATCGAGGCGATCGACTGGAGCTGGTGCTCGAGCGCTTCGAGACCCTCAGCCTTCTCGAGGTACCACGCGCCGAGCGACACCACCTCCTGTTCGATCGCGTAGTCGAAGAGGCTGGAGATGACGAGCACGGACTGGTGAGGGTCGTTCGACAGGATCTCGTGCAGCGTGCTGAGGCCGTCGGAACCCTCCATCACGAGATCGAGGATCACCACGTCCGGCCGGTGCTCGCGAGCTGCGGTCACCGCCGAGCGCGCGTCGTGGGCGACCGCCAGAACCGAGAAGCCATCGTCCTCGAGCACCCGGGCCACGAGCGTGCGGAAGCGATCATCGTCGTCGGCGAGCACGACGGTGATCGGCGCGACGGTGCTGGGGTCGGCCATGAGCCGACCGTATCGCTGTCCCGTACGCGGCGATCTGGGCCGGATGGCCTGTTCCGCGAGCTGCTCACCCGCCCAGGTAAGCGACGGCGACCTCCGGATCGCGAGCGAGGTCTGACGCGTCACCGGTCTTCACGATCCGGCCAGCTTCGAGGATGTAGGCGCGGTCGGCGAGCGCCAGCGCTCGCGTCGCGAGCTGCTCGACCAGGAGGATCGTGACGCGCTCCTCGGCAAGGCCTCGGAGCACGGAGAAGACCTCATCGACGATGATCGGCGCGAGGCCGAGTGACGGCTCGTCGAGCAGCAAGACGCGCGGTCGCGCCATGAGCGCGCGCCCGATCGCGAGCATCTGCTGCTCTCCACCCGACAGCAACCCCGCAGGCTGATGACGACGCGAGCCGAGCACGGCGAACTGCTCGTACACCGCATCGATGTCGGTCCACACCCCATCGTCGCGCCGCAGGTTCGCGCCGAGGAGCAGGTTCTCCTCCACCGTCGACTCGGGGAACATCCGGCGGCCCTCGGGAACGTGAACGATGCCCAACCGAGCGATCTCGTGTGCGGGCAGCCGGTCGATGCGCTGGCCCTCGAAGCGAATCTCTCCTCGAACCGACTTCAGCAGCTCGCTCACGCCGGAGATCGTCTTGAGCGTCGTCGTCTTCCCCGCTCCGTTCGCACCGATGAGGGCGACAACCTCACCGGGGAAGACCTCGAGGTCGACGCTGTGGAGCGCGGGGGCGCTGCCGTAGCGCACGCGCAGCGCGCTGACGGACAGCATCGGAACAGCCACTTCCGGGTCCGTTCCCCCGCGGGACCTCACGTCGACGACAAGGCGCGCCGATTCGTCCTGGTCGTCGCCGAGATACGCCTCGATGACGTTCGCGTCGGCCGCTACCTGCTCGGGCGTGCCCTCCGCGATCACCCGGCCGAAGCTCAACACGGTGACTCGATCCGCGAGCTCGGTCACGACCTCCATGTGATGCTCGATCAGCAGCACCGTGATCCCGAGTGAGCGCACACGCTGCACCAGCTCGACGAGCTGGTGCACCTCGGTCGGGTGCATCCCCGCGGCTGGCTCATCGAGGATCAGCAGGCCCGGATCGGCGGCGAGCGCACGAGCGATCTCAAGTCGGCGCTGATCCGCGAACGGAAGGGAGCCCGCGCTGTCACATGCGCGCTCCGCGAGGCCGACGAATCGAAGGAGCCCGAGTGCGCGCTCGTGTGCGCGACGCTCCCAGGGCCGTAACCACGTCGGCAACAGGGTCGAGCGCAGCAGGCCGCCCGGCGTGCGGGAATGGGCTCCAACGAGCACGTTCTCGAGCACGGTCATGCGCCGCCAGACCTGACAGCTCTGGAACGTGCGAGCCACACCGACATGCGCGCGACGATGGGGAGGGGTTGCGGAGAGATCGATGCCGCCGAACATCACCCGTCCGGAATCGGGCGCGTAGATCCCGCTGACGACGTTGACGAGCGTTGACTTCCCCGAGCCGTTGGGCCCGATCAAGGCGTGGATCGTTCCACCCTCGATCGCGAGGTCGACGCCGGAGAGGGCCGCCAGGCCGCCGAAGCTCAGCCTCAAGTCGCTGACCTCGAGGACCGGCGTACCGGCCTCGGATCGTTGCCTCACGATGGGGAGCACGACAGCGCCGTCCGCAGGAGGACGCGGCTGAAGCCACCGCAAGAGCGGTGCGGCGACGCGTCTGGCGAGCCCCACAACGCCTTCAGGCACCGCGATCACCATCGCCATCACGAGCGCCGCGAGCGCTGCCGTCTCCCACTCACCGAGGCGTTCGCTGGTGCTCTGACCGCCGATGTCGACCCCGAGGCCGAGCGTGAAGGCGAACCCTCCGACGATCGGCCCCATGAGGGTTCCGAGCCCACCGACGACGGCGTCGATGACGAGCTGAAACGATTGACCGACCAGCGTGGTGCCGTCGACCATCCGGACCTGCAACGTGGTCTGGGCCGCGAGCACTCCCGCGAGCGACACCAGACCGGCCGACAGCGCGAACGACGACACCTTGTACAGGTAGGTGGGAACGCCAGACGCCGCTGCCGCGATCTCGGCCTCGCGGATCGCCTTGTAGGCGCGCCCCCAGCGACTGTGCACGAGGTTCCAGGTGACGTAGAGGCAGACGAGCAGCAATCCGACGCCGATCCAGTAGAGGCCGAGGAGGTACCGGTTCGGGTTGGTCGCGGGGATGAACGAGAAGTCCGTTGCAAGCGGCTTGGTGACCGATCGTCCGGAGAGCCCGTTGAACTGGCTCTCGAGCAGCAGCGCCACCGACGACACGAGGAGCCCGAACGCGATCGTCACCACCGTGAGGTAGAAGCCGCGCAGGTGGCAGCAGGTGATCGCGAGCACCGCACCGAGCACCGTTCCGACCAGGAAGGCGACGGGGAACCCGAGCCAGGGGTTCAGTCCCCAGTCCTCCACTGCCCAGATCGCACCGACGAAACCGCCGACGATGAAGAAGGCCCAGTGCCCCAACGAGAGCAGGCCCGTGTAGCCGAGCAGCACGTTGAGCCCGATCACCGACGCTGCAACCCACATGCCTTCGACGCCGATCTGCATCCAGTAGCGGCTCTCGCCCTGCGAGGTGCCAAACCACAGCAGGAAGGCGATCAACGCGGCCAGCGGCGCTGCCGCGACAAGGCCCCGCGCGAGCCGTTCCAACCACCTGCCCTGCACGGTCACACCTTGTCCACGACCGGTCGGCCGAGCAGCCCCGTCGGTCGCAGGGCAAGCACCAGCACGAACACCGCGAACACCATGATCGGCCGATACGTGTCGGCCCGGTCCGACAGCACGCCGACGATCCCTTCGACCGAGGCCACCAGGTAGCCACCGACGATCGCGCCCCGCGTGGACCCGAGGCCGCCGATCACCGCTGCGACGAAACCGGCCACGCCCAGGTTCAACCCGATGTTGAAGCGCACGCCGTACAGGGGCGCGATGAGGATTCCCGACAGGCCGGTGAGCGCCCCCGCGAGCATGAAGCTCAGGCGGACCATCGATCGGGGGTTCACCCCCATCAACGAAGCCGCCTGGCGATCTTGCGCGACCGCCCGAAAGGCTCGTCCCGAGCGCGCACGCACCTGGAACAGCTCGAGCGCAACGACCAACGAGAGCGTGACGAGGACCAGCACGATGTCGTTGGGGCCGATGGCGACGTCGGCGAACACAGAGCCCTGCCAGCCAGCGATCGACCGCACGAGATCCGGCAGGGTCTGGCCTGTGTCGCTGATCGTCTTCGACACCACCTCTTGCGCGACGATTGCTGCAGCGAAGGTCGTGACGAGCCAACCGATGTTGGTGGCTGGATCGAACCTGCCCAGTGGCTCAACCGACACAAGGTCGAACAGCAGTCCGACGAGCGCCGTGGCGACCAGCACGAGCAGGAGGACCACGAGGATCGGAACGCCTCCATCGAAGAGCTGCGCGTGCATCCACCACCCCAGGTACCCGCCGACGACCACGAGCGTTCCCTGCGCGAAGTTGACGATGCGAGTCGTGGAGAAGATCAGGCTGTAGCCGACGGCGACGAGCGCGTAGACCGACCCGATCGTCAACGCGTACCGGAGGGCCTGAACGATCTCGCCCATGGCCGGTCGTCAGTGGATCTTGCAGTCGGCGGTCATCGTGACCGTGTCGCCAGGCGCATCGGCAGGCCGCTTCGTGCACTGCGTGCCCCAGTTCTCGGCCAGGATCTGCTTCATGTAGTCCGGCTGCGCCCGCATGTTCGCCGCCAGCGTCGGCCGGACGAGGTGGGCAGGGCCGATGTAGCTCGGGTCGATCAGCGGGAAGGTCTCGGTCCACTCGTGTCCGAGCGCGTATGGGGGATCGGAGACTGTTGGCCCCGTGTACTTCTCGAGCGTGATCAGGCACACGTCGTCCCGGGTCATGCCGAGGTGGTTCTTCGGATCGAACCTGAACGGCAGGCCCGCGAACTCGATCTTGGGCATCGTCTCGAGCGCGTCCACGACCTTGGCGTGGTCCGTCGACCCGGCGGTCTTCACCGCTTGCAGCAGGGCCCACCAGGCGTTGGGCGCGCCCTCCTCGCCTCCGCTCGCGCCCTTGCCGTCGTACTTCACGAGCCAGTCACGGATCGGGAAGTGCGGTCCCCCCACGAGCCCGCCGAGGTACCAGGCGGTGAGCGTCCCGGCCCTCGCGCTGTCGCCGGCGAGCTGCGCCCACTTCTTCTCGCCGGTCCCGCCGGGGTACCCGAGGATCTGCGGCGCCCACTTCGTTCCGCCGCGCGCCGTGGGTGTGTCGACGTAGGCAGCGCCAAGCGCGTCGAGGCCCTTCACGATCTGCGCGGTGTTGTCGGACAGCCCCCAGACGATCAGGCAGTGCGGCGCCGCGCTCTTGAGGCGCTGCAGCTGCGCGCCATAGTCGGCGGAGAACAAGGTGAACTCCTCGACCCCCACGACCTCGAGCCCGTGGTCCTTGGCCGCGCTCTCGAACTGATCTGCTCCCGACGGCAAGGTCAGCTTGTCGTAGATCAGCGCCACCGACTCGTAGCCGCGGTCGTTCTTCGCGTAGTCGCAAAGCGCGTCGAACGACATCTTGTCCGGCAGCAGCATCTGGAACACGTTTCGGAGGCCGCCTCCCTCCGGGTACAGCGTTCCGTCCGAGTAGGTGTCTCCGTAGACCGACATGATCGGGATGCCGTCACGCCCGAGCTGCGCCTTCGCCTCGTCGATGCCGTAGGGAGTGCACCACAGGATCCCGATCATCTCGGGATCAGCGATCAGCTTGGTGTAGGCCTTCGAGGTACCGTCCGCGAACTCTTCCGCGGGCGCGTTCTCGATGACGTACTCGACCTGCACCCCCTTGACGAGGCCTGCGTCATCGATGTGCTTCTTCGCCGCGCCAAGCGCGCGCTGCACGATGTCACCGAGGAACTGTCCGACGCCAGACGTCGGCACGATCACGCCGACCTTCAGCGTGGTGACACCGAGGTTGCTGAAGTCGTTGTCGCCTCCACCGCCTCCACCGCCTCCACCGCTTCCGCCGTTTCCGCCCGCGCCACCTGACCCGCTACCGCACGCGGCCGCAAGGGAGCCGAACGCACCCACCGCGGCGAGCGAGACGCCTCCACGGGCCGCCCAGGTGAGGAACCCGCGCCGATCAACTGGGCGCGGCCCGACGCCACCCATGAGACCACGCGGCACCGCCACGTGACGATCGTCATGGTCTGGCGCTGAAGCCATCGTTCGCCCCTCGGTCTCCGCACGTTCGATGTGGCTCAACGTATGAACCGCGCGCCGGACGCCGTAAGGGCCGGAAGTCCTCTCCGAATGGGACGGGGGACCGGACGACGAGCTAGGAGCGGGCCGGGATGGCGTCGGCGCCGCCCAGGTAGGGCCGGAGGCACTCCACGATGGCGATCGAGCCGTCCCCCTGACGATGCGTCTCGAGGTACGCCGCGACCGTGCGCGGCCAGCCCATCGCCGAGCCGTTCACCGTGTGGCACACCTCGGTGCCCTTCCCCGCTTGGCTCCTGCAGCGGATGTTGGCCCGGCGTGCCTGGTAGTCGCTGAACCACGACACCGAGCTCACCTCCAGCCACATGTCGCAGCCGGGCGCGTAGACCTCGAGGTCCCACGTGCGCGCCGCCGACGCGCCGACGTCGCCGGTGCACAGGTCGACCACGCGGTACGGGAGCCCGAGGTCCGCCAGGAGCGCCTCGCTGCGCGCGAGCACGTCGGTCTGGCAGGCGATGGCGTCGTCGGCGTTCGCCGCGACCGCGAGCAGCTCCACCTTGTCGAACTCGTGCACTCGCAGCAGCCCGCGCGTGTCTCGCCCCGCCGCGCCCGCCTCGCGCCGGAAGCACGACGTGTGGGCCATGTACCGCGCGGGCAGCGTCGCTGCGTCGAGCACCTCATCTCGGTGCAGGGAGGTGAGCGGGACCTCGGCGGTCGGGATCGCCCAGAGGTCGTCGCGCTCCATGTGATAGGCGTCCTCCTCGAACTTCGGGAGGTGGCCCGTGGAGATCATCGTGTCGGTGCGCACCAGCGTGGGAGGCCGGATCTCCTCGAACGCATCGGCGTTGCGGTCGAGGCTCACCTGCACCATCGCGCGCAGGAGTCGCGCACCCCAGCCGCGGTACATCGTGAACATCGACCCCGCGATCTTCGCGGCCCGGTCAGGGTCGAGGATCCCGAGCTCCACACCGATGTCCCAGTGCGGCACGCGCTGGTGCGGCCCGTACGCACTTGCGTCGTACCCCTCGACGCGGAGCACGACGTTGTCGGCCTCGCTCGCGCCGTCGGGGCAGTCGACCGCGGGCAGGTTCGGCGTGCGCAGCAGCAGTGCCACCACCTCGTCGCCGAGCCGCGCGACCTCCACGTCGAGCGCCTTCTCCTGGTCGCCGAGCGATCGGCTCTCCGCCATCAGCGCCTCTGCCGCGTCGACATCTCCCTGCCCCCGGAGCCGGCCGACGTCCTTGGAGAGCGCGTTGATGCGCGCCCGCAGGTCGTCGCGCTGGGCGCCGAGGTCGCGCTGCGCGAGGTCGAGCTCGATGATCCGGTCGAGGTGCACGGTGGCGTCGCCGCCTCGCCGGGCGAGCCCCGCACGCACGACATCGGGTTCGGTGCGGAGCCGGCGGATGTCGAGCATGGCTCAGACGGTAGTGGCGCCCGGTGGGTAGGTTGGGCGCCGAATTCGATCCACGGAGGGCGCGGTGGGTGACGAGCACGTCTCGAGTGTGTGGTTCCGGGTCACGGATCTCGAGGTGGCGTCCGGTCGCGGGTGCGTGGTCACCACCACCGGCGGCGAGGAGTACCTCGACTTCTCGAGCGGCATCGCAGTGACGAGCACGGGGCACTGTCACCCGCGCGTCGTCGAGGCCATCGCCGCACAAGCCGCGCAGTTCATCCATGCGCAGGTCAACGTCTATCGCCACACAAGGCTCGCCGAGCTCGCCGCGCGGCTGGCAGAGATCTCGCCTGAGGGCATCGACACGTTCTTCTTCGCCAACTCGGGCGCGGAGGCCACCGAGGCCGCGGTGAAGCTCGCGAAGCAGGCGACGGGCCGCCCGAACGTCATCGTCTTCCAGGGCAGCTTCCACGGTCGCACCCACCTCGCGATGGCGATGACCACGTCCAAGACCGTCTACCGAGCCGGCCACGCCCCCCTTCCTGCCGGCGTCTTCGTCGCGCCCTTCCCGCAGACCGACGCAGACGTCCCAGCGTGCCTCGACGCGCTCCGGCTCCTGCTGCTCAGCCAGAGCGCGCCCAGCGAGACCGCGGCGATGCTGATCGAACCGGTCCTCGGCGAAGGTGGCTACCTCCCCGCGCCCACGGCGTTCCTGGTCGGCATCGAGGAGATCTGCCGCGAGCACGGCATCGTGTTCGTCGCGGACGAGGTGCAGAGCGGCTTCGGTCGCACCGGCACGATGTTCAACGTGGAGCAGCACGACGTGCGCCCCGACGTCGTCGTGATGGCCAAGGGCCTCGCATCCGGGTTCCCCATCTCCGCGGTCGGCGCCTCCGCCGAGCTGATGGGGCGCTGGCCGACGGGGAGTCACGGCGGCACGTACGGCGGCAACCCGATCGGATGCGCCGCGGCGATCGCCACGATCGACGTGGTCACCGAGCCCGGCTTCCTCGACAACGTGCGGGCGCGCGGCGAGCAGCTCCGTGCCGGCCTTCGTGCGCTCGCCGAGGAGGATCCCGGCGTCGTCGACGTGCGCGGGCCCGGCCTCATGGTGGCCTGCGAGCTGACCGATGCCGCGCGCGTCGGTGCCGTCTTGCGCCACTGCCTCGACGACGGGCACCTCATCCTCATGAACGCGGGCACCTACGGAACCACGATCCGGTGGATGCCGCCGCTCGTCGTGAGCGAAGCCGAGATCGACGCCGCGCTCGGCGCGTTCGCGAAGGCACTCGCCGCCACTCGCTGACCCGCGGGGCAGGTACGGCGAGTTCGGCGCCGCACGGGCGGCTCGGTAGCGTCCCGTCGATGGCTGCGGTCGAGGTGAACGAGCTGACGGTTCGCTACGGCGACGTCGTTGCCGTCGACGACGTCTCCTTCGAGGCGGGGGCGGGCAGGATCACCGCGGTGCTCGGCCCGAACGGTGCGGGCAAGACGACCACGGTCGAGGTGCTGGAGGGCTTCCGCTCGCCGGATCGCGGGAGCGTCCGCGTGACAGGGCTCGACCCCATCGCCGACCACGCGGCCCTGACCCGCCGCATCGGCGTGATGCTCCAATCCGGTGGCGTCGGACCGGGCGTGCGCGTCGGTGAGGCACTGCGCCATGCCGCCGCGCTGTACGACCACGCACTCGACACCGGCGAGCTGCTCGAGCGGGTCGGCCTGAACGGCAAGGAGCGACGTACGTGGCGCCAGATCTCCGGCGGCGAGCAGCGACGGCTTGCGCTTGCGCTGGCACTGGTCGGGCGACCGCAGGTGGCCTTCCTCGACGAACCCGGCTCGGGCGTCGACCCACAGGGGCGCCGCGCGATCCGCGAGGTCATCTCGGGTCTGCGCCGCGACGGCGTGACCGTCGTGCTCACCACCCACGACCTCGACGAGGCGGAGACCCTGGCCGACCACGTCGTGATCCTCGACCACGGCAGGGTCGTCGCCGCGGGCACTCCCGCGGAGCTCATGGCGTCCGGGAGCGCTGACGAGGTCCGCTTCGGCGCCGCGGCGGGGCTCGACACGACTGCGATCAGTGCGCACCTCGGTGCCGCGGTGCGCGAGGTGACCGGTGGTGAGTACGTCGTCGCCGCGGCCGGCTCCCCCACCCTGGTCGCGGCGCTCACCGCGTGGCTCGCCGACCACGACCAACCGCTGGCTGATCTGCGCGCGGGGCGCCAGCGGCTCGAGGATGTGTTCCTCCGCCTCGTCGCCGAACCGAGTGCGCTGGCAGGGCCGCAGCCGGATGCGCGCGCCCGACGACGTCGCCGACGCGAACGGCAGCGGCCGTGAAGCCGCTGCTCGCCCATGCCCGGCTCGAGCTGACGCTGCTCGCACGCAACGGCGAGTCGCTCCTCCTCACGATCGGCATCCCGATCCTGCTGCTCGTGTTCTTCGCCAACGTCGACGTGCTGCCGATCGACGGCGACCCGATCACGTTCCTCGCGCCGGGCGTGCTCGCCCTGGCGGTGCTATCGACCTCCCTCGTCAACCTCGCCATCGCCACCGGCTTCGAGCGCGAGTACGGGGTGCTGAAGCGGCTCGGCGCGACCCCGCTCGGTCGCCCGCGCCTGCTCGCCGCGAAGACCGCAGCGATCCTCGTGGTGGAGGCGGCGCAGATCGGTGTCCTGTGGGTGATCGCGCTCGCGCTCGGCTGGGATCCGAGCCCGCGCCTCGGCTTCGTCGCCGCGGTGACGCTCGGCACGATCGCGTGCGCTGGCCTGGCCCTGTGCCTCGCGGGAGCGCTCTCCGCCCTCGTGACGCTCGCCGCGGCGAACGGTCTCTACCTCGTCCTCCTGCTCCTGTCGGGCATGGTGATCCCCCTCACGGAGCTCCCAGGCCCCGTCCGCGCGCTCGCGCGCGCCCTGCCCAGCGGCGCGCTCGCGGACGCGGTCCGCGGCACGCTCAGCGTGAGCGGGACCGTGCCGGCGCGGGCCTGGGTCGTCCTGGGCGTGTGGGCGGTCGTCGCCCCAACCGCCGCGACACGCCTCTTCCGCTGGGAGTAGCGACGTCTGTGAACCCTCACGATCGCCATCCGGACGTGAGGGTTCACAGACGTTGGTTGGTGGAGCAGGGGGGTCAGGGGTGCGGCTGCTCGACGGTGGGCGGCGGGTGCGCCTCGAAGGCCTGCTGCACCGTGTCGAACGTCAGCACCTCGCGCGCGGCTGCAGCCCGCGCGCGGTCCTCGCGCTCGTTGCGAGCCGACCACGAGAAGAACAGCCAGGTGATGACGACCCACAGGTAGGTGCCGGCACCGAGCTTCATGATCACGCCGGCCACCTGCTGGTCGGTGGTGACGGAGATGTCGAACATGCGCTGCGGGATGTCGTACACGCGGTACACCGCACCGTGGGCGAAGATCAGCCAGGCGCCGGGAACGGTCGGCACGATCGACGTGACGAACAGGTACAACATCTGAGCGGGCACCGAGATGCGCAGCTCGGGGAGTGGGCCGCACACGGGGATCCACAGCAGCAGCGCCGCGGCGACGATCGTGGTGTGGACGGCGTAGTGGAACAGCCCGTTGGACGACGCGGTGTTGACGACGAACTGCGCGTGCAGCAGCAGCGCGAGTGCGTTGAACAGGACCGCCGCGGGCACCGGGCGAGCCAGCTTGTGGACCCAACGGTCGACTCGCCCGTTGCCGAGCACGAGCCGGGCGAGCCACTCGGGAGTGGCCATCAGCATCACCGCTGGCATCACGAGCGTGAGGATCGTGTGCTGGATCATGTGGACGAGGTAGAGGTACTCCTCGCCGACGTCGTGCATCGGCCAGTCAGCCGCCACCCAGAGGAGCAGCACGCCGAACACGAACCAGCGCCGCTGCGAACGGGTGACCGCGGGCGTGCCCGCCGGCACGACCTTCGGGCCGATCACCCTGGCCGCGTAGACGTAGAGCACCACGAGCCCCACGACCAGCAGCCACACCTCCGGGTGCGGCACCCAGCGCCAGAAGTCGACGCGCTCGGAAGCCGCGAGCTCCCTCATGTCAGCGCAGGAACTTCAGGTACTGGTCGTCCCAGAACTCGAAGGCGAACAGGGCGATCATGTAGACGACCGTGGCGAGCACGAGCCCGAACACGAACACGCGCTTGAAGATCGGGTTGTCGTACTTCAGGTGCATGAAGTATCCGGTGACGATCGCGAACTTGATGATCATCATCGGGAAGAGCACCAGCACGAGCCCGAGGGTGCTCGGCGCCGAGCCGAAGAGGTCTTCCCAGAAGTACGTGCCCACCTCGAGCGCGGTGAGTGCGCCGAGGATCAGCGCGATCTTCACGTACTGCGCGTCGCTCGGGTGATCGTGGACGGTCTCGTCGACCTCGTGCTCAGCGGCAGTCGAGACGGTGGTCGTGGTCATCGCGGCGTCCTAGGGGATGAGGTAGACGATCGTGAAGATGAGGATCCACACGATGTCGACGAAGTGCCAGTAGAGCCCGACGATCTCGACGGCCTCGGCCTTCTCCGGCCCGAGGTTGCCGCGCAGCGACATCACGAGCAGCGACATCAGCATGATGATGCCGACGCTCACGTGCACACCGTGGAAGCCGGTGAGCGTGTAGAAGGCCGACCCGAAGATGTTCGTGGTGAAGCCGAGACCCTCTCGGTAGAAGGTGGTGAACTCGTAGACCTGCCCACCGATGAACACCGCGCCGAGCATCGCTGTTGTCGCGAGCCAGGCGCGGTTGCGGCGCACGTCGCCTCGCACGATCGAGGCGACCGCGAGCGCCATGGTGAGCGAGCTCATGAGCAGCACGAACGAGCTGACCGACGTGAAGGGGATGTCGAACACGTCCTTGGGACCGAGACCGGTCACCGAGCGGTGACGCAGCAGCAGGTAGGTGGAGATCAGCCCGCCGAAGAGCAGGCAGTCGGACCCGAGGAACACCCACATCGCCAGCTTCTCGTTGGAGATGCCGGTGGCGGTGGCGTGACCGTGGCCGGGCTCCTCGTGCACCGAGCTCGGCACGTGGACGGTGGTATCAGTCACCGACGCTCACCTCCTCGTCCGTGGCGGGCGCATCCGTGACCGGTGCCTCCGCGGCGCCGTCACCGTCGGTTCCGTCGCCGCCCGCGTGATCGTCGCCCCCGTCGTCGTGACCGTGCGGCGGCAGGTCCAGGTCGTCAGCCGGCTCGAGCGCCCAGCCCACGAAGCCGGCCAGCGCCATCGCGCCACCCACCGCCGAGATGACGAGGTTGAAGATGAGGCCGTAGGCCACCAACGGCAGGCCCGCCGACAGGAGGATCGGGAAGTAGGACGGTGCCGGGAGGTGGGACCTGGAGCCATCTCCGGGCATCGCCACCTCCTCCGCAGTGGCGATCTGCACGGTGCGGCCGTGCTCGTCTTCGCCGTACTTGCGGTGCCAGAAGTCGTCGAGCTGGGTGACGACGGGCGAGTCGTCGAAGTTGTGCTCGGGCACTGGCGACGGGATGCTCCACTCGAGGCTGCGGGCGTCCCACGGGTCGGGGCCTGGCGGCGGCAGCGAAGCGGCGCGGCGCTTCGAGCGCACGATGTTCCAGAAGAACACGAGGAAGGCGACCGCGATGATGAACGCGCCGACCGTCGACACCATGTTCCAGAAGTCGAACCCGTAGCCGGCGCGATAGGTGGAGATGCGGCGGCTCATGCCCTGGAGGCCGAGGATGTGCATCGGTCCGAACGTGAGGTTGAAGCCCACGAGCGTCATCCAGAAGTGGACCTTGCCGATCGTCTCGTTGAGCATGTAGCCGAACACCTTCGGCCACCAGAAGTAGAACCCGCCGAGGAAGCCGAACAGCGCGCCACCGAAGATCACGTAGTGGAAGTGGGCGACGATGTAGTACGTGTCGGTCTGCTGGGTGTCGGCCGGAGCGACCGCGTGCGTCACGCCGGAGAGCCCGCCGATCGTGAACATCGCGACGAGCCCCATCGCGAACAGCATCGGCGTGGTGAAGCTGAGCTTGCCGCCCCACATCGTGGCCATCCAGTTGAGGATCTTCACGCCGGTCGGAACCGCGATGAACATCGTCGACACGGAGAACGCTGCCACCGAGATCGGGCCGAGACCCGAGGAGAACATGTGGTGCGCCCACACACCCCACCCCATGAACCCGATCGCGATGCCCGAGAACACCATGAACGGGTAGCCGAAGATCGGCTTGCGCGAGAACACCGGAATGATCTCCGACACGATCCCGAACGCCGGGAGGATCAGGATGTACACCTCCGGGTGACCAAAGATCCAGAACAGGTGCTCCCACAGCAGTGGGTCGGCGCCCTGCGCCACGTTGAAGAAGTTCGCGTCGAAGAGCCGGTCGAAGGTGAGCAGGAACAGCGCCACGGAGATCACGGGAATCGCGAACACGAGCAGCACCTGGGTGACGAGGCTCATCCAGGTGAACACGGGCATCTTCATGAGCGTCATGCCTGGCGCGCGCATGTTGAGGCACGTGACGACGAGGTTGATGCCGCCGACGAGCGAGGCGATGCCGGTGATCTGCAGGCCGAGCGCGTAGAAGTCCATGCCGTGGCTCGGCGAGAAGACGACGCCCGTGTTGGGCGCGTACGCGAACCACCCGCCATCGGCGCCACCACCGAGGAACCACGAGGTGTTGAGGAAGATGCCGCCGAAGAGGAACGTCCAGAAGCTGAGCGCGTTGAGTCGGGGGAACGCGACGTCGCGCGCCCCGATCTGCAGCGGGATCAAGTAGTTCATGAACGCGGCGCCCATCGGCATCACGACGAGGAAGATCATCGTGATGCCGTGCATCGTGAACACCTGGTTGTAGAGCCCAGCAGACAGCAGCTTCTGGCCCGGGGCGGCGAGCTGGGCGCGGATCGCCAGCGCCTCCACGCCACCGATGATCAGGAAGAACAGCGCCGACGCGCCGTACATCACCCCGATCTTCTTGTGGTCGACCGTGCTGACCCAGGCCCGCCAGCCGGTCTTCGCGCGCGGGCGCGTGAAGACCCCGAGGGGTTGGTGGCCCAGCGCGCCGCCCGGGGGCAGCGCCAGCGCATCAGAGGGTCGCTCGACGATCGCCATGTCTGCGCTACTCCAACGTCTCGAGGTAGGCCACGAGCGCCTTGATCTGCTCGTCGGTCAGGTTCAGGTTCGGCATCCCGCGACTTCCCTCTGGGTACATCGGCTTGCGCCCCGGTGGGTCCCGGAGCCACGCCTCGAGGTCGGCGACGTTGAGCTGCTTGCCGCGCTCAGCGATGTCGATCTCGCCATTGCCGTTCTGGTCGACCCACGTGTCGAACACCCCTCCGGCGAAGATGCCGCGGCTCGCGAAGTGGGTGAGGTTCGGCGCGGCGCCCGACACCTGCGCGGTGCCCTTGAAGATGTCGTCGTTGCCGCCGGGGCCGCTCACGAGGTGGCAGCCGGAGCACGACGTGCGGAACGTCTCCATGCCCTCCTTGGCGAGGGCGTCGGTGGGCACCTTGGCGTCCTCGAGCTGGTTCGCCTGCCAGGCCGCATAGTCGCTCGCGGACAGTGCCACCACGCGCATGCGCATGTAGCCGTGCGAGAGGCCGCAGAACTCCGTGCACTGGCCCCGGTACACGCCAGGTGCGTCGGCCTGCATCTCGAGCGGGTGCTCGCGACCGGGGACGGCATCCCGCTTGCCGTTGAGGCCCGGGATCCAGAACGAGTGGATGACGTCTCGCGAGGTGATCGTGAGGCTGACCGGCTTGCCCGCAGGGATCACGAGGTCGTTCGCCGTGACGATGTCGTCCTCGCCGTCACCGTCGACGTCGTAGCGGTACTCCCACCACCACTGCTGGCCGACGACGGTGATCTCCTGCGCGTCGGCCGGCTTCTTCTCGAGGTCGAGCAGCGTGAGCACCGACGCGCCGCCGACGCCCGCGAGCAGCAGTGCCGGCAGGATCGTCCAACCGATCTCGAGCTTGAAGTTGCCGTGGACCTGCTCGGGAAGGCTCCCGTCGTCGTCCCGACGCTTGCGGAAGCGCCACGCGAGGAAGATGACGCCGGCCTGCACGAGCACGAACACCACGCCGGCGATCAAGAAGACGGGGTTGACGAGGTTGTCGATCGACCGCGCCTTCGGGCCCTTCGGCTCCAGCGTCGTGAGCGGTGCCTTCTCGGCGCACGCGCCGAGCACGAGGATCAACGGCGCGACGAGCGCGACACGGCGACGGCGGAACATGCGGGCTCCTCGTGCGAGGCGGGTGGGCGACAGCGGCATCATCCCTCCCCCGCGACCGTTGTGGTCGTCGCGTACTGGGTGCCGGGGGCGACGTGTGGCTGCAACCCGCCCTCGCTGTGCTCCACCTCATGGGGCTCGATGAACCGCTCACCGCGCGCCGCCGACGCAACTCCTGCCGCGACCACGCCGAGCGCGCAGATCACCAGCAGGCCGGCGACGACGTTGGGGGACAACCGCGGGCGCGTGGCGATCAGCGCGCCGATCGCGAGGATCGCCGCCCCGAGCACGGTGGCGACGATGACTGCACCGTGCTCCGAGGACGTGAGCAGCAGTCGGGAGAACGCAGCGACCGAGCCTCCGGCGATCAGGACCCCCGCGATCGGCACCTCGAAGGGCCCCATCACGCGGTTGCGAACGAGCCGGTTGACCTCCGGATCGCCCGACGCGCGGTCGGACCACGCGAGGACCATCCACTCGATCGTGGTGGCGAGCAGCACGAAGAAGCCCACGACGAACATCACGTTGGAGATCACGAGGCCGAGCACCACGAGCGACGCGCCGAACGCGCCGATCACGGGCCAGTAGGCGGGACGGCTCGGCGCTGGCACGGTCGGCGCCACCTCGGTGCCCGCCAGCTCGGCGAGCGCGGAGGGCGCCGCGTCACGCGTCGCGACCGAGACGACGCCGAGAAAGATCCCCGCGAGACCGATGGACACGAGCAGCGTGTACCCGAAGTGGTCGCCCACACCGCCCCAGTAGCCCGCGGTGACGGGACCGAGCTCGTTGCCGCCGGTGCTCCAGCCGTAGGCGGCCGCGAGCACGAGGCTGACGAGCCCGAGCCCGAAGAACCACTTTGATCCGGTCGTGAACATCGAAGGAGAGCGCCTCGCTACTTGGTGATGTAGATGCCGTACCAGACGGCGGTGTAGACGGCGATGGTGATGTACCAGTAGAGAGCCGCGGCCGACATGCCTTCGGCGTCGCGACCGCTCAGCTGGCCGCCGAGCGCCTGGAAGCCCATGACGGCGATGAAGACGAGGCCCACGAAGACCATGACGAGGTGGGCACCCGTGACCGCGTAGAGCAGCGCCGCCGTGCCCGACGCGGTGAGACCCATGCCGAGCTGCTGGTACAGGTACACCGTGGAGTTGATGAACGCCGCGCCGAAGAGGATCGTGAGGCCGAGCCCGAGGTATGCGTGGACGCGATCGCCGACCCGCAGCGAGGACACCACCCACGCCATCGTGACAGCGGACATCGACAGGGTGACCATCCCCATGTTGCCGGGCGTGAGGCCGAGCACGACGCCCTCGGGCAGCGCGGTGACCCCGGCGGCGATGCGGCCGCTCCTCAGCTGGAGGTACGCAGCGAGCATCGACAGGATCACGAGCCCGGAGGCGACTGCCCCGAACGCGGATCCGATCAGCAGGACGCGCGGGCGGCGCGGCGCGGGAGCCGGTGCCGTGGCGAGCGGGCTGGCGGTGACCGCAGTGGACATCAGGCCGTGCCCTCCTCGGAGCGATGGTGAGCGTCGTAGAGGGGGGCCTCGGAGGTGACCTCGGGGATCGCCGCGAAGTTGCCGGCCGGCGGCGGCGACGGCGTGGCCCACTCGAGCGTGTGGCCCGACCAGGGGTCGTCGCCCGGATCTTCGGTGCTCCGAGCGGCTCGAAGCAGGAGTGCGACGAACCCGACGCCTCCGAGCGCGAGCACCGCGCCGCCCACCAGCGACGCGAGGTTGAGGGACTCGATCGTGTTGACGTTGTCGGCCGGCGCCAGCAGTGGCGACGCAGGCTGGCCGAGCAGACCGGCCACGAGGTCGGGGAAGCTCCACAGCACGGTGCCGGCGAGGAGCACCAGCGCGACACCACGTGCAGGGCCCTCGGCGATCGTGCGACCGATGAGCTTCGGCGCCCAGTACACGACGCCGCCGAGGAGCGCGATCAGCGCGGCGAGCACGACGTAGGAGGTGATCGCGGTGGACCAGGTGGTGCCGTAGAGGGTGTTGCCGGGGCCATCGACGACCGTCTTGATCGGCTCGATCGCCTGTGCAGCGCCCGCCAGCACGCCGACGAGCAGCATGAAACCTGACGCGATGGCGAACAGGAGCGGGCTGCCGAGGCGCACTTGCCCGCGCTGCGCGGTGCCGGCCCACAGCGCGAGCAGCCCGAGCAGCGGCACCACGATCGCGAGCGACACCGCCACCCACGGCGCGTCGTAGAGCCAGGTGTAGAGGTCCTTGCCGAACCCCGGGACCGCCCACGCGCCCACGCTCAGCACCGCGAAGGCGCCGATGAGGCCCTGGGCACGGCGGTGCTGCAGGTGCCGGGTGGCCGCGAAGACCGGGACGACCGAGCCGATGATCCCGAGGGCGGGGACGGCGAACGCGTACACGGCGGGCGTGCCGAACACCCATCCGATCCGCGTGGCGAGCAGGTTGTCGCCGCCGCCGAAGAACCCGCCCGTTCCGCCGTAGCGGATGTCGACGTAGGCCATCACGAGCCCGCCGGCAAGCACCGGGAGGGTCACGATCCACACCACGCCCGCGAGGAGCGAGGACCACGCGAACAGGGGCGTGCGGGCGAGCGAGAGGCCCGGGACCCGCATGGTGATCACGGTCGTGGCGATGCAGATCCAGGCGACGATCTCCGCGACGACCACGAGCGCGAACGCCACGATGAACAGTCGCACGCCGTCGACGTCGGTCCCGCCGGGGCCGCCGTCGATGGCAAAGGACCCGACCACGAGGCCGCTGCCGAGGATGAACGTCCATGCGGCCGCCGCCGCGGCCCGGGGGAAGGCCATGGTGGCGGCACCGAGCTGGAGCGGGACGATGGCGGTCGCGACGCCGATGGTGAGGGGCAGCAGGAACAGGAACCCCGCGGCGATCGCCCGGTAGGCGACGTACTGCCCGAACCACTCCGTGCCGATCACGCTGGCGCCGCTGGTGTCGATCTTCTCCGCCGCGACGAGCAGGGCTGCCCCGCCGGCGAGCAGGCCGTGCGCGAGGGCCGCGACGAGCCAGATCCGGCCGACGACCTTGTGGTCGCCCGTGCCGAGGACGGCAGCCACACCCGAGGCTGCCGGGGCATGCGCCGTGGGCTCGGAGGGCGCCGAGACGGCGGCCGGAGCGTCTTCGGTGACGGTCATCGAGGCACCTGTGAGAGCGGACGGGGTCGGTTCGGGAATCTAGTCACGTGGACCGCCCGCCTTCGAACCTGGGGACCCCGGCTGCGCTCACCATCCGGAGCGCAGGAGCTGGTCGAGCGCCATCGCGCCGAACAGCAGGGTGATGTAGGTGATCGACCAGCCGAACAGCCGCATCGCGGTGACCTCGACCTCGACGGCCACGGCGCCGCTCGGCGACACGCCTCCGGTCCCGCCACCTTGGAGTCGCAGCAGCCGGACGGCGTACCAGGTGAACACGGCGCCGAGGACGATCGCGCTGCCGAGGTAGACGTCCCCCATCCCCGCGACCGGGGAGAACAGCACCGTGAGCGCCCAGAGCAGCAGCGTGTACAGCAGGATCCGGACGGAGGTGCGACGCAGGCTCTGCACCACGGGGAGCATGGGGACCTCGGCCGCCGCGTAGTCGTCGCGGTAGCGGATCGCGAGCGCCCAGAAGTGTGGTGGGGTCCAGTAGAAGATGATGGCGAACAGCACGACGGGCGCCCAGTCGAGTCGACCCGTGACCGCGCTCCACCCGATGAGCGTCGGCACAGCACCGGCGGCGCCGCCGATCACGATGTTGTGGGTGGAGGTGCGCTTGAGCCACAGCGTGTACACGAACACGTAGAAGAGGCATGCGGCCACTGCCAGCGCGGCGCTGAGGAGGTTCACGGTGGCCCAGAGGAAGCCGAACGCGAACACCTCGAGGGCGATGGCGAACGTGAGCGCCGCGCGGGGCGACATGGCGCCGGTCACCAGCGGACGGCCCTTCGTGCGCTCCATCAGGCGGTCGATGTCACGGTCGACGTACATGTTGATCGCGTTCGCGCCGCCGGCCGCGAAGGTGCCACCGAGCACGGTGCAGACCATCAACCAGACCGACGGAAGGCCCTTCTCCGCGACGACCATCGTGGGGACCGTGGTGACGAGCAGCAGCTCGATGATCCGAGGCTTGGTGAGCGCCACGTACGCCGCGACGCGGGCGCGAGTGGAGAGCCTCGGAGCGAACACGGAGGGCAGGCTAGGCCCGGCCCCACTGCGGCGGCGAACCCGCGGCGACGCGTGTGGAGCGACGCGCTCGAGGGTCCGTAGCCTGACAGACATGCCTCCGATCTGGTCTCGCGTCCGCATGGCGCGACGTGGCGGGATCAGTCCCGACGCCTACCGCTCGATGACGCTGGTCGCCCTGGTCGCCGTCGGCGCGATCGTCGTGTCGGGCGCTGCCGTGCGGTTGACGGGCTCAGGGCTCGGCTGCCCCACCTGGCCGGCATGCGAGTCGGGCTCGTTGGTGCCGCGCGGCGCCACGGGCGTCCACGGCTGGGTCGAGTTCCTCAACCGCGTCTTCACGGGCGCGGTGTCGATCGCGGTCGCGCTCGCCGTGCTCGGTGCGCGCCGTCGCATCCCGCGTCGACGAGATCTGACCCGGCTCGCCTGGGGGCTCGTGGGCGGGGTGTTCGCGCAGGCACTGCTCGGCGGGCTCGTGGTGATCCTCGACGTCGCCCCGATCGCGGTGGCCGGGCACTACCTCCTCTCCGCGGTGCTCGTGGCCAACGCGGTGGTCCTGCACCACCGCGCCGGCGAGCCCGACGGACCACGACGAGCTCGCGCGACGCCTGGGCTGGTGCAGCGCACACGTGTCCTCGTGACCCTCGCTGCGGTGGTGCTCGTGAGCGGCACTGCGGTGACCGGGAGCGGACCGCACGGCGGCGACGTCGCTGCGGACCGGCTGCCGTTCGCCGTCACGAGCACGGCGCGCGTGCACAGCGTCGCCGTGTGGCTCCTGCTCGCGACCGTGGTGGTGGTGCTCCGACAGCTCCACCGGGGCGACGCCGCACCCGACGTGGTCGGTCGCGGCAACCAGCTCGCGGCCCTCGTCGTCGCGCAGGGGACGCTCGGGTACGTGCAGTACTTCACGGGGGTCCCGGAGGGTCTGGTCGCGCTGCACGTGCTCGGATCGGTGCTGGTGTGGATCGCGGCCCTTCGCCTGCTCCTCGCGCTCGCAGAACCCGTCCCGTCCCCCGCGCACGCAGCTCCCGCTGACGCCAGAGACGAACGCGGCGCACGCGTCGCGCCGGCGGTGCCGTGAGCGCGGTCGTTCGAGCAGCGGTCCCGACGCCGGCGCCCGTCGAGGTCGACGAGCCCGTCGACGACACCACCACCGAGGCGGACCCGCCGTGGATCGTGCTCGTGTGGAACGACCCGATCAACCTCATGTCCTACGTGACCTTCGTGCTGCAGAAGCTCTTCGGCTACTCGAGGGAGAAGGCCGACCAGCTCATGATGCAGGTCCACACCCAAGGTCGAGCGGCCGTGGCCAACGGTCCGAGGGAGACGTGCGAGATGCACGTGTTCCGGCTGCACGAGCACGGCCTCTGGGCCACGATGCAGCACGACCGCTGATGTCGCTGTTCCGCCGCCGCCGCGTGCAACGGACCCGCGCCGGCACCTTCGAGCTGAACCTGCCCGAGCAGGAGCGCGAGGTGCTCGGCGCACTCGTGAAGCAGCTCCGTGAGCTGCTCGTCGCCACCACCGACGACCCGTCGGTCCGTCGCCTCTTCCCCACCGCCTACCACGACGATCCCGAGCGTGACCGCGAGTACCAGCAGCTCGTGCGTGACGAGCTGCTCGCGAGACGGCTCGACGCGCTCACGACCGTCGAGTCGACGCTCGGGGTGGACTCGCTCGACGACGACCAGCTCAGCGCGTGGCTGCGCGCGCTCAACGACCTGCGCTTGGTGCTCGGGACGCGGCTCGACGCCGACGAGACACCGGTCGAGCTCGATCCGGACGACCCCGACGCACCGCTCTTCGCGGTGTACGACTACCTCGGGTTCCTCCTCTCCGAGGTGGTCGACGCGCTCTCGGAAGGGCTGCCGGAACCGACCGAACCGGACCGCTGAGGGCCCTCTGTCGAGATTTGAGGGGTCGAGCGCCACTGCTAGTGTCTCGCCCCTACCCTCAACGGGGAGCAATCCCGGGCTGCCGTCAGGTGTCCCAAGCCCCCATCGTCTAGCGGCCTAGGACACCGGCCTTTCACGCCGGCAGCACGGGTTCGAATCCCGTTGGGGGTGCGGTGAGAAGTCAGTCACCACGGTCCCGTGGTGCAGTTTGGAGTGCACGCCGGCCTGTCAAGCCGGAGGTCGCGGGTTCAAATCCCGTCGGGACCGCCACCAAGCAACGTCTGTGAACCGCCACGGCCGCCATGCGGACGCCAGTGTTCACAGACGTTGGTTGCTGCCCTTTGGCTAGGTTCGGGAGATGCTCCTGCTCGGCACGCGCAAGGGCCTCTGGACACTGACCCCCGACGCCGGCCGTGGCGGCTGGGCGCTCGACGGGCCGCAGTTCCTCGGGCACATCGTCCACCACGCAGTCGCGGACCCTCGCGATCCGGCGGTGATCCTGATGGGTGCCAGCACCGGTCACCTCGGGCCGACGGTGCTGCGCTCGAGCGACGGCGGGCGCACCTTCGTCGAGGCCTCGAAGCCGCCCGCCTTCCGCACCGGTGATCCGCTGGACCGCGCCGTCAAGATGGTGTTCTGGCTCACCCCCGGTCACGCCGACGAGCCGGGCTCCTGGTACGCGGGCGGGTCGCCGCAGGGCCTCTTCCGCAGCGACGACGCCGGCGACACGTGGACCACGGTCGACGGCTGGAACGATCATCCGTCGTGGATCGACTGGGCGGAGTGGCCGGCGGAGAACACGCCGGACGGCTCGATGCTGCACTCGGTGATCGTCGACCCACGCGACGCGAGCCATCTCTACCTCGGCCTGTCCGGCGGCGGCGTGTTCGAGAGCACCGACGGCGGCGGCGATTGGCAGCCCCTGAACTACGGCTGCGCGGCCGACTTCATGCCGGAGCCGAACCCGGCGTTCGGCCACGACCCGCACACCGTGCGCATGCACCCCGCGATGCCCGATCGCCTCTACCAGCAGAACCACTGCGGCATCTACCGCCTCGACCGCCCGGCGACGGAATGGGTGCGCATCGGCGACAACATGCCGCGCGACGTCGGCGACATCGGCTTTCCCATCGAGCTGCACCCGCGTGACCCCGACACCGCGTGGGTGTTCCCGATGGACGGCACCGACGTGTGGCCGCGCACGAGCCCCGACGGACGCCCGGCCGCGTTCGTCACGCGTGACGCGGGCGCCTCCTGGGCGCGGCTCGACAAGGGACTGCCCGAGCGCGCCTGGTACACGGTGAAGCGCCAGGCGATGACCGTCGACGGCGGCGACCCCGTCGGCGTCTACTTCGGCACGACCGGCGGCGAGGTGTGGGGCTCGATCGACGAAGGCGAGTCGTGGTCGAACCTCGCGGCGCACCTGCCCGAGATCTACAGCGTCGAGTGGGCGTCGAGCTGACCGGTGCGCGTCCGCATCCCGACCCCGCTGCGCTCCTACACCGGGGGCCGGAAGGTGGTCGATGCCGACGGGACGACCATCGACGAGGTGCTCGTCGACCTCGATCGGCAGTTCCCCGGACTGCGGTTCCGGGTGGTCGACGAACAGGGCCGGCTGCGCACCCACATGAAGGTGTTCGTCGGGATGGAGTCCGAGCGCGACCTCTCCGCGGCACTCGAGGGACTCGAGGAGATCACGCTCATGCAGGCGCTGTCGGGCGGTTGAGCACGCGGGATCGGACTTGCGGGTCGCCTGCCCCCTTCGTAGCGTCGCCTGACACCCGGTCGGGTAGCTCAGTTGGCAGAGCGTCCGCCTGAAAAGCGGAAGGTCACCGGATCGACGCCGGTTCCGACCACCATCGAACGAGCAGGTCAGGGTCCTACGAGGCCCCGACTTGGCGCTCATCTCGGCACGATCCCGCGAGAATCCCGCGCGTCGTTCCGGACCAACCTCGCGGGGCTCGGAAGCGTTCCGTCGATAGTCACCGTCCGTGGTCGCGAACCGCAGTCACTGGCGGACGGCGCGCTGGTGGGACGCCACCGCCGCACCCATGAGCGCGAGACGGCTGCGCTGGAGCTGCTAGGCGGTGTCCTCGATGACGACCACCAGAGGCTCCGGACGGCCACCAGCGGGAGCTCGGCGGCGGCGCCGGCGATCGCGTCGCGCACGACCTCGAGCTTGCCTCGACCCGAGGAATCGAAGAACGTCCCGCGGCGAGGTCTCGGCCCGCCACAGCGATCTCGCTCGATCGCCACCGCGTCGCACCTGTGCGCCGCAACCATGCCACCGAAGGAGCGGCACCACTTCGAGTGCGCTTTCGAGAAGGCCGGTACCCGTCCGAGTGACAGCGAGACCGGAGCGGCCCCCTCTTCAGCGCCAATCCTGAAGATACGGCCCCTAGCGGGACTCGATGAGCCGCGAGCCGACCGCGCCAGCAACCGCGCCGAGGACGCCAGCGACAAGGGGCACGAGCAGGAGCCGCACGACGCTCGCCGAGGCGCCGCCGTCCTCGTTCTCTGCAGCCACCACCATCGCACCGGCCGCGATCAACGCCATGGCGCCGTAGGCGGTGGCGTATCTCTCTCGTGTTGTGAGCGGACGCTGCCGACCTTTCAAGTTCAAGGAGCCTCGTCGCAGGAGCAAGGTCGGGACCCAGACGATGGTCCAAGAAACGACTATCAGTGCCGCCGCTGCCAACACCGGCACAGTCGTACTCGGCTCCCCGTCGAACGACCACCGGACGACGATCCTGGCCGGGAGGGACGGTCCTGCGGCGAGGTAGACCATCAGTGCCCCCAGCGAAACGGCTGGAACGGCCACCGCGGCCACCGCCTCGGTAGCGGTCCATCTCTCCGGTTGAACGTCTGTCATGCCCCGGCCGCCAGCACCGGTAGGGCCACCTCGGCGCGGGACCGGTGGAGTCGTGCGGGGAGGCGCAGGGGCTCGGCTGGGTCGCGAAGGTACAGCCACAGGCCGGCGAACATCACCACGGAGAAGCTCGGTAACCCGAGCAGCAACCCGATGAAGGCGTGGAAGGACATGCCGCCAATCAACAACGGCTTCCAGGTCCACCGGGGAAGTAGCAGGCCGAGCGCAAGAAGGAGTTCGAGCGCAATGGACGACCAAGTAAGCGCCGCCACGACTCCGTTGTGCCGCAATATGCCGAGGACAGAGTCTCGGGTCCAACTCGGCAGACCGAAGTCAGGGTGGGCGAACCAGTAGTACAGGGCCGACCCGTCCGCCCACTCGGCGACGCCCATCTTGCCGATTGCTGCGTGGAGGTAGAGCGCCGCCATTTGGAGGCGCACTGCATGCCATGCAGACCATGCGACCGTCGAGGCAACAGGACGGGAGGAGGGTGCTTCGACGAGTGAACTCCAGTGCCAGCGACGGCGATCGGTGAGACAGATCGGGAGGAGCAGCAGAGCGAGGTTCGCGGCCAGCTGGTCGCCACCGTCGGACACACGAGCTCCCATGAAAAAGCCGCTCGCCACCAGCCAATGCGGGATCGCGGTGATCCGCGGTCGGTAGCCAACAGCGACGGCGACGAGGACGAGTATCGAGATCCATCGCGCGAGGCCGACGCTGGGAGCGATACACAACGGACTAAGGCGTTGGAGATCATGGCAAACAGCGGCTTCGCGGACAGCGCGCGACGCGAAGATGGTCTGAGGGTCGTGCACGAACAAGGTGACCAGCGTCGATGCCGCCAGCGCGCTGCGAGCGATGCCGATTGCCGCCGTCCACGGGCTTCGCTCGACGTGAGGCGCCAACCGTTCGCCGACTCGAGTCAGCATTGAACCTCGACCATGGTCACAGCCGAAGAGCGATCGAAGGCGCGTCCGTATCGTGACCAGTAGACCCACGGCTGGATCTCTGTCTGGGCCAGCAGGACTTTTCCGCAGAGCTTGCGATCGGACACAGCGATGTCCAGTGGGTACTCCACCCGACGGGAACGGAGCCCTGCGCCGCACGTTGTCACCGACTGTGTGCAAGGCACCCAATCCTTGGCCGGCACCATGCTCGCGAGAGCCTGAACTTCCGCGCTTCGCACGCGCTGTGTCCGACGCCACCCGCCGAGCGCCCCCGGACCCGCCTGAGTTCGAGGCCCATATTCCCAGGCTGCATTGGCGTCGCGGGTCAGGGCGATGATGTTCTCGGCCCGCGGGGAACGTGTGAAGAACGCCCATCCCTGCGGCAGGTAGCGCCGCACATGGGCTTCAAGCGGCAGGTCAACCACAGCCTTCGGCATTGCGGCTTGGATGCTCACCACGCCAATAACCGACCAGGTGACCACGGCAACGATCCCTGCTCCGCCGACGCGCCGGAGGTGCATCAGCGAACGGACCTGTTCAGTGTCCGCCACTGCCGTCTAGGGCCGGGCGAGCGCGTCGGTCAGGACGACGATCGCCTCCTCCTGGCTCATGAGGTTGTCAGGGTCGACATCTGCGCAACACATGCCCCCAGGCACCGTGTACTGCCAGATGGCCGGCGGATAGGGATCGTTCGTGGCGAGGAAGCTGGTGACTGCCACCGTGTTGGCGATTCCTACAACCAACACAGCTGCTACTGCGACCGCCACAGTCGTGGCGACGGCGAAGTTGGCGACGACGAGAATCAGGTTCTCCGTCGTTGGCACGTCCGCGGCGAGTGGCTGGTAGGCGTCCTCGACGTAGGGCCTAGCTCGCTCAAGTGCCGCCTCGACCCGATTCGGGTTGCCCGACGTGATGTCGCTCTCGAAAGGACCGAAGAAGGACGGATCTGCAGCGTCGATTGCGGCAACTGCAGTGTCGGCGGCGCTTCCTAGTAGTTCCTGAGCCCTAGGCGTGAGCGCCGCGGTCGGCGCCCCGAGAGCGCCTATTGCCGGCCCGTCCAGGAACATGATCGCCCGGAAGATGTCCTCACCAGAGGCCGACTGAAGCAGTGCGTCGCGAGGTGGCGACGGAGTGCCAGTCGCAACCCCCCCGGCGATGACTGTGAATGCAACCGCCGCTGCACTGATGACGCCCACGGACAGCCTGAACCGTCCCTTGTGGTCCCCCATGTGCCACTCCCCCAGGCACGACGAATGAACTCGTCGTTCTCGTCCCCAACGTCGTGGACTGTACCTTTTCGACAATGGCGTGACAATGAATCTCTTCCGATCCAGCCGACAGAACAGGGGGCGGGTCGGGTGGGCGGCGGGAATCGGCGGTCGCTCACACCGCCACCCTCTGGTGCCGCGGGATCGTCGCCCCCCGGCGGGTCTGTCAGATCGTTTGTGGGTGGGCTCATGTGGTCATCAGTGAGCGTCTACGGCTCCGACAAGATCTGGACCCAGCTCAACAACGAGGGCGTCAGGGTGGGCGCGTTGCACCATGGAGCGTCTGATGCGGGAGATGGGCCTCTCCGGGGCCCGCCGCGGCAAGACCTGGACCGTCACCACCGACAGCTACCACGGCTTCGTTCGGCCAGCTGATCTCGTCGACCGGGACTTCGGGGCGCCGGCCCCGAACCGGTCGGGATTGCATCGAGGTCGAACTCGAAGGAGCCGACCTCAACGTGCGGGATGCGTTCGGTCGGGGACAAGCCGGTGCACATGGCGCTCGCTCGAGGCGGGGTCGCGCCCTCACGGCCCGACGGCGGGGCCCGAGAGCGTCGGTATGCTCCGCTATCTCCGTGCGCGCCCTTGGAGGTGGTCCAGGAGCATGGCGTCGGCGAAGCGACAGGTGGCGGGCCTCCTCACCGCCTCCGCGCGTGAGCACGACTGGTCCACCCCCGAGCCGAGCGCCGTCGCGCTCGCGCAGCGCCTGCCGGCCGACGAGGTGGTCGCCGCGGCCACCTACCACCGCGTCGTCGGATGCGTCACGGCTTCCCTCGGCGACGCACCGGTGCCCGACGCGCTGCGCACCGCGCTCGCCGCCGCGGCTCGCCGCGCCTCCGGACAGGCGGTCCTGGCGGCCGCATCGCTGCGCACGGTGCGCGCAGCCTTCGACGACACCCTGCCGTGGCTCGCGGTCAAGGGTCCGGTGCTCGACGCGGCGCTCTACCCTCGCCCGCGCCTGCGCACCTACCGCGACCTCGACGTGCTCGTCGCCCCGGGCCGGCTGGCCGAGGCCGTGTCCCGCCTCGAGGACGCGGGGTTCCGCCTCGCTGATCGGAACTGGCGCCAGATCCGCGAGCGCATGGTCAGCCAGCTCCACCTGGAACGCGAGGGCAGCGCCCCTGTGGATCTCCACTGGACCCTGCTGTTCGACGAGGACCGGCGGCGCAGGTTCCGCTTCGACCTCGCGGCGATGACCGCGCGCGCCCGGTCGGTGGAGGTGGCCGGCGGCCCGGTTCGCACCTTCGACCCCGCCGACACGCTCATCCACCTCGCCCTCCACGCCGCCATCGAGGGCGGTGACCGGCTCGTGTGGCTGAAGGACGTGGACGTGGCCGCCCGTGCGATCGCGCACTGGGACGACGTCGTCGAGCGCACCGCAGCCTTCGGCATGCAGCTGCCCGTGGCGGCGGTCCTGGCCCGCAGCCGGCGGGTCCTCGGTGCACCCGTACCCACCGAGGTCCTGGCCGATCTCGCGCCGCGGTCGTGGCGCGTCCTCACCGCCGCCGTCGACCGGTGGTTCCCGGTCGCCACCTCCCATGGCGTCGGCTCGCCGGCGACCCTGCTCACGAGGTCGGCGCGCGGTCGCGTGTCCACGAGCCTGCGCACCGCGGCGCTCGGACTGGTGCAGCGCTCGCGCACCACGCTGGCCGAGGGGCAGGTTGCCCGCGTCGATCGGCGCTTCGATCCGGACAACGAGGGATCGTTGCTCCACAGCGCCGGCGACGACGCAGACCGCGACGCGTACTTCGCGCGACTTGCGGCGATGTGACACCCGAGTCACCGACCGCGAGCGGCTGAGGCTGCGATACTCGACGCGATCCGATCCTGGAGGACCGATGTCCGGCCGTCGCTACCGCGTCAACGCACCACACGTGATCAACGAGGTGATGGATGGTGAGGCCGTCATCATCAACCTCGCCACCGGCGACTACTTCTCCTTGCGCGGGTCCGGGGCGTTCATCTGGTCGGCCCTCGAACAGCTCGCAGACATCGACTCGATCGCTGCGGCGCTCACGGCCGCCGGCATGCCCGCCGCCGACGCCACTGCCGGCGTCGACGCCCTCGTCGAGCAGCTCGCGTCGGAGGGCCTCATCGTCGTCGCCGACGAGGCCACGCCCGCCGACGCGCCCGCGCTCGCTGCGCCACCCGACCCGCTGGATCCGCCGTCGCTCGAGAAGTTCACCGACATGCAGGACCTGATCCTGCTCGACCCGGTCCACGAGGTGGACGAGCGGGGATGGCCCAACGCACCCTCCGCGTCGTGACCGACCCGCCGGGCGGTCGCCCCCGGCCGACGCGGCTCCTGTCGGACGTCGCGGGCGCGGCGGAAGCGGTGGCGCGCGGGGGCGTGGTCGAGCGCTCGTTCCTCATCGCCGGCCTCCCGGTCCGGTTCGAGTTCGCGGGTCCCGCGCTCGCCGACATGCTGACCCGGGCGCTTCGCCACCTCCCCGAGTGCCCCGACGAGACGCCCGCGCTCACCGTCGTCGCATGGGACACCGCGTCGACCGGCGCACCCGGGCCCACGCTCCCGCTCGACGAGGATCCGGCGGGACCGCAGTGGCGGCGGGTGCTCGTCGATGACCCGCCGCTGCACGCGGTCTACAAGCCCGGGCCCGGATCGCTCAGCGTCGTCGACCGCGCCCGCTCGCTCGCCTGGTACTGGTGCGCCGACGCGCGCGACGTGCCTGTCTGGGAGCAGGGCACACCGTTCCTCCACGTCTTCCACCACTGGCTCTCCTCACGTGGGATGCAGCTCGCGCACGCGGGCGCCGCGGGTGACCTCGACGGCGGCTTCCTCTTCGTCGGCAAGAGCGGGTCGGGGAAGTCGACCTCCACGCTGGCGTGCGTCGAGAGCGGGATGCGCTACTTCGGGGACGACTACGTGGTGGTCGCGGCCGACCCATCGCCGACCGTCCACGCGCTGTACTCCTCGGGCAAGCTCGACGACGGGCACATCGAGCGGTTCCCCGACCTGGCCCAGTGGGTCGTGAACGCGGACGGGCCGCCCACCGAGAAGCGCGTGTTCTTCCTCGCGGATCACGCGCCCGAGCGCACCGCGGTGAGCGCACCCCTCACGTCGGTTCTGCTCCCGAGCGTCACCGGCCGTGAGGCCACGCGCCTCGTGCCCACCTCGTCGGCGCGCGCCCTCGGCGCGCTCGCGCCGAGCACGATCTTCCAGATGCCCGGTGCTGCGGGCGCGGAGCTGAGCGCGATGGCCGCACTCTTGCGCAGGCTGCCGGCGCACGTCCTCGAGGCCGGCACCGACCTCTCCACGATCGCCCCCGCGCTGCGCGCGCTCAACAGCCACCAGGCGCCATGAGCGAGCGCAGCGAGCGACCCAAGAGCACAGTGCCCTACCCGGCACGAAGTGCCGATCGCTCACTGTGTGCATCCCGAAGGGTGCACCAGTGAGCGCGCCCGACGACCTCGTCTCGATCATCATCCCCGTGTTCGACGGCGCGCAGTTCGTCGGCGACGCGATCCAGGCCGCGCTCGACCAGGACCACACGGCGATCGAGGTCATCGTCGTCGACGACGGCTCGACCGACGCCACGCCCGAGGTCGTCGCGCGCTACCCGCTCGTGCGCTACCTCCGCCAGGACAACGCCGGTCCGTCAGCGGCGCGCAACACCGGCATCGCCGCGGCCACAGGCAGCTTCGTGACGTTCTGCGACAGCGACGACCGCTTCCGCCCGACGAAGGTCGCAGCGCAGGTCGGCCATTTCGAGGCGCACCCCGAGGTGGGGTGCGTGCTCGTGGGGCACGAGACCTTCTTCGAGCCCGGCATCGAGCGGCCCGCGTGGGAGCGCGACGAACCTGGCACACAGCCGCAGTCGGCGATGGTGCGGCGCGAGGTCCTCGACCACGTCATGTTCGACCCGGCGTTCCGCTTCGCCGAGGGCATCGAGTGGCTCGGACGACTGCGCGCCGCGGGGGTGCAGATCGCGGTGCTCGACGAGGTGCACGTCGACCGGCGCATCCACGGCGGGAACCTGAGCTACGAGCGGGGCGGGATGAAGCACCACCTGCTCCTCGCGGTGCAGCGACGCATCGCCAAGGCGCGCGAGGCTGAGTCGTGATGCCGGACGAGCCGCTCGTGAGCGTGGTGATCACCGTCTACAACGGCGCGCCGTACCTCGCGGAGGCCATCGAGAGCGCACACGCGCAGACCTGGCCCCACGTCGAGGTCGTCGTCGTCGACGACGGCTCCGACGACGGCAGCGACGAGGTGGCCCGCGCCCACGACGTGGTGTTCGAGCGCCTGCCCGAGCGCGCCGGCATCGGCGCCGCCCGGAACCGAGCCGCGTCGCTGGCCTCCGGCGAGTTCGTCACGTTCCTCGACGCCGACGACCGCTTCCCACCCGACAAGCTCGAGGTGCAGCTCGCCGAGTTCCGCCGCGACCCCACCCTCGACGTCGTCTACGGGCAGGTCACGGAGTTCGTGAGCCCCGACGTCTCCCCCGAGGACGCGGCGCGCATCCGACCTGCGGTGCCGCGGAGCGAGTCGCACCTCGCCGGGGTGATGCTCATGCGGCGCGCCGCGTACGACCGCGTCGGCCCGTGGGCCCTCGGGCTGAAGGTGGGGACCGGTGTGGAGTGGTACATGCGCTCGGTCGAGCTCGGGCTGCGCACGGCGGTGCTCGACCACGTCCTGCTCGAACGCCGGCTGCACACGGCGAACAACGGTCTGCGCGAGGCCGAGCACCGCAGTCAGTACCTCTCCATCGTCAAGGCCGCGCTCGACCGGCGGCGCGCGGGTTCGTGACGGGGTGACCCGCCGCAGGTCGCAGACCGGCCCGCCGCCCGAGCTCGCGCAACAGCTCCTCCGGGTCTGCTACCTGCCGGCGCACGACGCGGGCGCCATGTGGGACGCCGCGCTCGCGGGGTCGCTCGACCTCGACGCACTGCACGTCGACCTGCACGGCCTGCTTCCGCTGCTGCACCGCAGGCTCGTGGAGCTCGACCGGACCTCGCCGGACATGGACCGACTCAAGGGCGTACGTCGACGGTTGTGGGTGCAGAACGAGCTGCGGCTCCGCGCGGTGCGCACCGCGCGCGAAGAGCTGCACGCGGCGGGGGCGCCCAGCGTCCTCATCGGCGGCGTCGGCGTGCTCGTCGGCCACCTCGGTCGGGCGGACTTGCGTCCGCTCCACGACGCGGACCTGCTCGTCGCGCCACCCGATGCCGCGGTCGCCACCGCGGCACTTCGCCGCGCTGGCTGGCAGATCGGACCAGCGTGGCACGGCGGGTTCCTGCTCGATCTACACGGCGTCCGATGTCAGGACCCCACCGGCCAGGCGGTCAGCCTGCGGTGGTCGAGCTGGCCGCCGTACCCCGACGCGGCGCACCACGCCACGCAGGTCGAGCTCAGCGACGCGCGCTTCGACGTGGCCTCGGCAGCAGACCTGCTCGTGCACACGCTGCTCGACGGCCCCGCGGTCCATCGGGCGTCGGACGCGCTCGCGATCCTCCTCGGCGAGCACGACCTCGACTGGGACCGCGTCGAGCGGACCGCGGCCGCTCGCAACGCGCGCGCGGCGCTTCGCGACTCGCTCGCCGCGCTCGACGCCATCGTGCCGCTTCCGCGATCTGTGACACCGCCGCGCGGCGTCACGGCATCGCGGCGGGCTGATCCGCTGACCGAGGGGACGCCGTCGCTTCGCCGCGCGTACGCACGACGCTGCGAGGGCCGCGCACCGAGGGCCGCGCTGCGGGGAGCGCCTGCGTACCTGTGCGAGGTCTGGGACCTCTCCTCGGCGGCCCAGCTCCCGCTCGAGCTGGCGCGCCGGTGCGCACGACGGATCGTGCGGCAGCGATGACCGGGACCCGAGTGGTCGTGACCGGCGCGGCCGGTGTCGTCGGGCGCTTCGTGCTCGACGATCTCGACGCGCGCTACGAGGTGCGCGGCGTCGATGCCCGACGGACCTCCGGCGCCGCGCGCCGCGTCGATCGGGTCCAGCTCCGCCGGCCGGGTGCGGCGGCACGCGCGCTCGCTGGCGCGGACGTGGTCGTCCATCTCGCCGATCGCGCTTCGCAGTCCACGCCGTGGCAGACCGTGCACCACAACAACCTCCGCGTGCTCTGGAACACGCTCGAGGCCGCACGCTCGGTGGGTGCTCGTCGGGTGGTCCTCGCGAGCTCGAACGCGGTGGTGGGGGGCTACGAGGAGGACTCCCCGTACCGCGAGATCCTCGCCGGACAGCTCGACGGCCTCGACCCTTCCGCGATCCCACTCCTCACCACCGACGTGCCGGTGCGTCCGAACGGCGCCTACGCGGTGGGCAAGGTCACCGCGGAGGCCGCGGGCCGCTTCATGGCCGACCGACACGACCTCTCGGTGGTCGCGCTGCGCATCGGCACGGTGCGCGCGGCCGACCGACCAGAGAACGTGCGTCACCTGTCCACGCTGCTGACCCGTCGCGATCTCGTGCACCTCGTCGAGCAGTGCATCGACGCGCCCGACGATGTTCGCTTTGCCACCTTCTACGGCGTGTCAGCCAACACGTGGCGCATCTGGGACATCAGCGACGCGCGCGCCGTCATCGGGTACGAGCCCGTCGACGACGCCGAGCGGTGGCGGGAGCAGTAGTCGATGCGTTCGCTCGTGGTCACGCGGTGGGTGCCTTGGCCTCCGACGTCGGGCGCACGACACCGATCGGCGAACGTCATTGCCGCGCTGGCTGCGCTCGGCGAGGTCGACGTGTTCGTCCTCGGGGACCCGCGGCTCGAATCGGAGCTGACACCGCCTGCCGGGCTCGCGGTCGCTCGGCTGGGTCACGCGGGGCGCGCGGACCGGCGCGAGACCCGCCTCGACCAGCTCCGCACGCTGGTCCCCGGGGCGCTGCCCTCGAGCATGCGCCGCCAGGACCATGCTCCCACGCGTGCCGCGTTCACCACCTGGGGTCCGGGCAGCTATGACCTCGCGTGGTTCGTTCGCATCGAGTCGTGGACCGCCCTCGGCGCGCTCGTCGACGCCCCGGCGATCATCGACTACGACGACCTCCGGGACCAGCTCGTCATGTCACGCCTGCGATCGGCCTGGCCCGACCCGACTGAGCCCGACTCGCGAGCGGGACGGGCGGCACTCGCGCGGCGGCTCGCGCGCACGGAGGCTCGAGCGTGGGAGAGGCTGCAGCGTCGCACGGCGCGCGAGGTCGCCGCGGTCGTGGTCTGCAGCGAGATGGACCGCGCCCACCTGGGGGTGGCGAACGCGGCGATCGTCCCCAACGGCGTCGATCTGCCGCTCGAGCCGGTCGGGCGCCACGGGGTGGGCGCGCCACCCACCCTGTGCCTGCACGGCTCGCTGAATTACGGGCCCAACGCGGATGCCGCGGCCGTGCTCGTGCGCGACGTCGCGCCGCTCGTGCGCGCCGCGCTCCCCGAGGTGCAGGTGCGCCTCGTCGGGCGCTTCGACGAGCGCGTGAGCCGGCTCGCGGACCCCCCGCGCGTCGTGGTCACCGGTCAGGTGGACGACATCACCGACGAGCTCGCCCGGGCCGACGTGGTGACGGTCCCGGTGCGCCGCGGCGCCGGCACGCGGATCAAGGTGCTCGAAGCGCTCGCTCACCGCGTGCCGGTCGTGGCGACGAGCATCGGCGTCGAAGGGCTCGACACCACCCACGACGTGCACCTGCTCGTGGCCGACACGCCCGCCGCGTTCGCTGCCGCGTGCGTGCGCCTGCTGCAGGACGCGGGGCTCCGACGCAGGCTCGCCGACGCAGGCGAGCGGCTCGTGCGCGATCGCTCCGGGTGGGAGCGCCCGCGCGCGGCCGCGGCCGCGCTGTGCGAGCGCGTCCTGGCCACGTCCCCGCGGCGTTGAGCTCAGTCGGCCCGGGTGCCGACGAGGTCCGACATGACGCTGCCGCTGAGCGCCTGGTCGGCCCATCCGAGCAAGGCGAGCAAGGTGGCGGGCACGTCGAGCGCCGGACGCTCGCCCAAGGTCACCGAGGGGATGCCGGGCCCGGTCACGAGGAGCCAGCCGTTCTCGGTGTGCGAGCCCGAGCGCGGGAACGCGAACGGTCCAACGGTCCCGCACGCCGGGTGCTCGAGCGCGTCGAGCGGCCTCCGCCAGGTGACCACGAGGTCGGCACCGGGTCCGTCCGCAGCGAGCGGGTCCGCGGCCCGCACGCGGATCACCTCGTCGACGACCGGCTCGCCGGAGCGTGGATCGGTGGCCGACCTGAGCTGGGTCTCGAGCTCGTCGCAGGTGCGCTCGTAGGCGTCGACCGGCACGATGCCGTCGCGCTCACGACCACGCAGGTTGAGGCGGATGTGCCCGTCGGAGAACGAGGCGATCGCGAACCACGGCATCTCCGGCCAGCGACGGCGGTACCACGCGGCGGGGCTCCAGGAGAGCTCGCCGGCGAGCACCGGCTCGCCGCCATCGGGTGTGCGCGTGGGAAGCCTCGATGCGGCGGGGCGCCGCGCGGCGGGCGCCGCGCCGACCCCGCGTCGCGCGCGCTGCAGCGTGCGCACCAGCGTCGGTGGGACCGTCGTGTGGTACCGGCGCTTCAACGCGGTGAGGTGGCCCTCGGCGCGAAGGGCTCCCGTGCGCGCGCTCGGCCGCCGCGCCGGGTCGGGCCACATCGCAGGCTGACCCCTGCGTCGCCACGCGCGCTGACCTGGCTCGTGGAGGAGCGCTCGACCGAAGGCCAGCCGATGGAGCAGCTCCGGGAGCAGGATCGCCGACGCGACGTCGTCGCGATTCGGCTGCATGCCCTTGGACGACATCACCGCGACGACGGTGTCGGCGGGCACGGCCGCTGCGAGCGAGCCGACCGTGTCGTCGAGCGCGCGGTACACCTCGATGAAGCGCGCTCGTGCGAGGGCCGCGGTGGGGTGCGTGCCGAGCAGGTGCTGCTCGTCGAGCCCGTGCGCGAAGTTGTGCCCTGCCGCGTGCGCCTCCGTGAGCCCCATCAGGAAGAGCTGCCAGTCGGGCACGCGCGCCTGGAGCCAACGCGCGATGTCGGCACGCCGACGCGCCGACGCGATGAGCGCGTCGGCCAGGGCGTTGATGTACCACGCCTGGTGCCAGCCGCCGGTGTACTCGACCGCGGTGGTGGGGTCGACGCCGAAGCGTCGGTCGATCTCGTCCATGAGGTCGGCCGGCGCGGACCTGCGTGGGTGCTGGAACCGAGCGTCGTGCCCGCCCCAGCCCACGACCTGCACACCGGGGAGGTCGTCCACGAGCACCGAGTGCGGGACGTCGAACACGATCACCGGACCCTCCGGGGCCGCGGCGTAGAAGGGCTGCCGCCTCGCCGACCCGATCGTGGCGCACTCGTAGGTGTCCGGGTCGAACACCACCGTGCTCCAGTAGCGGCTGTCCTCGGCGGCGCGCCCGGTGAGGAACTCGGTGCACGCGTACTCGGCTCGGTAGGCGATGGGCGTGCGCACGGGCGCGTACGCGCCCTCCTCGAGCATGCGGGCGATCGTCGGGAGCTCGCCGCCGGCCGCGAGGCGACGCACGAGCGAGCGCTCGGTGGCGTCGAGCATCAGGACCGCCAGCCGCGACATGCGAAAACGCTAGTGGAGAGCTCTTGCGAGTCGGCGGGCGCGCCGGACGACCTCCTGGGTGATCGCACCCGAGCGGACCTCCGCGGATCGGATCATCCGCACGGCTGACGGCCAGCCCCGCACCAGCGCGCGCAGCGCCAACCGCACGTCGCGACGCGACAGCTCCCCGGCGAGCCGCGCGGCGGTGCGATCGCTTCGTCCCTGCGCCCACGCCCGGCGCACGATCCAGCGCCGCGTCATTCGCTCCGGTGGCACCAGATGGCGCACGGCGGCGGCCGGCTCCCAGGCGACCTCGCCCCCCGTCGCGCGGAGCCGACGCAGGAGGTCCACCTCCTCCTCGGAGGCGAGCGACGCGCCCATGCGCCCGAGCTCGGGGGCGAACCCGCCGACGGCCAGCGCGGGATCGCGCGCGACGGTGAGGTTGGCCCCCACGGGCTGCTCGTTCGGGTCGAGGAGGCGCGCCGCGGGGCCGTGGTCGACGGCGCTGAACCAGCGGGTGAGCGCAGGCACCAGCCAGGCGGGCCGCGGTGCTCCCCACTCGAGGACCACGGGTCCGCCGATCGCCACGGCCGTCGGCCACCGCTCGCGCGCGTGCAGGAGCGCGGCCGTCCAACCCGGCATCGATCGAGCGTCGTCGTCGAGGAACGCCACCATCCCCGCGGCAGCCGCCGCGAGCCCGGCGTTTCGCGCGCGGGCCAGCCCGCGCCTCGGCTCGATGACATAGCGCACGCCGTCGTGCGACGCGACGACCGCAGGTGTGTCGTCTGTCGAACCGTTGTCCACCACGACAACCTCAACAGATCCGTCGCGGGGCCGGTCGGCAAGCACGGCGCGGAGGCAGCCGTCGAGCAGCTCGGCGCGGTCGAGCGTGCAGACGACGACGCTCAGCCGGACCGGGGGCGCGTCGCTCAGCGTGTCGACACCTCGTCGACCAGGGGGCACCCGTCGAGCGAGCGGGGGGTCGGTCGCCCCAACAACCGCAGCACGGTGGGCGTGACGTCCTGCGCGTGGCGCAGCCCGAGGTCGCGCGGCTCGATCCCGGGTCCGGACACGAATGCGAAGCCGTTCGGGCTGTGCCCGCCCGTGCGCCGGTAGGGAACCGGGCCGATGCGTCCGATCGTGGGGTGGACGAGCGCGTCGGCGGTCGACGCCCACACGACCTGGAGGTCCGCATCGGGTCCGTCCGCCGCCATCGGATCTGCAGTCCGCAACCGATCGACCCGCTCGACGAGGGGGCCGCCGGTGCGCGCATCGCGGCACGCGAGCAGCTCGCCTTCCAGCCGATCGCACGTGCTGGTGTAGTCGGCCGGGTCGACCAGGCCGTCGCGCTCACGCCCGCGCACGTTCAGGCGGATCCGACCGTCGTAGAAGGTCGGCAGCGCGAACGCCTCCAGCGTGGGCCACCAGCGGCGATAGCGCATCGGGATCTGCCAGGCGACCGACGATCGGGGCACGCCGATCTCCGCGGGGCTCAGGCGGTTCTCGGGTTCGATGCGCCGCCCGAGCGCGCCCGTCACCCCAGCCGCGGGCGGTGCGGGCAGGCGGCGGGGCCGGAGGCGACGGAGCCGATGTCGCGCCTCACCTCGCAGGCGGGTGCCGAGCGGCGCGCCGCTGTGCACGAACTCGCCTACGTACGCGCTCCAGCCCCCGACCGGGATGATCGGCTCGCATCCGGCCGTGTCCCAGCTCGGCGCGGGTGGACCGCGCAGGAGCGAGCGACCCGTCTGGAGGCGCATCAGCAGCTCCGGCAAGAGCACCATCGACGCGACATCCGCGTCGTTCGGTCCCATGCCGTGCATCGCGAACACGACGACGCTCGCATCGGCGGGCAGGGCGGCGAGGATGCGCCCGAGCGCGTCGTCTACCGCGCGGTACACCTCGCGCAGACGACGCCCGGCCAACGCGGCGGTTCGTGTGCCGGCCGCGGGGTGATGCGGGTCGATCCCGTGCCAGAGGTGCTCGCCGGCGGAGTGCGGCTCGGAGAGGACGGTGACGAAGAGCTCCCATCGCGGGTTGCGCTCCAGCAGCCAGCGGGCCGCGTCGGCCCGCCGGGTCGTCCCGACGATGAGCGCGTCGCAGAGCTGGTCGATGGCGTCGGCCCGGTGCCAGATCGGTTCGTAGTCGTTGGCGAAGGCGGGATGCGGCCCGAAGCGCGCGTCGATCTCGTCGAGGAGTCCCCTCGGCATGGAGGCGCGGGGGTGGCCCGGGTCGTGGCCGCCCCACCCGACCACCACCGCGCCGTCGACCGGGTGTGCGAGCGAGGTGTAGGGCACGTCGAAGATGACCGCCGGCAGCGGTGGATCCGACGCGTAGAAGGGCGCCGTCGGCCGAGCGCCCTCCTGCCACACGTCGTAGGTGCTCGGATCGAACTCGACGGCGGCCCAGCGCTCGTTGCTCGCGGCGCCGCGCCCGGTGAGGAAGTGCTCCCACACGAGGCCGGTCCGGTAGTCGACGGGATCCTGCAGCCGGGCCGCGGCGCTGCGCGCGCGGAGGCGCTCGAGATGCGGCATCTCACCATCGGCGAGGAGCCGTTCGACGAGCGTCCACTCGGCCGCGTCGAGACCGATTGCAGCGACGCGTGGCACGGCCACCTAGCCTAACGGCCGCCTTGTCCGTGTCTCAGACCTCGAGCTGGTGCGCGAGGGACTGCGTGACCTCGATGAACTCGTCGACCATGTCGAACACCACCTGCGCCGAGGTCTTCGACGTGTTCATGCTGCCCACGATCTGACCCACGAAGTAGTTCGCGAGCTGCTCGGCACCGGAGCCCTTGCGATAGGCCGCACGGTCGATCCGGTCGAGCGCCGCGTTCACGAGCACCGGCTGGATCGGCATGCCGAGCGGCTGCGGGGTCGACGGGTCGTCCCACTCCTCGGTCCAGGCCGACTTGAGCTGCCGCGCCGGCTTGCCGGTGCGCGAGCGCGACCGGATCGTGTCGGCCGACGTCGCCTTCAGGAACTTCTCCTTCACGACCGGGTGCGTCTCGGCCTCCTCGGTGGTGAGCCACACCGATCCGCACCACACGCCCGCGGCGCCGAGCGCCATCGCTGCGGCCATCTGCCGACCGCGCCCGATGCCGCCTGCGCCGAGCACCGGCACGTCACCCACCGCGTCGACGATCTCGGGGATGAGCACCATCGTGCCGATCTCCCCCGTGTGACCGCCGGCCTCGTACCCCTGCGCGACGATCATGTCGACGCCCGCGTTCACGTGCCGCTCCGCGTGCTGCGCGGCCCCGGCGAGCGCGCCGATCCGACGGCCCGCCTCCTTCGCCCGCTCGATCATGTGCGCGGTGGGCGGCCCGAGCGCGTTGACGACGAGCGCCGTCCTGTGCGAGAGCGCGATCTCGAGCTGTGGTTCGGCGCGCTCAGCAGAGAAGATCATGCCGCTGCCCGTGTCGCGCACCGGCCCGCCACCCGCGCCGGGTCGGTCGTCGTCGCTCGGCAGCTCCGGCACGTCGTAGCGACGCAGGATGTCGTTGACGAACGCGACGTGCTCGGCCGGGATCAGGTCCTGCACCGCCTTCAGCGACAGCCCGCCTTCGTCGGAGCCCGCGTACTTGGCCGGGACGATGAGGTCGACGCCGTAGGGCCGACCGCCCACCTCGGCCTCGATCCACGCGAGATCCACCTCGAGCTGCTCCGGCGAGTGCGCGACGGAGCCGAGCACGCCCATGCCGCCCGCCTTCGACACGGCGGCGACCACATCGCGGCAGTGGCTGAACGCGAGGATCGGCAGGTCGATGCCGAACATGTCGGTGATGGGGGTCTGCATGGTCAGGCTCCTTGTGGGGGTCCCGGTCGCACCCAAGCGGCCGGGCGCTTCTCGAGGTACGCGGTCATGCCCTCACGGGCCTCGTCGCCGCGGAACAGGCGAGCGGAGAGCTCACCAGTCCATTCGAACGCGTCGTCGCGCGGCATGCTCGGCACCACGAGCAGCAGCCGCTTCGCGGCGGCGATCGCCTCGGGGCCGCCCGCGAGGAGGTCGGTGACGACTGCGGCGACCTCCGCGTCGAGCTGCGCACGCGGGACGGCCGCGTTGACGAGTCCGATGCGCGCGGCCTCCGCCGCGCTGAAGCGGCTGCCGCGCAGGAATGCGCTCCGCGCGTCGGCGTCGCGCAGCTTGGGGAGGCAGACCACCGAGATCACCGCGGGTGCCACTCCGACCCGGACCTCGGTGAAGCCGAACTTCGCGTCGTCGACCGCGATCGACACGTCCATCGCCGCCGCGAGCCCCATGCCACCGGCGACGCAGTGGCCGGCGATGCGGCCCACGTAGGGCTTCGGCGACCGCGCGAAGCGCCCGAAGAGGTCCTGGGGGCTCCGCACCGCCGCAGGGGCCGCATCCGAGGAGCGCTCCGAGAGGTTCGCCCCGGCGCAGAACACGCTGCCCGAGTTGGTGAGGACGACGACGCGCACGTCCGGGTCGGCGTCAGCGGCGTCGAGCGCGGCCACGAGCTCGCTCACGAGCTGGCCACCGAGCGCGTTGCGGTTCGCCTCGTCGGCGAGCGTGACCGTGAGGACGCCGTCGACGAGCTCGGTGAGGACGACCGACATCAGCGCGTCGTCCTCGGACGGCCCTCGGTGGGGCCGCCCGCGAAGGCTTGCGCCCGCTCGAGCCAGTCGCGGGCAACCGCACCGTCGACCGCGAGCGCGGTGTCGTCCACGTGCCGGCGCTGCGTCACCACGAGACAGAAGTCGACCGCCGGACCGGTGACGCGATCGGGGGCGTCGTCAGGACCGAACGTCCACTGCGCGCCCGAGGGCCCGACGAGCTCCACGCGCACGTCGCCGGCGGGCACCTCCATCCCGCGGTTGATGTAGCTCCAGCCGCGCGTGATGAACCCGAGCTGCGCGATGTGACGGACCCGATCCGACGAAGGTCGCTCGACGCCGAGCGCGTCGACGATGTCCTGGCCGTGCGCCCAGCACTCCATCAGCCGCGCTGTCAGGAAGGACTTCGCGCCCATCGACGGTCCGTACCACGCGATCCGCACGTCATTCGTCAGGGTGGCGGCCACGTCGGAGAGCCGAGCTCGGTTCGCTCGCCACTTCGTGAGCAGCCCCTTCGGTGATCGGTCCCGTCCGAGGGTGAGCGCTGCACCGCCGTCAGGTGCGGCCACGAGATCCAGGATCGACGCAGCGAACGCGTCCGGGTCGGTGACCGCTGTGGCGGCAGCGCCGTCGAAGTAGGTGAGGTGGCCGATCGTGTCGGCGATGGTCCACCCTTCGGCAGGCGTCGATCGCTGCCACTCCTCGTCGGTCAGGGGGGCGACGATCGTGTCGAGCAGGTCCTGCTCCGCTCGGAGGTCGGCGGCCACCTCGTGCACGTCGGTCATGACGCTCCTTCCATGGCGAGGGCGCGCAGCCCTCCGATGATCAGGTCGACGACCTCGTCGGCCGCCTCCTTTGGCGAGGACCGCAGGGTGGGGATCACAGCCGGTCCGGAGAAGAACCGACCGAGTCCTGCGAGGACGCGCGCCACGGCGGCCGTGTCGACGGGCGCGATGTCGCGTCGCTCCACGGCGAGATCGAGCAGCGTCCGCGTGACCGCGAAGAGGTACTCGTTGTGGTCGTCCTGGAGGTGCTGCGCGGCAGGGACCGCTGCGAGGTCGCGCGCGAACCCTTCGGTCCAGCCGCTGACCGCCACCGTGGCGGCCTCGAGGTACGCACGGATCGCGTCGAGCGGCGCGAGGTCCTCACCGATCGCGTCGCGAGCCTGGCGGCCGATGCGCCACAGGCTTCGATCGATCACCACGAGCACGAGCTCGTCGCGACTCGCAGCGAGCGCATAGAGCGTGCGCAGGGAGCAGTTGAGGCGTGCCGCGAGCTCGGCCATCGTGAGCTCGGCGAATCCCCCCGCCACGAGGTCCTCCATCTCGTCGAGGATCTGTCGCTGCCGGTTGGTGAGCTCGAGCTCGCGCTGACGCCCGAGGATCGGCTTCGGTCGGGGAACCGCACGCAAGCGGCGTTGGGTCTCGTCGGGCGCGAGGGCGGTGGCCATCACGTGGCTCCGAGCAGCGCTGCCGGCACGTCGACCACTCGGGCGCGGAGCCACTCCCCGAGGCTCTTGGCCTGCCCGTCCTGCCGCGTCGCCGCGGCGACCCCCTCCTGCAGCAACCCGTGGATGACGAAGTTGATCGACCGCAGCGCGGGCAGGCGATGGCGCTCGACGAGGAGCGGGGCGGTCTCGGGGAGCATCTGCTGCAGTCGCTCCGTGGTCAGGAAGGCGTCGAGCCAGGCCCACGCCTCGTCGGTGCGCGCGAACACGCCCAGGTTCGCGTTGCCGCCCTTGTCACCCGAGCGCGCGCCGACCACGCGCCCGATCGGCACCGAGACCACGGCGCCCGCCGGGACCGCCGCCGAAGGACCGGACGTCGGCGCGACCTCGACGTGGCCCGCGGGCGCGACCGAGTCGACCACCGTGCGGTCGCCGCCGAGGACCACCACGTGCTGCGGGACGAGATCGGCGGGCACGACCGCGGGGCGGTAGACGCCGTAGGCGCGCGCACCGCCTGACCCACCGCCGCCGACGCCGAAGAACCCAGGGATGGTCGCGAGCCCGAGCTCGGTCAGCGCAGCAGAGACCGCTCGGCCCACCTTGTGCTCGTCGGGATCCTTCACGGTGAGGCGCCACACCGCGACGGCCTCCTCGTTGGTGGCTGGGTCGTCCTTGTCCGTGCGGCTCACGCGCGTGGTGACGCTCGCGAAGTCCTCGCGCCCGATCGGGCACGCCAGCCAGAACGCCTCCTCCACGAGTGCCGCCTTCGCCTCGATGTCGAGGCCCGTGAGCGCCACGCCGATGTCGTTGCGGTAGCCGCCGAGCTCGTTCATCGCCACCTTGAGCGTGGGGGGCGGCGGCTCGCCACGCGTGCCGAACACGCGCACGCGATCCGGTGCCAGCTCCGCGAGCTCGATCGTGTCGAACCGTGCCGTCACGTCCGGGCCGAGGTACGCGGGGCCACCGATCTCGTAGAGGAGCTGCGAGGTGACGGTGCCGACCGTGACCGCACCGCCGGTGCCGTCGTGCTTGCCGATCACGCACGACCCGTCCTCCGCCACCTCGGCCCAGGGGAACCCGGTGCGGGCCATGCCGCCAAGCTCGGTGAAGAAGGAGTAGTTGCCGCCGGTCGCCTGCGTGCCGCACTCGATGATGTGGCCCGCAACCACGCCACCCGCGAGCGCATCCCAGTCGTCGCGCGCCCAGCCGTGGTGCCAGGCCGCTGGACCGCACACCACCGCAGCGTCGGTGGTGCGCCCGGTGACGACGATGTCGGCGCCCCGGCGCAGCGCGTCGACGATCCCCCAGCAGCCGAGGTACGCGTTGGCACTGATGAAGCGCGATGCGTCGCCGAGCGGTTCGCCCGTCTCGAAGTGCGCGAGGTCCACGCCCGCGGCGAGCAGCTCGTCGAGCCGCGGCAGCAGATCGTCGCCGTCGACGTACGCGATCGTGGGCGCGAGACCGAGCTTGTCCGCCACCTCCGCGACGGCCTCGGCGCAGCCGTCGGGGTCCAGGCCGCCGGCGTTCGACACGACCTTGATGCCGCGATCGAGGCAGGTGCCCATGACGTGCTCCATCTGGGTCACGAACGTGCGGGCGTAGCCGCCGCCAGGACGCTTGGCTTGCGTGCGGGCGAGGATGAGCATCGTGAGCTCGGCGAGCCAGTCGCCGGTGAGCACGTCGATCGGGCCGCCCTCCACCATCTCGCGGGCCGCGGACAGGCGGTCGCCGTAGAAGCCGGAGCAGTTGGCGATGCGCAGCGGTGCCGCCACTACGTCGCACCCGCTTCGTCGTCCTCGGCCTCGAACTCGACGAGGAGCGTTCCGTTCTCGACGTGCTGCCCCACCGTGACGCGCACCTCCGCCACCACGCCGTCGGCTGGCGCACGCACGTGGTGCTCCATCTTCATCGCTTCGAGCACCACGAGCGTCTGGCGGGCCTCGACCCGATCGCCGGGAACGCAGCGAACCTCGAGCACGACGCCGGGCATCGGCGCCATGAGGCCAGCGTGTGGCAGGTCGGTGCCGGGGACCACGAAGCGCGGCAGCACCGCGAAGCTCAGCGTGCCGCGCGCCACCTGCGCGTGGATGTGCCCGTCGGCGCGGGTGATCCTCGTGGCCGCTCGGATGCCGTCGACCGCCACGTCGATGTGGTGCGGCGACCACGCGTGCACCCTCGCGGCACCTTCCGCCGGATCGTCCGTCGCGTGGTCGACGTCGACGGCGAAGGACCCGTCGCGCCGCGATCGGTAGGAGACCGCCACCTCGGTGTCGCCGTGTGCGAGCACGACGCGCTGGTCGGGAAGGCGCCCGTTGCGCCAGCCGCTCGGGAGCCCGGCCTGCACAACTGCATGCGCTCGGCTGTCGCCTTGCAGCCACAGGGCGACCGCCACCGCGGCGCGACGCAGCTCGTCGGCCGACAGCTCGAGGGCTGGCGCGGGTGCGATCCGTTCGATGAAGTCGGTGGTGGTGTCGCCGGCGAGGTACGCCGGATCACGCAGCGTCGCGGCGAGGAAGTCACGGTTGGTCGTGACCCCGCCGACGTGCAGCCGCTCGAGCGCGAGCGCGAGGCGACCTGCCGCCTCGGCGCGCGTGGGCGCGTGCGCCACCACCTTGGCGAGCATCGGGTCGAAGTCGACGCGCACGACCGATCCCGTCTCCACGCCCGAGTCCCAGCGCACCCGCGGCTCGTCCGCGGGCGCGAACACAGCAAGCGTCCCCGTCGCGGGCAGGAAGCCGGCCGCGGGATCCTCCGCGTAGAGCCGCGCCTCGATCGCGTGGCCGCGGAACGCGACGTCGTCCTGGGCGTAGCCGAGCGGCTCGCCGGCGGCGACGCGCAGCTGCTCGCGCACGAGGTCGATGCCGGTGACCTCCTCGGTCACCGCGTGCTCCACCTGGAGGCGCGTGTTCACCTCGTGGACGAAGAACGCGCGCGTCGCGTCATCCACGAGGAACTCGACCGTGCCGGCGGACTGGTAGCCGATGGCGCGCGCGAGGCGCAGCGCGGCCTCGCCCATCGTGGCGCGGAGCTCGGCGTCGACGATCGGCGACGGCGACTCCTCGAGCACCTTCTGGTGGCGGCGCTGGATCGAGCACTCGCGCTCACCGAGGTGGACGAGCGCGCCGTGCGCGTCGCCGAGGATCTGGATCTCCACATGACGCGCGCGGGGCACGTAGCGCTCGAGGAACACTCGGTCGTCACCGAAGCCGCCGGCCGCCTCGCGGCGCGCGCCCGCCACGGCCTCGACGAGGTGGTCGGCCGACTCGACGACGCGCATGCCCTTGCCGCCTCCGCCTGCGGCTGCCTTGACGAGCAGCGGGTACCCCACGGCCTGGTCGGCCGTGGGATCCTCGGATGACGGGAGCGTGGGCACACCCGCATCGATCGCCACCTGCTTCGCGGCGAGCTTGTCGCCCATCGAGGCGATGACCTCCGGCTGTGGGCCGACCCACGTGAGGCCCGCAGCGATCACGTCGCGCGCGAACCCGGCGTTCTCCGAGAGGAAGCCGTAGCCCGGATGAACCGCGTCGGCGCCGGTCGCGCGAGCAGCGTCGATGATCGCCGCTGCGTCGAGGTACCCGCCGGGGAGTCGCACGGCCTCGTCAGCCTCGGCCACGAACGGGGCGGCCGCGTCCGCGTCGGCGTAGACCGCGACGCAGCGCATCCCCATCGCGCGAGCGGTGCGGAACACCCGCCGCGCGATCTCCCCTCGGTTCGCGACGAGCAGGCAGGTGATGGACACGCTCATGAGCGCCTCCGAGTGCTGCGAGATCGGCGGGGGGTGCACTCGGCGTCGGCGCAGCCGACACGACCAGCTCCGAGGAGAAGCTCCGCTTCGACGAGGACGATCACAGGCGGAAGACCCCGTAGCCGTCGGCGCCCTTCACGGGACCGTTGCGGACGACGGAGAGGCACAGGCCGAGGACCGTGCGGGTGTCGCGCGGGTCGATGATGCCGTCATCGCTGATCGCGCCGCTCGCGACGAGCGCCAGCGACCCTTGCTCCTGGATCGCCTCGACCGCGGCGACGATCTTCGCGTCCTCCTCCTCGTCGAAGTCGAGACCCTTGCGCGCGGCCTGCCCGCGTCGCACCTGTGACATCACGCCGGCGATCTGCTTCGGACCCATCACCGCGATCTTGGCGGTCGGCCACAGGAACGTGAACCGGTTGCCGAAGGAGCGCCCCGACATGCCGTACGTGCCCGCGCCGTACGACGCGCCGATGATCACCGTGAGGTGCGGCACCGTGGAGTTGGTGACCGCGTTGAGCATCTGCGAGCCCTTCTTGATGATCCCCGCGGCCTCGTAGTCCTTGCCGACCATGTAGCCGGTGATGTTCTGGAGGAACACGAGCGGCACGTCCACCTGGTTGCAGAGCTGGATGAAGTGCGCCGCCTTCTCCGCGCCCTCTGGGTAGATCACGCCGTTGTTGCCGAGGATCCCCACGGGATAGCCGTGGATCGACGCCCAGCCGCACACCACCGTCGAGCCGTATCGCGGCTTGAACTCCTCGAAGCGCGAGCCGTCGACCAAGCGCGCCACCACGTCACGCACGTCGACCGGCTGACGCAGGTCTCGGCTCACGAGGCCGAGCAGCTCCTCGGGATCGTGGAGCGGTGCGTCGGGCTGCAGCGACGGCTCGGGCCCGGCCTTGCGCCAGTTGAGGTGCGAGATCACCTCGCGGCACATGCGCAGCGCGTCCATCTCGTCTTCGGCGAAGTAGTCGCCGAGCCCCGACACCTCCGCGTGGAGGCGTGCGCCGCCGAGCGTCTCGTCGTCGCTCTCCTCTCCGGTGGCCATCTTCACGAGCGGCGGGCCGGCGAGGAAGATCTTCGACTGCTCCTTGACCACGATCACGTAGTCGGACAGGCCCGGCTGGTACGCGCCGCCCGCGGTGGACGAGCCGAACACCACGCACACCGTGGGGATGCCGAGCTTCGAGAGCTCGATCATGTCGTAGAAGGGACGGCCGGTCTCGGCGAAGTGGTCGGTCTGGACGCGCCGCCGCGGCGCGCCGCCGTCGCCACCACCGGTCTGCACGCGAAGGTCGGCACCGGCGGACTCGACGAAGCTCACGTACGGCATGCGGTTGTCTCGCGCGATCTCGATCGCGCGAGACCACTTCTTGCCTGCGTACGGGGTGAGCGCGCCGCCGAGCACCGACGGGTCGTTGCCCATCACCACGCACTCGACGCCCGCGATCACGCCGACGCCCACCACCATGCCGCCGCCGATCGTGTAGTCGGAGCCGTAGCCGGCGAGCGCGCTGATCTCGAGGAAGGGGCTGTCCGGGTCGAGCACGTTGGCGATGCGCTCGCGGATCGGCAGCTTGCCGCGGGACCGCATGCGCTCCATCGCGGCCGGTCCGCCGCCGGCTGCCGCCTCGTCGAGCAGCCCGTCGATCACCTCGATCTGCTCGAGGACGTCCGCGCGGTTCTGTCGGAAGGCGTCGCCGCCCGTGTCGAGCGTCGACGGGAGCGCAGGGGCGAGGAGGGTCCGCGGCATGGGGGTGACCCTAGACCGGTAATCGGGAGGGCGTCTCTGTTACCGACCCGAGCCCCCCAGGCCGTTCTCGGGCGGTCTGTGTACCCGGGCGGTCCGTTTTTCGCCCGAGAACCGGAAGGTGGCCGCAACTTGACCGCGTGGTCAACGTCGGGTCGACTGGCGCGATGGACCAGGGGGACCTCGCCGCCGCGACCAACGAGCGGCTGCGCGCAGCGGTCGACGCCGCCGACGTCATCACGATCCTCCCCGCAGTGGCCCACCTCACGGGCGACCTGTCGGTGCTGCGCGACGAGCTGCGACCCGACCCGCTCCTCATGATGCAGCCCGACGCGGGCTTCACCCCCGATCAGCTCGCGCTCGCCCGATCGGTCGCGCTCGAGGCCCTGATCCGCCATCGCGACGCGGGTGCGCCGCCCGCGCCCGACCCCACACCCGACGCGCTCCACTCGCTGATCGAGTTCCTCGTCGGGCCCCCCACCGACGACTGGTACGCGGTGCTGCGCGAAGAGCTCGCGCTCGGCGGCACCGACCTGCGCGCCCCCGGATGGACGAAGCACGATGTCGCTCCCGCCACGCCGTGGCGCGTCGCGGTGATCGGCGCCGGCATGTCAGGACTGCTCGCGGCGCACCGCCTGCGCCAGGCCGGCATCGACGTCACGATCCTCGAGAAGGACGACGAGGTCGGCGGCACCTGGTACGAGAACACCTACCCCGGCTGCCGCGTCGACGTGCCGAACCACTTCTACAGCTACTCGTTCGCGCAGAGCAGCGAGTGGCCGCAGTTCTTCTCGACGCAACCGGCGCTCCTCGACTACTTCCGGCGCTGCGCCGAGGACTTCGATCTGCGGCCGCTCATCCGCTTCGGCACCGAGGTGGTGGAGGCGCGCTTCGACGACGACGAGCAGCGCTGGTCGCTCACCACACGCGCGAAGAACGGCACAGACGCGGTCGAGACCTTCGAGATGGTCGTGTCCGCGGTCGGCCAGCTCAACCGTCCGAAGCTCCCTGCCATCCCCGGCATCGACTCGTTCGCGGGGCCGTGGTTCCACTCGGCGCGCTGGGATCACGATGTCGACCTCGTTGGCAAGCGCGTCGCGGTCATCGGCACCGGCGCCAGCTCCGCGCAGCTCATCCCCGAGATCGAGGGCGAGGTCGAGGAGCTGCTCGTGTTCCAGCGCACGCCTCCGTGGCTCGCGCCCACGCCGAACTACCACGACGACCTTCCCGCCGACCTCTGCTGGCTGATGCGCTGGATCCCCGACTACGCGCGCTGGGATCGGCTCGTGCAGTTCTGGCGGATGCACGAGGGTCTGCTCCCCGCGGCGGTCGTCGACCCCGAGTGGCCCGACCAGCACCGCTCGATGAGCATGCTCAACGAGATGGTGCGCCAGCTGCTCACCGCGCACCTCGAGGCGGAGTTCACCGACCCCGAGCTGCGGGAGAAGATGATCCCGCCGTACCCGCCGCTCGCGAAGCGCATCGTGCGCGACAACGGGAGCTGGGCCCGAGCGCTGCAGCGGCCGCACGTGTCCGTGCACACCGAGGGCATCGCGGAGATCACCGACAAGGGCGTGCGCACCGTCGACGGCGTCGACCACGAGGTCGACGTGATCATCTACGGCACCGGCTTCACCGCGTCGGAGTTCCTCACCCCGATGCGAGTGATCGGCAGCGGCGGCGTCGACCTGCACGAGCGATGGGGCGGCGACGCCCGCGCCTACCTCGGTCTCACGATCCCCGCGTTCCCGAACCTGTTCCTGCTCTACGGACCGAACACGAACATCGTGATCAACGGCAGCATCATCTACTTCTCCGAGTGCGAGGTGCACTACCTGCTCGAGGCCACGCGCATGCTCCTCGAAGGCGGCCACCGCTCGATGGACTGCCGCGCTGACGTGCACGACGCGTACAACGAGCGCATCGACGCCGCGAACCGCACGATGGTGTGGGGCGCCGCGGAGGTGAACAGCTGGTACCGCAACGCGAAGGGCCGCGTCGCGCAGAACTGGCCGTTCAGCCTGCTCGAGTACTGGCAGCAGACCCGCGTGCCCGATCCCGACGACTACGTGCTCCGCTGACCCGCTGGCGGGTCAGGTCGGCCAGAGGCACCCCCGCGTTCGTGGGGGGGGTCGTTCCGGGCTT